>JBFHRB010000054.1:0-14771 GCA_041591915.1 Nitriliruptorales bacterium
CGACGTCGAGCACCGTGAGGAGGGCGGCACGCCGGCCATCATCGAGGCGATCCGTTGCGGGCTGGTCTTCCAGCTCAAGGAGGCGGTGGGGCTCGACGTCATCCGCGAGCACGAGGAGTCGTTCATCCGGCGCGCCATCTCGTCGTGGGAGTCCAACCCCCACATCGACGTGCTCGGCAGCCACGACGCGGATCGCCTGTCGATCGTGAGCTTCGTCGTGCGGCTGGCCGACGGCCGCTACCTCCACCACAACTTCGTCGTGGCGCTGCTCAACGACCTCTTCGGGATCCAGTCGCGCGGGGGCTGCTCGTGCGCGGGCCCGTACGGGCACCGGCTGCTCGGCATCGACCTCGACACCTCCCACGAGTTCGAGCGGGAGATCACCCGCGGCTGCGAGGGCATCAAGCCCGGCTGGGTCCGCGTGAACTTCAACTACTTCATCAGCGAGGACGTCTTCCGGTTCGTCCTCGACGCGGTGCACCTCGTGGCGAACGAGGGCTGGAAGCTCCTCGACGAGTACGACTTCGACCCGCTCACCGGCCTCTGGAAGCACCGACTGGGGATCGCCGACCCGCCCGCGTCACTGCACGAGGTCACCTACGAGTCCGGGCGCATGGCCTTCCCGAAGCGGCGCCGCACCGCGCCCGTGTCGGACCTCGGGCAGTACCTGCTCGCCGCTCGCCAGATCCTCGACGGGGCGAGCCACGCCGTGCCGCCCTCCGAGCGCGACGCCGCGGTCTACACGGCCGACTTCGAGGCGCTTCGCTGGTTCCCGCTGCCGGGGGAGCTCACGGTCAGCTGAACGAGGCGGCGGAGGTCAGCGGGAGCCGTACACCTGCAGCGGCTGGCCGGAGATGTCGCCGGGGTTCTGGCTTGCGACGATGCCGAAGGAGATGAGGAACGACACGACCAGGCCGAAGCCGAAGGCGGCCACGAGCGCCGGGAAGACCGGGGCGAGCCAGGCTGGCAGCCAGGTCGGGACCCAGCCGGGTGTGACCGAACTCATCAGGTGACTCCCACGTCGTCCGTTGCTGAGCGTACCTGCCGGGTCACGCTCTGGACAGGGCTCCGTACAGGTCGTGCGACCAGCACCGCGAGGCCCAGAAGCGCGACGAGGTCCGCGACGATGACCGGGAGTGCGGCCGGCTGCCCGAGTCGTGCCGGCTCGGCGGGGGTGCCGCGGAACAGCCGCAGTGTCGGCCCGTCCACCGCGAGCTCCAGCCCGGCGAGACGCTCCGGTGCGATGGCGTCGTCGCGCAGGACCAGCACGTAGCGCGCCCCGACCGCTGCGAGCTCGGGTGCGAGCGGGCGGTCCGAGGTCGCGAGGTCGCTCGCGATGGCGGCGGCCGGGTGCTCGCCCACCAGCGTGACGTCGCCGACCTCGAGGTCGTCGTTGAGGATCGCCCGCCGGTCGAAGAACCGTTGCGCGGGGGAGAGCACCGCCTGCTGCGGGTTCCAGGGCAGCACCTGGTAGAGCGTCCACGGGAACACGAGGATGTCGCCCGTCGCCTCGTCCGCAGCCATCACGTCGCGGGCCTCGAACCAGTCCGGCGGGTAGGGCACCGCCTCGAGCCGACCGCCCAGGCCGAGCATCAGGCCGGGCAGCGTCGCCAGCGGGAGCACGGCCATCCCGCTCGCGATGATCGTTGCCTGGGTTCGGTCGGTCGCCCGGGCCGCCAGGCGATCGATCACCGCCGCGAACCCGACCGCCTCGACGAGCCCCAACGGCGCGACGAACTTGTGTGCGTCACGCAGGATGCCTGCGCCCGGGACGCGACCCACGAGCTCGGCTGCCAGCGCATCGAGGCCGGGCACGGCCGTCCACATCGCGAGGCCCAGCCCGGTGGCACCGGCAACGCCGAGGCCGCGCCATGCGGGGGAGGAGGCCTTGTCACCGAGGAATCGCAGGAACCCCACCAGTCCGACGACGGCGACGAGCAGGGCGAGCCCCCCGAGGAGGAGGGTCCAGCGTTCCGGCGGTGCTGCCAGTCGGTTCCACGTGCCCCCGAGCGTCAGGAGGCTGCCGAGCGTGCCGAAGGGCGTGTGTGCGGCGCTCGCGAAGGCGGCGACGCCGTCCGGTCTGCTCGGCACCCCGCCGGGGTGGAGCAGGGTCGGCACCGCCCAGGGCAGGCTCGCGAGCAGTGTCGCGGCGGAGACGCGGATCATCGGCGCCGTGGCCCGTGGCCGACCCCAGAGCAGGACCGCGGCCACCGGTCCCACACACAGCAGGAGACCGGGGGCGCCGGCGATCGCTGCGACGACCACCCAGGCGAGCAGTCGTCGCTCCGACCCCCGTCCCTCCCGCACCTCGATCGCCGCGTCGACCGCCCACGGCAGGACGGCGTACGCGAGCAGCAGCGGCCAGTGCCCGAGCATCAACCGTTCGAAGACCCAGGCCGACCACGCGTAGAGCAGGCCAGCGCCAACGGCAGACGCCGGGTGCTGCGCGCGGCTGAGGCGCGCGGCACCCGAGGTTGCCCCGGCCAGGGCCGCTGCCAGGACGAGCTTCTGCACGACGTCGCCCGGGATGGCCTGGCTCAGGAGGGCGACGACCGCGTCGCTCGGCACGGCCCGCGGGAGGCCCGCGGACAGCCCCAGCAGCTCACCCCGCAGCGGCCAGTCCGCAACGAAGACCATGTCGCGGACGAGGACGTAGCCGGGACGCAGCAGCGGCCCGAGGACCACGAGGGCGACCGCCAACCCGGTCAGCGCGCCGATGCGGTCGCCGCGCCGACCTCCCCCCGGAGCAGCGTCGCTCACACGTGCGCGGGGGCCATGGGCGCCTCGAGCTGGGGGGCACGGGCCTTCATGGTGATCCCGGCGACCAGCATGAGGAGCCCGAGGACCGAGAGTCCGATCGGCAGCGTGGAGTCGACGAGGCGGAGGAGCGAGCTGAGCGTCTTGCCGGTCGCGATGTTGTCGGCGAGGGTCGCGTCATCGAGCGCGAGGTCGAAGTCGGCGAACGTCAGGACGTCCTCGCCATCGAGCGTCTGCACGGTCTGGAGCACCTGCTGGCCGCCGTCGATGATGGCTCCGGTCACTGGCTCGACGAGGAAGTACTTCTCGTTCGCGTAGACGCGGTTGACCTGCACGGGGTCGTCACCGGACGCGCCGATCAGGCCGGGTGGGACCTCGAGCGTCTCGATCACGGTCGGCTCGACGGTCTGCACGAACCGGTAGACGGGCAGGCCGTCCAGGTCCTCCTCGCCCGCGTAGGTCACGGGCAGCGCCTGACCCACCGTCCCGTCCCACCAGAGGTAGTCGCGGGGCTCGGTGCCGAACGGGAACTTCACGGAGAAGCCCTCGAACGCCGCCGAGGCCTCGCAGCAGTCGACCGGCTCACCCGTCTGGCGGTCGAACGGGATGCGGGCGGTGGACGCGGTCACGACGCCCTGGGCCGCGCCCGTGTCCTCGATGACCGAGAACTGGTCGTAGACCGCCACCTTCGAGTCGCTGACGGCCTGGTCCGCGCGGGTCGTCGTCGTGCTGCGCAGCGTGGTGTCCTCGACGACCGAGAGGGTGGCGAAGCTGAAGTACGTCCCCGTGCCGACGGCGACCGTCTGGGAGTACTGGTCGATCGGTGCCTTCGCCAGCCGCGGCTGCGCGTACACCTTGAGCATCACGGCCAGCAGGACGAACGTCATGCCGAGCACGATGAGGACTGTTGCGGTCTTGCCTCGCATGGTCCGTCTCCCTGGACGCGGCTGACTCGCCCGGGACCCCCTCACCATGGGCACGTCGCCGAGCGTACGCGTGCCCGTACCCGTTGTCAGCAACTACGCGCGCACCCTCACGGCGTCTCGTAGCCGTAGCCGGCGGCTCGTTCCCGTACGCGCGATCCGAGTGGCCGGGCGAGGATGGCGTCCCAGGTGACGCCTTCGTCGCGTCGGCGCGTGTTCGTTGCTGTCCCTGTCGATGCGAGCGCGGCCTCGATCGTCGCCGGCGACGCGGGACGCCCCGCGGCGTCGAGGACGGCGGACCAGTGCGCAGGGCCGGCTGCCTCGATGCGGACGGCCGCGGGAGCACGGTCAGCGGCCTCGATCATGTCGTTCCACGACAGCCAGTACCGCAGCGCACGATCGAGCGGGGTCGGCTCGGCCAGCACCTCGGGTGCCCACCGGTCGAGGAAGCGGCGGTACGCCGCGAAGGGGCGGGCGGTGGGCCCGGTGTCGGAGCGGAGCCGTAGCGCCCTTGCGGCCCGGCGGGCGAGCCACTTCGCCTCGGCCCACGCCTGGTCGGCATGCAGGCGCGGATGCCCCGGGTCCACGAAGAACCGGATCCCGCTGAACGAGCGGACGACGGCCAGGGGGTCGCGAACCTGGTGCACGATGACGACGTCCGGCGGGAGGTCGCGCAGGAACGGCGCGGCCAGCCAGCTCACGTCCCCGTCGCGCCCGCCGAAGCCATCGAACGCCTGCAGATGGGGGCCGAACACGGCCTCGTGCCCGACACGGAGCCCCAGGTCGCGCAGCAGACGCGCCGCGAAGGCCGTTCCGGAACGCCCACAACCCGTGACGACGACGTGTGCCGTGGGCTCCTCCTGCTCCCGGCCCAGATGGGGGGTCGAGCCTACACTGGCCCTCACACGGGCCGTCGATCACGCCTCGGCCGCTCGCGCCAGGCAGGAGGGCCCCTACGTCTGTCTCGACGGGAGCAGCTGGGCAACGCGATGCGGCCGGACTCGCCGTTTCCGGCGTCGCGCTCGCCGCGGCCATGGTGGTCGGGTCCGGGGCGACCTATCTCCTGTCACTCATGGCGGCCCGGCTGCTCGCGCCCGGGACCTTCGGCGCCTTCGGGTCGTTGCTGGCGCTGCTGCTCATCGCGTCGGTGCCGGCGCTCGCACTGCAGATGACGGTGGCGCGTCACGTCGCCATCGAGGGGCCGTCCGCCCAGGCAGGACTCTGGCGGCTGGCGCGTCGCCGCGGCCTGGTCCTGGGTGGTGTCCTCGGCGGTGCGGCGCTCGTGGCCGCCCTCCCGCTGGCCGACTATCTCCGCCTCGAGTCCGCCGGCCAGATCGCCCTCGCAGGCGCGGTACTCGTCCCGCAGCCGGTTCAGGCCGCCGCGCACGGGGTGTTGCAGGGCAGAAGCCGCTTCCGGGCCCTGGCGGTGCTGCTCGTCGTCTCCGGCGTGACCAAGCTGGGTTTCGGGCTCGCCGGGATCGCGGCCGGATACGGCCTCACCGGTGCGCTCGCGGGACTGACGGTCGCCGCGGTCGCGGGCGCGGTGCTCGGGGTCGCGGTGGTCGCGGACCACGGCATCGACGGCGAGCTGGGGGCCGCAGTGACGCTGGGCCCCGGCTGGCAGGAGATCGCGTCGACCAGCCTCGCCGTGGCCGGGCTCATGGTCCTCGCGAACATCGACATGCTGCTCGCGCGCCACCACCTCAGCGCCCAGCAGTCGGGCATCTACGCGGCCGGGGCGACGCTCGCCAAGGTGGTGTTCTGGGCGCCGCAGTTCGTCTCCGTCATCGCGTTCCCGCGGCTGGCGGCCGCCACCTCGCGTCATGAGTCCGGTCGCACCATCCTCGCCTCGAGTGCCGCGATCGTCAGCGTGAGCGCCGCCGTCGTGCTGGTCGTCGCCGTGGGCGGAGAGCGGCTCTCGACGCTGCTGTTCGGAGGCGACTACGTCGCCCTCGGCCCGATCCTGTGGCTCTTCGCCGCGCTGGGCACCGTGCTGGCTTCGCTGCAGTTGTTGGTGCTGGCGAGGGTCGCGCGCGACGACCGTCGCATCGCTGGTGCGATCGCCGCCGCCGTCATCGTCCTCGTCGCACTGCTCAGCACCGTCGCGAACGCGACCGTCGGCCAGGTCGTGACCGCGGCCCTCGGCGTCAGCACGGCCCTGCTCGCGGTGACGGTCGTGCTCGAGCGCTCCGGGCGGGCGGCACCGTGAGGGCGCGCGTCCTGGCCGCGGTCCCGCTGCTGCTGCTCGCGGTCGCGCTCGGCACCGCCTTGATCGCGACCGACGCGGGCTCGTTCACGCCGGACACCAAGCCCGAGGTCTACCTCGCCCCGGCGCGGACGCTGCAGGTCGACGCGAGTGCCTGGCGGCCGAGCCCATACCTGGGCCAGCCACACTTCGATGCGGGGCTGATCCCGGCTGATCTCGTCTCCCTCGGCCTGCGCACCGTCGGTGTCCCGCCGTGGCTCGTCACCCGCCTCCTGCGCATGCTGCTCCTGCTCGTCGCGGGCGCGGGCACGTTCACGCTGGTACGCCGGCTCGATGCCAGCCAGGTCGCCGCGGTGGTCGCGACCTTCGTGTACGTCGCCAATCCCTACATCGTCACGGATGCCGCCACGCTGCCGATCCTGATGCCGTACGCGTTCCTGCCCTGGTTCGTACTGGCACTGCGGTCGGCGATCGCCGCACCCCGGTCGTGGCGAGGTCCGGCGCTGGCCGCACTCGCGTTCGCCGGGATGGGCGGGCAGAACGCGGGCGTCGCCGCACTCATGCAGCTCCTCGGCGTGCCTGCCGTGCTCGGCGCCGGTCTCGTTCGTCGCGAGCTCAGCCCGAGGGAGGCCGCGGGCATCGTGCTCCGCCTCGTACCACTGCTGCTCGCCGTGTCCTTGTACTGGCTCGTGCCCGCGCTCTCGGCCCTGGCGTCGGCGTCGACGATCGCCGCGGGGACGGAGTCCGTCGAGAGCATCACCGCGACGACGTCCTTCGCGGAGGTCATGCGGCTCATGGGAAGCTGGCCGACCTATGGCCGCGATGGCGGGCGGCTGTGGGTGCCCAACGCCGCGGACCTGGTCCTGCGCCCGATGGTGGTCGTGGCGAGCTTCCTGCTCCCGGTCGCCGCCACCGCAGGCGCGCTCCTGACGAGGTCGCGTGCCCGGATCCTCGGCGTGCTGCTCCTCGCCCTCGCCGTGCCCGTCGCCGTCTCCGGGCACCCGCCGGACGCGCCGAGTCTGTTCGGGCGCGGGCTGGTATGGGCGTTCGAGAACGTCCCCGGCGCCATCGCGCTGCGCACGACCGTCAAGCTCGGTCCGCTGATCGCGCTCGGCCTTGCGCTCCTCATCGGGGGGCTCGCGCACTGGGTCGCCACGACTCGGCTCCTCGTCCCGAGTGCGCGGACGATCGCCGCGCAGCTCGCTGCGGTGACGCTCGTGGTCGCCTCGCTGCCACTGTGGACCGGCGGTCCGTTCCGAGCGTCGTACCGGGTGCCGGGCTACTGGCAGGAGGCGAGCAGCTCGATCGACGCGATGGCCATCGACGACCACCGCCTCTGGTGGCTGCCCGGTGAGCACGGCTCGGCGTACCGATGGGGCCTGGACGGCCCGGGGTCGCTCGCACCGAGCCTCGTGGACCGCCGCGTCGTGTCGCGGTCGTCGGTGCCCAACGGCTCGGTGTTCCAGGCCAACCTCCTCGCCGCGGCCGATGTGCCCGTCAACTCCGGGACGGTCGAGCCCGGCTACCTGAGCGTCATGGCGGACTACCTCGGGGTCGATGCGGTGCTCGCTCGCAACGACATGGTCTGGGAGCGGGTCGGCGCCGCGCGACCGCACGTCCTGGAGCGGCCGCTCGTGGCCGATCCCCGGATCGTCTACGTGCGCGACTTCGGCACGCTCGGGCTGAACACGGAGGCGCCCACGCCCGATGGGCAGTCGCCACAGCGCTCGCCGGACGCCGACCTGCCACCCCTGCGCCTGTGGGAGGTCGCTGATCCACGTGCGACCGTGTGGGCCGCGCCGGTCGAGGGCTCGCTGCTCATCGACGGCGACGCCTTCTCGCTACCTGAGCTCCACCGACTCGGTCTGCTGGAGGGCTCGCCGCCCTTCGCCTACCTCGGCGGCGCGACGCCCGGCCAGATCGCTGCCCGGCTCGAGGCGGGTGCACGCCTCGTGCTGACGGACGGCAACCGGAGGCGGGGCTACTCCACGCAGCGGGTCGACGGCGCGTGGACGCCGACGCTCCGTCCCGAGGAAGCGCTCGCAACCGATGCGCGTGCTGCCCTGAGCCTGTTCGACCCGGACCGCCAGACCGTCGCGGTGGTGGAGGGGGCGGTCGGTGTCACGGCCACCTCGTCAGGCTCCGTCTTCCGCACGATGCCCGCGCACCACGCGTACCTCGCCTTCGACGGCGACCCGACGACGAGCTGGCGAACCGGCGACCTTCGTACCGCCGTCGGCCAGTCGATCACCCTGCACCTCGAGGGGCCCCAGCGCATCGACCGGATCGCCCTCCACCCCGCCCTCGACGGCACGGTCCAGGTGTCTCGCGCACTGGTGCACGTGGAGGGAGCCGAACCGATCCTCGCCCTTCTGCCGCCGGCGCAGGAGGTCGTGGACGTCGAGTTGCGGGATGTCGAGACGGCGGCCATCACGGTCGAGATCACCGGCATCAGGGGGGAGGGGGCCAACAGCGTCGGGTTCCGCGAGATCGTCGTACCGGGCATCAGCATCCGCCGCGGCCTCCGCCTGCCACGGACGCTCGCCCTCGCTGCCGAGGCCGGGCTGACGGTGCCCGAGGACGTCCCCATCGACATCGTGCTCACGCGTGCCGGTGCGCTGGGGGCACCCGGCAGTGACGAGGAGGCGATCCTGCAGCGCGACCTCGAGTTGCCGGATCCGCGCACGTTCACCGGTCGCGGGGTGATGCGCGCCTCCGGGCGGCTGGCGGACGACGTCGTGGATCGCCTCGTCGCACCCGACCTGCGTGTCGTGGCGACGTCGTCAGGCCGTGCCGACGGCGGCAACATCGCGCTGCGCGCGTCGGCGGCGCTGGACGGCAAGTCGGACACGAAGTGGATCGCTCCAGGTGACGGGCGCGGGGAGTGGATCGACGTCTCGTTCCCGCTGCGGGTGGTGGACGGCTTCACGATCGAGCAACTGGCCGAGGCGGGTGTCGTCTCTCCCGACGCGATCTCGCTCATCGACGTCACGGTGAACGACACGACGACCTACCGACGCCGGATCGCACCGGGCACGTCGCGGGTCGCGATACCCGAGCAGCGCGTCGGCCGCGTCCGCATCGAGATCGCCGAGGTGGTGGGGTTCGGCGGGCAGGTCGGGATCCGCGAACTCGCGATCGACGGCGTCACCATCCAGGCGCCGGGACCCGAGCAGCCCCTCGTCGGCTGCCACGACGTGCTCTCGATCGACGGCGCCATCGTGGCGTTCCGAGCCGCAGGCACGCTCACGGACCTCGTCGTCGGCCGGGCCGTGCCGATCGAGGCTTGCGAGGCCGTGAGGCTGCCGGCCGGACCCGCTCGCCTGCGGTCGGTCGGTGGCTGGGTTCTCGACAGCCTCCACCTGTCCTCTGGCACGGCGCGAACGGACGCCGCCCTGGCTGACCTGGTGGTCGAGTCGCGCACGCGCTCGCGCATCGAGGGGACGCTGACGAGCGAGGACCGCCCGACCTACCTGATCGGAGGCGAGGGCTTCGACGCACGGTGGCGCGCGGAGCTCGACGGCCGCGACCTCGGTCCGCCGGTCCTGCTGAACGGCTACGCCATCGGCTGGGTCGTGGACGAGCCTGGGCCACATCGCTTCGTGCTGACCTACACACCACAGCTCTACCTCGTCGTGGCACTGCTGCTCAGCCTGAACGCGCTCGGGCTCCTCGCGGTCATCGTCCTCGCGACGCGCGTCGACGCCCGTCGGCCCGCGGTGCGGAGTCCGGTCGACGTGTCCGGCTCGAGGCCTTCCTGGATCCGGTGGGGCGCCATCGGCTCGATCGTCGTCGCGGCGGGTCTCCTGGACGGGCTGGTCGGCCTCGTGGTCGGGGCCCTCGTCGCGGCGGGCGTCGTAGCGTTCGGGGTCCGGGGCCGAGCCCTGCTGGGTGTCGCGGTCGGCGCGATGGCACTCGTGCCCGTCGCGATGCTGGTGAGCGGCCTGCCGACAGCGGCATCGTTGTCCCCTCGGATGGTGCTCGACGCCCGTGTGGCCCACCACCTCGCCTTCGCGGCGCTCGTCCTGCTCGTCGTGGGGACACTGCGTGACGAGGGTGACGAGCGTGACGAGCGGAGCGGTCCATGACGCCGCCACCGCCGGTCGTCTCGATCGTCGTACCGACGCGCAACGTCGCGAGGACGCTGCGGGCCTGTCTGGAGTCCGCCCGACGTCAGGTCGGCGTGGCCACCGAGGTCGTCGTCGTCGACAACGGCAGTGACGACGGGTCGTGGCAGATCGCCGAGGAGCTCGCCGACGTCGCGACGCAGGCCGGTCCGGAGCGGAGCGCCCAGCGCAACGAGGGCGTCCGGCTCGCCCGCGGGGACTGGGTGCTCTGGATCGACGCCGACATGGTGCTGCCGCCCGACACGGCCGCCTCGGCCGTGGCTGCGGCGAGGGCTGCCGGGGCGGTGGCCGTGTTCATCGACGAGGTCACCATCGGGCCCGGGTTCTGGACGGCCTGCCGCGCGCTCGAGCGACGCTGCTACGTGGGCGAGGAGCTGATCGAGGCACCTCGGCTGGTGCAGCGCTCGGTCCTGCTCGAGCAACCGTTCGACGAGGCGCTCAGCGGTACCGAGGACGCGGACCTGCGGATGCGCCTGCTGCGAGCCCGGCGCCCGCTCGCCCGCTCGGCCGGGCCGGCGATCGTGCACGACGAGGGGCGCCTCGGGGTCATCGAGGTCATGCGCAAGCGCTACTACTACGGCCTCGGCATCCGGCGGTACGCGGCCAACAACCCGGGCGCCGCGGGGGCGCAGGTCTCGGCCACCCTCGCCGCCTACCGCCGGAACTGGCGGCTGCTCGCCCGCGATCCGCTCCACGCGATGGGGCTGGTCGCCCTGCGCTCCGCCGAGGTGGCGGCCTACCTCGCGGCGATGGCGGTCACGACGCTTCGGCGCGACTGAACACCTCGCCCATCGCCGCGGCCTGCGTGACGACGTCGTGGTGGGTGCGGACGTGGGCGATGTTGTGTCGCCCGACGTCGCGTCGGAGACCGTCGTCGGTGAGGAAGGCGACCAGGGCCTCGGCGAGCGCCTCCGCGTCGTCGTCGACGCGGACGTTCGGAGCCTGCACCGCCTCGCCGTTGCTGCCGCAGACCGTGGTGACCACGGGGAGACCGCAGGCCATGGCCTCGACGTAGGCGAGGCCGAACTGCTCGTTCCACACCCGGTTGGCCCGCGGGGCGGTCACGAACACCCGGCTGTTGCGCAGCAGTTCGGCGACGCCGCCGCGGTCGAGGTGCTCGGCGTAGGTGACGGCCCCATCGGTGCTCGCTTCGGCGCGGCGAACGAGGTCCACGAGCGGCCCACGGCCCGCGACCACCAGACGCGCGTCCGGGACGCGACGCCTGACGTGCTCGAACGCGTCGAGCACCCGGTCGATGCCCTTGTTCGGCGCGATCGGCGAGACGAAGGCGACGACCGGCTCCATCGCGAGTGCCCGGCCTTGCTCGTCCCTCGGGTGGAACACCGTCAGGTCGATCCCGGGATGGACCACGTGGCAGCGGTCGGCCGGCGCCCCCAGCGCGAGGAGGTGGTCGCGCGCGGCCTCGACGAAGCACAGGAAGAGGTCGGCACGCAGGGACCGCCGCGTGGCGAGCGAGTACGGCGGCAGCCGGTACAGCGGCGAGTCCGGATCGTTCGCCCAGACGAGGACCGCGTGACGGGTTCCACGCCGACGGGCGGACGCGGCCGCCTGCCCGCTCACCAGCGAGCACAGTTCGAGCGAGGCCGCCCAGTCCGGTCGACCGCCCAGGGCATGGACGCCCCGCAGCCATGCGAATGCGCCGGCCTCGACGAACCGCGTCGTCGGCTGGCGATAGGGCAGCTCGACGTGATCGGCGGCTTCGGGTGGGCGCGGCGACCCGACGGACCTGACGGTCGTCCCGGGCATCAGGCCGAGCCAGTGCAACTCCCGCCAGGGACGTTGGCCGGGGAGCATGAACCAGTCGATCGACCGACCCGGACCCGCGTCGGTCACGCCTCGTCCTCGACGCGGTGCTTGCCCGCAGGGAAGAGGCGCTTCGCCATCGGGACCGCTCTCGGGAAGCGGTGCAGGAAGCGCCAGCCGGCGCTCATGATGCGCGACTCGACGTGCACGGCCAGGGGGCGGAGTGCGGCGACGTCCCGGGGGAGGGTGCGTGCCTGGCCGGGCGGCCGCCGGTAGCGCAGGATCATCAGCCCATTGGCCCAGCGCGGGTCGTTCTCGTGCGCTGCCCGCAGCTCGGTCAGCACCTCCCACCCCGCGTGGCGGCGGACGTAGCGGAGGGTCTCGTCGCGGACGATCGGCCACGAGGCGTCGTCGATGAGGACGAGCGCCTCGTCGGCGAGCAACGGCTCCGCCACGCCCGGTGCGAGGTAGTGGGTCAGCCGCGTGTGCGCGCCGTCGTAGAAGTAGACACCGAGGGGGTGTGCGAACAGGTCCTTCCTCGCGAGGAGGTCGAACGAGTCGCCCTCGAGGAAGGTCAGTCGCTCGCGGTCGGTCCAGCGGTCCAGGTTCGACATCAGCTCGGCGCGCGCCTCGGCCCCGAGCATGCCGAACTCCAGCAGGTTCTCGACGGCGTAGAAGTGGTGGTCCTCCACGCCCTGCACGGCTGCGCACAGCGACCGGCCCTTGAAGGTCCCGACCTCGAGGTACGCCTCCCCCTCGTCGAGCTTGCTGGCCGCCAGGTTCAGGAGGGCCAGCACTGCGGGTGTCGTGAAGCCGTCGATCTCGCCGGCGATGGCGGCGTGTCGCGGGTCGAGGGGCTCGGCGCGCTCGAGGTCGCCGTCCACGTAGCACCCGGGGAGCTCGGCGAGGAACGCGGTCGTGTCCACTCGGCGGTTCCTCGTCCTCTGGCAGCAGTGCGCGCGGCGTGGCGCCTGCTTGTGCGAACCCCGTTCGCCCCGTCGTCTCGTAGCGTACGCTCGGGCTTGTCATCAGAGGGGGAGTACCAACCCATCAAACGGGGGGTTGGGAGCCAGCGCCATGCGGCGCAGACCGACCGGCGACGCTCCACGCATCGTCATCAAGAACTGGCGGGACACCGGCCACCCAGATGGCGGCGGGTCGGAGGTCTACGCCGAGCAGGTCGCCCGCGGGTTGGCGGCGGACGGCTGGGCCGTCACGTTCTTCACGTCGTCGTACGACGGTGCGCCGCGTGACGAGGTGGCCGACGGCGTGCGTGTCATCCGCCGTGGCGGGCGCCTGACGCTCTACCTCTGGTCGGCCCTCTACCAGCTCTTCGGCTGGCTCGGCCCCCACGACGCCGTGATCGACGTGCAGAACGGCGTGCCGTTCCTGTCGAACCTGTTCACGCGCCGGCCGGTGATCGTCCTCGTCCACCACAATCACCGGGACCAGTGGCGCATCGTGTTCGGGCCGGTGCTCGGGCGCATGGGCTGGTTCGTCGAGTCCGTTCTCGCGCCGCGCCTGTACCGCCGATGCCGGTACGTGACGGTGTCGGAGCACTCGCGGGACGGCCTGGTGTCGCTCGGTGTCGACCCCGAGCGCATCACGATCGTGCCCAACGGTGCCGACGCCGGACTGGCTCGCGCGATCGACCCGGTCAAGTCGTCGCGTCCGACGATCATCGTGCTCGGGCGCCTCGTGCCCCACAAGCGGATCGAGTACGTCCTCCGTGCCGCGCGCCACCTGCGGCATCGGTACCCGGACCTCCACGTCGACATCGTTGGCGAGGGGTACTGGCGACGCCAGCTCCGACGGGCGGCCGCCGCGCTCGAGGTCGAGGACATCGTCGACTTCCACGGCTTCGTCGACAACGCCACCAAGCAGCGCCTCCTCGAGGAGGCCTGGGTGAACGCCGTCCCGTCCGTCATGGAGGGATGGGGGATCGTGGTGATGGAGGCCGCGACGCAGGCGACGCCGACGGTGGCGTTCGCGGACGCGGGTGGTGTCGCCGAGGCCGTCGTGGACGGCGTGACCGGCACGCTCGTGCTCGACGCTCACGGCTTCGAGACCGCGCTCGCCGCCCTGCTCGATGACGGGGAGCTCCGGGCCCGGCTCGGCCGGGCAGCCCAGCGGCGCTCGGCGAGCTTCAGCTGGTCGGCGACGGTCGACCTGTGGCGCCGCCTGATCCGTTCGACGATGGATCGGCCGGCGCTGCTCGACGCGACCGTCGACCTGGTCGTGCTGCCGGAGCCCGGCGACGCGCCGCGGGACGCCGACGACGTGTCGGAGGACCGGGCGCTCGACGGCACGGCCTGATCCGGGCGGGTCAGCTGGGAGGTCAGCTGACGGAGCCCGGAACGCGTGGAGCCGTCTCCTGCGGCGTCATCCAGTTCCCGGCTCAGCGGGGTCGGTCCGGGCCGACAGGGCCCGCGCTTCGCGCACTCAGCGAGCAGACGGGTCCCGGGCCGCCCGCGAGCGGCGTGCGAACCAGAAGAGCCCCAGGGAGACCGCGACCGGCGTGCCGATCACGACCAGGGCGTAGACGTCGGCGGGGTGCATGCCGGTCCTCGGCTCCTCGCTCGCGAGCGCGATCCCCGGCAGTGGCTCACCCGCCGCGACGGCCGGGTGCACGAGGTCGCGGGTTGCCGCAGGATCGAGGGGGACGGGCGAGCCCAGCCACGCGACGTGGTTGTCCCACAGGCTCCACCCGTCACCGCGGATGCGGCCGCCCTCCGGCCCGTCGAACCGCAACGACGACTCGGACGAGACGAGCGTCCCGGCGGACAGCGGCACCTCATAGGCGTTGAGGTCGTCAGGTCCGCGCTCGACACGTCCGTCGTGCGTGATCAGCAGCGGGGAGGCAAGCCCGTCCCACGACGTCGCCGGCAGGGTCCATCCGCCCGCTACGCCCAGCGGCTCACCAGCCGCCTCGAGGGGCAGGTCGGCCTCGGACCACCCCTCGCCATCGGCCGAGACGACGATCGCCGTCGACCC
>JBFHRB010000055.1:0-14583 GCA_041591915.1 Nitriliruptorales bacterium
CGGCTACACGTGGGAGCACGACCTCCAGCTCTGGATGAAGCAGGCGTGGGGCCTCGGCACCGCCTACGGCACCGAGGACCAGCACCGCCACCGCGTCGCCGAGGCCATCCTCCCCTAGCGACGCCCCGTTCCGCCCGCGCCCGCCGACGGCGCCACCCATCACTGTGTGGACATCTGTTGCCGTGTGGACGTTCGTGCGACAAGTGGGCACGAGATGTCCACACCGTGCGATGCTCTCGAGCCGCATGACCCGGAGAGGCTGCCCATGCGTACGCGCCCACGGACCCCCTCGCGGATCCTGCGGCGAGGCAGACCGCTGGCTTCGGTCCTCCTCGCACTCGCGCTGACCGCCACGGCTTGCGCCGGCTCGGAGACGACAGGCGACGACGCCCCGACGCCACCGGGGGTGGACGACACGTCGGCGGAGGGTGCACCCGACGACCCGCAGGGCGAGGAGGGGACCGCGCCGCTCACGCCGTTCACCGCCCCGGTGGTCGCGACGCTGTTGGACCAGGAGCCGATCGTCGGCCCGGCCGACGGCGAGAAGTGGACCAACCCCGGCTGGATGATCGAGCACGGGGGCACGCTCCACATGTTCCGGAACTCGTTCTCGGCCTGGCCCGGTGACTCCGTCACCCACCTGCTCACGTCGACCGACGGTGGCGCCACCTGGACGGAGCGCCCGGACCCGGTCTGGACGAACGAGGACGTGCCGTTCGGCGACGGCGGCAACGCCTTCTTCATGACCGGCCACGTCGCCGACGACGGGACCTGGAGCGCCTACTACTACGTCTACAACGGCCCGACCTCCCGTGGCGAGATCGGGCGTGCCACGGCCCCGGCCCCCGAGGGGCCGTGGACCTCCGACCCCCGGCCCGCCATCGAGCCTGGCCCCGACGGCACCTGGGACGAGGTCAACGTCGGCGAGCCAGAGGTCGCCGTCACCGAGGCTGGCTGGTTCCTGTGGTACTCGGGGCGGGGCGATGACGGGACCACCTCGATCGGCCTCGCGACGTCCGAAGACGGCGTGATGTGGACCAAGCACGACGACCCGATGACGACGGAGGCGCCATTCGCCGAGTCAGACCCCGTCCTCACCGGAGACGAGGTCTGGGACGGCGGCTCCGTGGGCTGCCCACAGGTGCTCGTCGCGGGCGACGGCTCGTTCGTCATGCAGTTCGACTCGGCTACCCGCGGCACGCATGCCCTCGGCGTGGCGGTCTCCGGCGGGATCGTGGCGGGCGTCGAGTGGTCGAAGGCGGCGCTGAACCCGATCGTGACGACCGAGCTGAGCCCCAACCGCGCCCCGACGTGGCAGTCAGCGCTGGTCGGGGACGCCGACGCGCCCACGCTGTTCCTCGAGATCGGCGCAGCCTCGACGGGGACCGCTGTCCACCGGCTCGACCTCGACCTCTCGACGGTGTGGGACGTCGATCCCACCGTGCCGCGCATCAGCGGGACAAGCGTCGAGGTGGCTGGCGACGACGTGACCATCGTCGTGGACACGCAGGGCTGGGAGCCAGCCTTCAGCGCGGGCGACGCCTCCACGTGGCACGTCCACGCCTACGTGGACCTCGTGCCCCCGCGCCGCTCCGGCATCGAGATCCCGCTCGGCCGCGACGGGATCATCCACTCGACGAGCAGCGTGCTCCGCATCGGCGACCTCGAACCCGGCGACCACACGATCTGGATCGTCGTGGCCGACGGCAACGACCTCCTCCTCGAGTTCCCGAGACCCGTGCGCGTTGACGTCACGATCGACGGCTGACGCGCTCGTCCGACCCAGCGACCGAGCGCACCACGGTGTGGACCGTACGCCGCCTCTTGTCGGACAGATGTCCACACGGCAACAGATGTCCACACAATGATGGACCGTGCCTCGGTCGGGAATGACGAGAGCCCCGGCCGCCGGCCGGGGCTCTCGGGTCTTGAGGGGGCGGAGGCCCTACTTGCGGACCTCGCCCGGGGGGCGCGGGGGCCCGTCGGTCTCGGGGATCGCCTGGGACTCCCAGCTCGGCACGTTCGCGGCCTCGCGGAAGCGGGTCGAGCGGTGGACCGGGTCCTTGTCGAACTTCGGGATCACGTACTCGCCGAGGAGGCGGATGGTCTCGAGGCAGACCTCCTGCGGGATGTCCACGGGCAGCGACCAGACGACCTGGTCGACGCCCGTCGCCTCGAAGCGCTTGAGCTGCTCGATGATCTCGTCGGGGTCACCACACGCGATGTAGCCGTGCTTGATGCCCGCATCGATCATGTCGACGCTCGGCTCCGGGAACGTGTCGGGCCAGTACGGGATGCCCTCGGGGCGCGGCATCGTCGTGTGGTAGCGGTAGACGCCGGCGTGCAGCCGCACGGTCCCCGCGTCGGCCGCGATCTGGCGCGCCTTGTCCCCGTCCTCGAGGCAGATGCACACGTTGGTCGTCATCGTGTTGTCGTTGACGTACTCGCCGACCGGCTCGGCCTCCGAGATGGCCTTCTTGTAGACCTCGATCTTCGGCGCCATGTCGTCGATCGAGCTGATCGAGAACCCGATGACACCGAGGCCCATGCGCGCCGCGAGCTCGAAGGTCGGCGGGTTGCCGGCCGCGACCCACAGCGGCGGGTGCGAGTTCTTGTAGGGCTTGGGCAGGATCTGGCGCGGCTCCTCCGGGGTGCGGAAGTGCTCGCCGTCCGGGTGGGCGTACTCCGTCGAGCGCCACATCTTCGGCAGCTCCTGGATGACCTCCTGCCACATCCCCTTGGTCACCGAGGTGTCGGGCAGCCCGAACCCGGTGACCTCGTGCCAGCCGGCACCGCGCCCCGTGCCGAGCTCGAACCGCCCGTTGGTGAGGTGGTCCATCATCGCGACCTCCTCGGCCACGCGGATGGGGTGGTTCACCATCGGGGAGAGGTTGCGGATGCCCGTCGCGAGGTGGATGTTCTCCGTCTTGGCCGCGAGGTAGGCGAGGAACGCCCCGCTGTCGCTGAGGTGGCTGTACTCGTGCAGGAAGTGGTGCTCCGAGGCCCACACGTACTTGAAGCCCGCCTTGTCAGCCGCGACGCCGAGCTCGATCTCGCGCATCAGCGCGACGTGCTCGTAGCCAGGGTCCTCCTCGACGCGCCGCTTCGGCGTGTGCCCCTGCAGGAAGATGCCGAACTCCACCGATGCCCTCCGTCGTCCGGGCGGTCACGTCCCCGCGTCCAGCGGGAAACTAGAACGTGTTCTACCTGAACGGTAGGACAGGCGCAACGCGGCCGTCAAGCAGGCCCTGGGCCGGCACGTCGGGTGCCAGAACAGGTTCTACCTCGCGGCCGGTTCAGCCGCCGTGGCCCGCACCCCGAACGGCCCCTGCCGGCACGTCGTGCAGAACCGCCCGGCCAGCGCCAGCGCGCCCGCGTGCTCCTCCCCCAGCAGCGCCCCGACACGCTGGAGGGCGTCCACCGAGGCGATCGGCCGGCCGCAGTTCTCGCACGGGATCATCTGGTCGCGCTTGAGCACCACGGGGTCGGCACGGAGGGCCTCGAGGTCGAGGGTCGGGGTCATCGCGATGGCGCCCCGCGCGAGCTCCGGGCAGCGCGGCACGCACTGGCCACAGGCGACGCAGTCGCGCGCCGCGAAGCCGAGCGCGACCGCGCCATCGGCCGACGCGAACGTGAGCGCGCCGGTCGGGCACGCGCCGGCGCAGGCGCCGCAGGTCGTGCAGGCAGCACCGTCGACCGTGACGATCCCGGTGTCGAGTGCCCGGTGTTCCACCCGCGGCACGTCCTGAGCCTCCGCCGCGTCGGCCAGGGCGAGGACGACCGCGGTCGCACCGCGAGGCCCGAAGGCGCCGGGAGGCAGCGTGCTCGAGAGCGGCGCAGGGACGTGTTCGGGGGTGCGCGCGGAGACGTGCTGCCCGTCCAGCCCGAGGACGGCGAGCACCGCGCGAGCTGCCTCCACGGCGTCGGCCGCACGTCCGTCGCCACCGCGGGCGCAACCCGACGCCTCGCAGGCCGCAACCCGTACGGCGGCCACGCCGGCGAGCAGGGGCGCCAGCACCCACGTCGTCGTGAGCATCGCCACACACGGGACACGGACGACGAAGCTGCCGTCGACGAGCTCGGCCGGCTCTCCGGCAGCGCATGCGTACGTCAGCACGACCGGGGGCCCGCCCTCGCCCTGTCGGGCGATGGCCTCGACCTCTGCAGCGAGCGACGCCGGGGTGATCGCGGGGTTCTCGATGGCTCCCGTGGGGCACGCGGTGACGCACCGGCCGCACGTGATGCAGGCGTCCGCGTCCAGCGCCATCGGCCCGCCGCGGCGGCTGAACGCATCGGCCGGGCAGGTCTCCGCACACGCGCGGCAGCCCCCGACGGCCACGCAGGCCTCGCCGTCCACAGCGGGAACCGCGACGTACTCCGGCAGCTCGAGGCGCAGCAGGGACCGTCTGGACACGGCGGTCGGGATCACGGGCTTGTGGTTCGCGGCCGAACTGCCGCCGTAGGCGGCCGCCCGCGAGGCCGCCACATCGAGGACGGCTCGGAGGTGACCGGCGTCCCCGCGACGCCCGGGCAACTCGACGAGGCCCGCACCGAGGGCGTCGAGGCCGGCACGTCGAACGGCGGCCTGGATCCGGCCACGCACGTGCGTGTCGGCGCACACACCGACGACGACCCCGGATGCTCCGTCGAGCGCAGGGACGAGGCGGCCCGGGTGGTCACAGAGCCCCTCGATCACGACCACGGCGTCCGGAGGGTCCCAGCGCTCGGGGAGCCCGTCCGCACACACGACCGTCCGCAGGGTCACGCGCCGACCTCCTGTCGGGCGGCGCGCACCAGCGCGCCGACGAGGACGTGGTCGTGGCGCACGAAGGCCTCCGTCGCCTCCGCGAGGTCCCGATAGACCTCGAGCCGCGAGGTCCGGCGCACGTCGGCGAGGAAGACCGGGGCCCAGCGTGCGAGGTGCTCACGCAGGAACCGGTGTTGCCGACGGAGCGAGTCGGCCACGGCCGCGAGGTCATCCGCCTCGCGGGCACCCGCTTCCTCGGCACACAGGAAGGCCATGGCCTCGAGCTCGACCGAGATGTGGTCGGGCGTCACGACCGTGCCCGAGCGGTGGACGATCCCGATGTCGGCGTAGGTGGACTCGAGCACGGCATCGACCTCGGCGGGGCCGCCATGCCGGGCGGCGGTCGTGTGGAACGACTCGGTGGGCGGGCACAGCGCCCCGTCCACGCCCGCCTCGAACAGGCGGATGTACTCCCCTTCGAGGACGTCGGTCGGGGGCGCGTCACGGACCGCCCCCAGGAACCGTCGCAGCGCTGCGGCGAACGGGAACGCGTCGGGCTCGAGGGCCTCGAGCGCGCCCTCGGAACTCGCGAGCAACGCCACGCGGTCGTCCTCGGGCGGAAGGAACGCGGCGCCACACAGGCGGTACACGCCCTGCCGCAGCCGGGTGGCGGCCAACCAACCTCCGGCCGTCACTCCTCCCCTCCGCCGCGCGGGGCGCGTCCATAGAGCTCGTAGACGATCGCCGAGCCGAACAGCAGCATCACGCCGACCACGAACACGAGCGGCGCGAACGGCATCCGCGGGTTGCTGTTCGCCACCGAGTCAGCCCCCCAGGGGGCCGCCAGCCCGAAGTAGCTGATGGCCATCAGGGCGAGCCCGGAGACGATCAGGGTCAGGGTCCAGGTCCTACGCATCTTGGCCCACCTCCTCCTCGCGCTGCAGTTCGATCACCGGCAGCGCCTTCATGAAGGCACCGATCATCAACACGCCGAGCGCGACCAGTCCGAGCACCACCCCGTACTCCACGAGCGCCGGGGTGTAGGAGCCCTCGCCGTAGGGCAGCAGCGTTCCGTGGGTCTGCGACGGCACGACGATCAGATAGCGCTTGCCGAGCGCGCCGAGGTTCACGAGGACGCTGACCGCCGTCAGCATCCCGATCGACCACCGCTTGGCGAGCGCGGCGTACACCAACAGGCCAAGGGGGACGACCAGGAAGGCCACCGAGGTCCAGAAGATCGGGGCGTACGTGCCGGTGAGGAGCGCCGCGGTGATGTCCGCGTCGGCCTCCGACCCGGCGTACGTCGCCGTCACGAGCTCCACGGCCATGAAGTAGACGTAGACGAAGAGCAGGCCGAGCATCAGCTTGCCGAGCCAGGCGAAGACGGCCGGCGTCAGCACGTCACTGCGGTGTTCGGCGTGCCGCACCAGCGCGGCGAGCACGATGACGAGCCCGACGCCCGACACCCCGGCGAGGGTGACGAAGGCCGGTGCCTGCAGGGCGCTGAACCATCCCGGTCGGCCGATCTGCAGGCCGAACACGAAGCCCAGCGTCGAGGACGCGACGACCAGGAGCGGAACGATCCCGACGGCCAGCCAGAAGCTCGCGCGGTCGTGACGCTCGCGCTCCTCGGGCGTGTCGCTGTAGCCGGACGCCACGAACCGGTGCAGCCACTGCAGCCGCCCCGGTCGTTCAGCGAGCACGGCGGCGTCGCGACGGCTGCCGAGGTACAGGTAGACGAGGCTCGCGAAGCCGTAACCAGCGAGGACCAGCGTGAAGGTCCCGAAGAACGGAGACTGCGGCCGGGCGTAGCGGAACAGGTTCACGAGGCCGCGCAGGGGCTGGCCGAGGTCGACGATGATCGCGAGGCCGCCGAGAACGACCGCGACGACCGAGAGGATCTCGGCGATGCGACCGACGGGGCGCAGCTGCTCGAGCTTCAGCAGCCGGATCATGGCCGCGATGGTGATGCCCGCGAAGCTGACTCCCATCATGTAGATGAGGAAGGCGACGTAGAGGCCCCAGGTGGCCCCGCCGCCGATGCCGACGTCGCGCATGCCGGTGACGACCATGCCGCCGGTCAGCTCACGGGCGTAGCTGACGATGCCCAGGACCAGGCCGATGACGGCGAGGCCCATGACCAGGGTCCAGATGCGGCTGCGGCCGAGCATCTCCTGGGGTGCGAGTTCGCGGTGGTGGATCGGTTGGGTCGTGGCCACGGCTACACCTCCACCTCTACGCGCTCGATCTCGCGCGCGGAACGGGTCGGGTGCTTCCCGCCGACGTAGTGCACGCGGGGCTTCGTCCCGGCCTCCGGCAGGAGGTCGAAGGCGTCACCGCGCGCGATCTCGGCGTTCACACTGTCACCGGGGTCGTCCGTGTCCCCGAAGATGATCGCGTTGACGGGGCACGTGGTGGCGCAGGCCGGGAGCTCACCGCGCTCCAGGCGCTGCACGCAGAACGTGCACTTCTCGACGACACCCTTGGCGTGGCCGCCACCGGAGGTCCGGCGCTGCTCGTCGCCGTGGACGACGTCGTGGTCAGGGTTGTGCCAGGGAGGAACGGAACCTCGGACCTCGTCGGGGAGATCCGGGTCGTCCCAGTCCAGGTACTGGTGCTCCGCCGGGTCGGACCAGTTGAAGACGTTCACGCCGTACGGGCAGGCCAGCTCGCAGTAGCGGCACCCGATGCACCGGTCGAAGTCGGTGAGGACCAGGCCGTCCTCCCGCTTGTAGCGGGCGCCGACCGGGCACACCTTGACGCACGGTGCGTTGTCGCAGTGCTGGCACGGACGCGGCAGGAAGCTCATCGTCGTGCTCGGGTAGGTGCCCTCCTCCAACCGGAAGACGTGCATCCACAGCGAGCCCTGCGGCGTGTTGTTCTCGACCTTGCAGGCCTCCACGCATGCACGGCAGCCCTGGCACCGGTCGAGGTCGATGACCATCGCGTAGCGGGTCATGCGGACTCACCTCCCTCCGGGTACGCCCGGACCTTCACGTGGAACGACTGATCGGCGGTGTTGACCGTGTAGCCCTCGCCGGTGAAGTACAGGGCGTTCGGTGTCGGTCCGCGGTCGCGCGATGCGGGGTGCGTCCACAGGCCGAAGTGGTGTGGCATGCCGACCGTGTCGGGCCGCATGCCCTCCGTGTAGGCCGCGACGGTCTTGACGCGGCGCGTCTCCCCGGTGACCGCGTTGTGCGACTCGACCCAGACCTCCGCCCCGTCGGTGATCCCCCGGGCCCGCGCCGTGGCCGGGTTGATGTCAAGTCGCTGGCCCGGGGAGATCTCGTTCAGCAGCGGGATGTAGCTGGTCCGGGCCTGCTTGTGCTCGATCAGCTTGTAGCTGATGAGGTACAGGTCGTAGTCCCCCGGCGACTGCTCCATCGTCGGCTCGCGCCACATGGGCAGCGCCGTGTAGTCGACGGCGTAGAGGTCGTCGACGCCGCGCGCCTTCATCTCCTTCTGGTACCGCGCCAGGCTCTCGCCGTAGAGGCGGTGGACGACGCCGCCGAAGACCGGGTCGGTGGCGTAGCCGTAGAACTTCGTCGGCTTGACCGGCCCCTTGACCCAGACCCCGTGCTCCTCGAAGAAGGCGAGGCCCTCCTCGATGCCCTGGGCGCGGGCCCAGCGATCGAAGATGTCACGCACCTCCGGGCGCCCGCGCAGTGGCAGGGCGAACTCGCCCTCGAGCTCGAGCGCCTTGTTGACCTGGGCGATGTAGCCGTCCTCGCCCTCCAGCACGCCGATGGCGGCCGCGAGGTCGAGGTAGATGTCGATCTCGCCGCGCGACTCGAACAGGGGCTCCATCGGCGGCAACCGCATCGACTTCGCGTCGACGTAGAGGTCGGTCGCCGACATCGGACCCTCGTACTTCTCGATCGTGGCCGAGGGCAGCACGACGTCAGCGAAGTAGTCCGCCGTCTCGCTGATCCAGGGCCCGATCCACGCCACGAACCGGAACTTCTCGTAGGTGGAGATGAACGCGTCCTGGTCGGCGAACGAACCGAGCGGGTTCACCATGTGCAGGATCGCGACCTCGGGCAGTTCCTCCACGTCGTAGCGCTCCGGGTCCGCCATGACCTTGGCCACGAGCCCGGGGTGCCCCGAGTTGATCGGGTAGAACTTGCTCTTGTTCAACGTGAAGTCGTACGGGCCGTCGCCGATCTCGACCTCGTCGAGCGACGTGTACTTGCCGTCGATCTTCCAGGTCTTGTCGCTGAACTGGCCGCCGGCCGCGCCCACGGCGCCGACGAGCATGCTGACGATCAGCATCGCGCGCATGGCCTGGAAGCCGAGCTCCTGCTGCACCATGTGGTAGGCCATGATGGAGACCGGCCGGTACGGGACCTCCACGCCGTCCACCATGATCGTGCTGCCGATCACCGCCTCCTCGCCGTACTCCCGGGCGACGCGGCGGATCTCGGAGGTAGCGATGCCGCAGACCTCGGCCGCCCACTCGGGGGTGTACTGCTCGACGTGCTCGGCGAAGACCTCGAACGCGGTCTTGACCGCCACCCCGTTGTGGGACGTCGATGCACGCAGCGTCGGGGCCTCGGCCTGAGAGGCCGGGACGAAGCTGTTCGTGGCTGCGTCGAGCACCAGCGGCTCGTCACCGTCACCGCGGTGGAACATCCCGTCGTCCTCGACGAGGTACGGGGCGTTCGTGTACGTGGTCAGGTACTCCTCGTCGATGTGGCCGTTGGCGATCAGCTCATGGCAGAGCGCCAGGGCGAACGCGAGGTCGGTCCCGGGCTTGATCGCGAGCCAGCGGTCGGCGAACGGCCCCGCGCTGCGCAGGCGCGGGTCGATGTGGACGATCTTCATGCCGCGTTCGCGCGCGGCCAGCAGGTGCCGCGGCCACGTCAGCCAGCAGAACTTGTTGCCGCCGGCGTTGGTGATGTTCCAGCCCCAGCTCAGCAGGTACTTCGTGTACCGGAAGTCGGGGTGCAGGACGCCGTGCAGGCCGATCGTGTACTCGAGCGCGCGGTAGCCGGTGTCCGAGCAGTAGGCGCCGTGCCCGAGCTTGCTCGAGCCGATGGCCTTCACGAACGCGGTGTCGTAGAAGCTCTTGGCCTTGCTGCGGCCCTTCTGCCACAGGACCAGCTTGGGGTTGCGCGCGCGGGTCTCGTTGACCTCGGCCGCGACGAGTTCGAGCGCCTCGTCCCACGAGGCGCTCCGCCAGGTCCCGGGTTCGCCCTTGGCGTTGGTCCGGACCAGCGGGGTCTTGACCCGGTTCGGGTCGTAGACGGCGCCGATCTGGGCCTGGCCCTTGGGGCACAGGGTCCCGTAGTTCAACGGGTTGGCGGGGTGGCCCTCGAACTTGACCACGCGGCCGTTGACACGGCGCGCCAACATGCCGCAGTCCTGCTTGCCGACCCAGCAGGTCGTGGGGACCACGTCCTCCGTCAGCTGGGCCATGGCGGCATCGACCACCTCATCGGCCCTCGCGACGGTGTCGAACCCGTCGAACAGGAACTTGCTGGTTGCTGCAGCGCCCCCCACCGCTGCTGTTCCCTGCACGAAGCGACGGCGAGTAACGGTACGCACGGCGGACCTCCCGACCACTCGTCAACCACTCAACGCCTGGCCGGCGCACGATGGTCGGGCCGAGATGCCCCATACCGCAGGGCCTTGTGACCGCTGTCACAAACTCCCAGACGACTACGGGATCAGCGGGCCGCGAGGACCTCGTCGACCCAGTCGAGTCCGGCGATCGCGGTCGGGAATCCCGCGGTCGTGATCGCGAGGACGGCGGCGTGGCGGATCTCGTCGGCGGAGACGCCGACGTCCAGCGCCTTGCGGACGTTCGAGCGGACCGCCCCCTCGGCCAGGGCGCCGATGGCGATGCCGAGCTTCACCAGCCGCTGCGTGCGCTCGTCGAGTGGCCCGGCGGCCTCGCTCGCCTGGCCGACACCGTCCATGGCGGCGGCGACGTCCGGATACCGGTCACGGAACTGGCGGTAACTGTCGGGCAGGTAGTCGGGCACCGTTGCCGCTCCTGGATCAGGTCCCCCGACCCTAGGCCCGCGGTCCACGGTCCGCTCAGGAGTAGTACCGCGCCAGGAACTCCGCCACGCAGGCGGGCTTCTCGCGGCCCTCGATCTCGAACGCGAGCTCGTAGGTCACCTGCACCCCACCGGTCACGTCCTCGACCTCGGCGATGCGCCCCTTGCAGCGGAGCCTGCCTCCGACGGGCACCGGGGCCGGGAACCTCACCTTGTTGAGCCCGTAGTTCACGCCCATCGAGATGTCGGTCACGTCGACCATCTGCGGCAGGAAGGCGCTGGCCAGCGACAGGGTGAGGAAGCCGTGGGCGATGGGACCCCCGAAGGGGCTCTCCCGCTGGGCCCGCTCGACGTCGACGTGGATCCACTGGTGGTCGTCGGTCGCGTCGGCGAAGCCGTTCACACGCTCCTGGGTGATGTCCATCCACTCGGTGGGCCCGAGCTCGAACCCCACGGCGTTGCGGAGGCCCTCGACCCCCTCGATGTACTTCATGGTCCCGCTCATCGGCGCTCCTACGGGTGCTGGCTCGAGACGCTGACCACCTCGCCGGTCATGTAGCTCGACAGGTCACTGGCGAGGAAGACGATGACATTGGCGATCTCCCAGGGCTCGGCGGCGCGGCCGAACGCCTCGCGCGAGGTGAGTTCGTCGAGCAGCTCGTCGGTCGTGACCTTGGCGAGGAACGGGTGCATCGCGAGCGATGGCGCGACGGCGTTGCAGCGCACGTCGAACTCCGCACCCTCGATGGCGGCCGTGCGGGTGAGGGCCATGACCCCCGCCTTGGCTGCGGCGTAGTGGGCCTGGCCGGCCTGGGCGCGCCAGCCGAGGACGCTCGCGTTGTTCACGATGGCCCCGGGACGTGCCGCGTCGCGGAAGTGGCGCAGCGCCGCACGCGTGCACCGGAACGTTCCGTTCAGGGTGACGTCGAGCACGATCGACCACTGCTCGTCGGTCATGTCGACGAGGTTGGCCGTTCCGCCGAGCCCCGCGTTGTTCACCACGACGTCGAGCGGCCCCACCGCATCGACCGCACCCGCGAACAGTGCCTGCACGTCGTCCTCGACGGTGACGTCGCACGGGATGGCGGCGACCCCGCCGAGCTCCTCGGCCGACTCCTTCAGGCGCCGCTCGTGCCGGTCCGAGATGACGACGGTCGCGCCCTCCTCGACGCACCGCTTCGCGGTCGCGAACCCGATGCCCGTGCCGGCCGCGGCGGTGACCAGCACCGTCTTGCCCGCCAGGAGTTGACGGCCCTGCGGGTACGGCGGGACGTCACGCATCGGCCTGCTCCTCGGTTGGGGCGGGCGGCTCGTCACCGGCAAGTGCCAGCACGTGCTCGGCCAGCCGGCGCCGGTGGTCGCGGGGTGAACCGTAGGCCTGCTCGAGGGCCCGTCCGCGCTTGAGCCAGAAGTGCAGGTCGTGCTCCCACGTGAAGCCGATGCCCGCGTGGATCTGCAGCGCCTCGGTGTTGGCCAGCGCCGCGGCATCCGAGGCGTACGCCTTCGCCGTGCTGATGGCGACGGGCCGGTCGGCGGTGTCGCGCGCCTCGGCGTACGCGGCGTAGCGGGTCGCCGAGTGCGCGGCCGTGTTCTGGATGAACAGCGTGGCGAGCTTGTGGCTCACCGCCTGGAAGGACCCGATCGGCCGGTCGAACTGCTGGCGGGCCTGGGCGTACTCGACGGAGAGGTCCAGCAGGCGTCGGCCGATGCCGTTGAGCAGGGCCGCTGCACCGAGTGCGCCGCGCTCCCATGCACGCCGGGCGGAGGCCCCGACAGGCTGCACGTCCCCCGTGACCTCGATCGCGAACAGGCGACGCGCCCGGTCCTCGGTCGGCACGAGCGTCGCGTCGAACTCGGTGACCAGCCCGAGCCCGTCCTCGTGCTCGATGAGGACCGCGTCGGCGATGTCGGCGTCGACGACGTAGGGCGAGCCTCCGAGGCGGGCGCTGATGACCGCCTCCCCCGCAGCGATCCGCTCCAGCCACTCGCCCTCCTCCGCCCACCGCAGGGCGGGTGCGGCCACGACGACGGTCTCGAGCAGCGGGTCGGGGACGGCGTGGTAGCCGGCCTCCTCCAGTACGAGGAGGAGGTCGACGAGGTTGCCGCCCATCCCGCCGTGGTCCTCGGGGACCGTCAGGCCGAGCACGCCCATCTCGGCGAGGCTGCGCCACAGGTCGGTGCCGCGTTCGCCACCGTCCCAGATGGCACGCAGCCTCTCGGGCGAGGACTGCTTGGCGAACAGGTCGCGGCAGACGTCCCGCAGCGCCAGCTGCTCCTCGGAGAACTCGAAGTCCATCGTCGTCCCCCGTCAGCCGCGCGGAAGGCCCAGCACGCGCTGGGCGAGGATGTTGCGCTGGACCTCGCTGGTCCCCGCGTAGATCGTCGCGGCGCGCGCGTACCAGTACTTCGAGTGCCAGTCCTCCCAGGCGCTGAGTGGCGCCGCGTCGTCGAGCACCTCGCCGTGCGGGCCGAGGAGCTCGAGCCCCTCCTCGAACAGGTCGCGCTCGAGCTCGGACCACAGCACCTTCGTGACGCTGGCCTCGGCCCCGAGCGAGCCGCCGTTGTACAGCGTCGACAGCGTTCGGGTCGCGTGGGCGTCGTAGACGCGGGTGGTCACGAAGAGGTCCGCGAGCCGGTCGAGGACGACCGGGTCGTCGTCGAGGCGGCGGCGCCGGGCGACACGCACGAGCTCGGTGAGGTCGCGGTGGTAGCGGGCGGGGGCTGCCGCCGGCGAGTCCCGCTCGACCGCCAGCGTGGTCATCGTGACGGCCCAGCCGTCGTCGACCTCCCCGACCACGTTCTCGACGGGCACGCGGACGTCGGTGAGGAACACCTCCGCGAACCCGGCGTGGCCGTCGAGCTGGGTGATCGGGCGGACCTCGACGCCGGGCGTGTCCATCGGGAAGGCGAGGAACGTGATGCCGGCGTGCTTCTTCACGTCGGGGTTGGTGCGGACGAGCGCGAAGATCCAGTCGGCGTAGGGGCCGTAGCTGGTCCAGATCTTCTGGCCGTTGACGACGAAGTGGTCGCCGTCGCGCTCGGCCTTCGTGCGCAGCGAGGCGAGGTCGCTGCCGGCGTCGGGCTCGCTGAACCCCTGCGACCAGATCACCGAGGCGTCCAGGATGCCGGGGAGCCACCGCTGTTTCTGCTCGTCCGTGCCGTGGACCATGAGCGTCGGCCCCATGAGGTTGGTGCCGACCACCGTGACCCGCTCAGGGCCGCCGGCGAGGAGGTACTCCTCCTCGAAGATGGCGTGCATCAGGACATCCGCGCCCTTCCCCCCGTACTCGACCGGCCAGTGGATCGCCGAGTAGCCGGCCTCGGACAGGCGCCGCTCCCAGGCGACGTGCTGGGCGAACGACTCGGGCGTGCCGGGCGGCGGCAGCGGCGGGCTCGGGACGTTGTCGCGCAGCCACGCGCGCACCTCGGCCCGGAACGCCTCGTGCTCGGCGCTGAGGGTGAGGTCCACGGACGGCTCGTTTCTGACGGAGTGTCAGAACTCTAGTCGGGGGCGCCGGGTGGGCCGTAGCCGGGGCGGCCCGAAGGTCCTGACACCGGGGGGCCGCAACTACGCTCGCCCTGCCCACCGCCCCGCACCCATCGAGATGCCGCGTGCCCCTGCCGGACGAGTTCGTCGCGCTCGCGCGCGAGGTCAACAATTGGGGCCGCTGGGGCGAGGACGACGAGCGCGGGACGCTGAACCTCATCGACGACGCGGCCGTGCTGCGCGGTGTGGCCAGCGTCGTGACGGGCGAGCGGTTCCTGCTCGCGATCCCGCTCGGCGAGGACGGCGTGCAGGCCGGGCTCATCCCGGGGCGCGACAACCCGGTC
>JBFHRB010000056.1:0-14580 GCA_041591915.1 Nitriliruptorales bacterium
AGCGACGAGCAACGTCGGCGGCGTGATCGAGGTCGTCGAGCCACGGGGCGTGCCCCGCTTCCTCGATGACCTCGAGCGTGGCGTCGGGGATGCCGTCCACCAGCGCCTGCATCGTGGCCGGTGTCCCGAAGATGTCCTCGACGCCGAACACGACGTGTACCGGCGCCTCGATCCGGGCGAGCAGGTCCTGCGGCAGCTTCAGTCGCTCGATCTGCTCGCGCAGGGCCGAACCGCTCACCAGTCGGTACTCGTTGACCCGCGTGTCGGTCTGGTTGCTCAACGCGACGTTCCACGCGATGCCCTCGGGCGGAATGCCGCCGGACTCGATCGCTCGACGCAGGCCCACCCGCTTGAGCAGCGCGCGTATGGCTGCATCGGTCACCGACATCCGGGCCATGAGGCCGCTGAGGCCGGGCACGCTGGCCGCCCGCATGACGAGCGGCAGAGAAGCGGGCGGCGACCCGAGCGCCCAGCCGAAGTGCAGCAGCCGATCGACCCGCGCGGGATGGGCTGCCGCCGCCCGCAGCGCGAAGTAGCCGCCCATCGAGTTGGAGACGAGGTGGGCGCGGTCGATGCCCAACGCATCGAGGACGTCGACGACGAGGATGTCCGCGACCCTGGCCAGGTCTTCGACGCTCTCGACGTCCGGGAGCGGCTCACTGAGACCACACCCCGGCCGGTCCAGCAGCAGGCACCGCACGCCCGGCGCCAACCGCGCCGCGAGGTCGATCCACGACGTGGCCGCGGTCGAGGTCCCGTGCACGAACAACGCGGGCGGGGCATCCGCGTCGCCGACGTCCAGCACCCGGACCTCGACTCCCAGCCGGGGCAGCCGGACCCGCCGCTCCCGCGGCGTGACGCCCCAGACCCGCCAGAGGTCGCGCTCCGCCTCCCGGTACCTCGCCTCGTTCATCGCGCTCCCCCGCCCGGCGCCGAACGTTGCCGCCTCACACGCGTGGATGCAGGCAAGCGATCAACGATCAGCGCTGTGCCTGCGCTTCTTGCGCGCCTTGCTGCGGCTCAACCCGATGGACCCGAAGCCCGAGATGACCGCGACGTAGAACCCGATGTCGTAGGCGATGCCCGTGTTGTTGACCTCGTAGATGCGGACGTCGCCGTTGAAGAAGTGCCACACGATCGAGATGGGCGCGATCCAGCCGTGCCAGACCCCGGTGAAGAACCCGGCCTGGTCGTCCGCGAACCGCTCGGTCCCCGGCGCGCAGGCAGCGAGGACCAGCGCCGCGACGGCGGCGAGCACGGTCCAGTGGATGCGCCTCACGCGACCAACGTACGTGCGTCGGGTCAGCGCGGGTAGATGTTGGTCACGTAGTCGTTCATCATCCGCGTCGCCGTGAACCGCCAACCGCAGGTTCGCAGCGACGACTTGACCATCGCGACCCAGCGCGTCGGCACCCCCTCGTCGTTGCGCTCGTTGAACGTCGGGATGACCTCGTCCTCGAGGAGCCGGTACAGCTCCGACGCATGGTGGGCGTCCTGGCTGCCGTGGTCGTGGTCGACCGAGCCGTCGATCGCCCAGCCGTTGGTGCCGTCGTAGCCCTCGGCCCACCAGCCGTCGATGACGCTGAGGTTGAGGCCACCGTTGAGGACGACCTTCATGCCCGACGTGCCCGATGCCTCGAGCGGCGGCCGCGGGACGTTGATCCACACGTCGGACCCCGCGGTCAGCATCGCCCCGACCGTCATGTCGTAGTCCTCGAGGAAGGCCACGCGCTCGGCGACGTGCGGCATCGACTTGAGGTCGAACATGCTCTGCAGGATGCCCTTGGCGCCGTCGTCGGCCGGGTGGGCCTTGCCGGCGAAGAGCAGCTGGATCGGGTTGGGCTCGTCGAGGAGCTTGCCGACCCGCTCCGGGTCGTGACGCAGCAGGTAGAGGCGCTTGTACGCCGCGACGCGACGCGCGAACCCGACGGTGAGCCGCTCCGGATCGAGGGCATCGAGGGCCTGCTGCGCGTAGTGCATGTCCTCACCACGCGCGAGCCGGTCGGTCGCGACGCGGGCTCGCACGTAGTCGATGAGTGCGCGGCGGCTGGCCGTGCGCGCGGCCCAGACCTCGGCGTCGGGGATGTCGTCCACGGGCTCCCACGTGGCGGGGTCGCCGGCACGCAACGACCAGTCCTCGCCCAGGTGGCGGTCGAGGAGCTCGCGCATCGGGGTCCCGAGCCAGGTCGGCAGGTGCACGCCGTTGGTGACGTGGGTGATGGGGACCTCGTTCGGCGGCACGCGGAAGAGCGGCGACCACATGCCTCGCGCGACCTCACCGTGGCGTTGCGAGACGCCGTTGACCGAACGGGACAGCCGCATCGCGACCGGGGTCATGCCGGCCTCCGAGTGGTTGTCCTCCGGATGCACCCGCCCGAGCCCGAGGAAGGCGTCCTCGTCGAGCTGGAGCCGCTCGCGCAGGTCGTCCAGCGTCTCGGTGATCCGGTGTGCGGGATAGGTCTCGTTGCCGGCGGCGACCGGCGTGTGCGTCGTGAAGACCCCGAGCTCCGCGACCTCGGCCATGGCCGCCTCACGGTCCTCCCCTCGCGCCACGCGCGCGGCGACGGTCTCGAGCGTTGCGAGTGCGGCGTGCCCCTCGTTCATGTGGATCACGCTGGGCGTCACGCCGATCGCCTCGAGCAGTCGGACCCCGCCGATGCCCAGGATCGCGTACTGGCCGAGTCGCGTGTCGGGGTTGGAGTCGTACAGCGTCGACGTGAGCCAGCGGTCGAGCGGCGAGTTCTCGGGCAGGTTCGCGTCGAGCAGGAACAACGGCACGCGGCCGACGTCGACGCGCCAGGCCTGCAGCGCCACCTCGCGGTCGCGGATCGTGACGCCGATGCGGACGGGCTCGCCCGCCTCGTCGACGACCAGCGTCATCGGCCGCAGGTCCGGGTCCGACGGGATCCAGTACTCGTGCTGCCAGCCCGAGCGGTCGAGCCGCTGGTGGAAGTAGCCACGACGGTAGAACAGGCCAACGGCGACCATCGGCAGTGCGAGGTCGCTCGCCTCCTTGAGGATGTCGCCGGCCAGGATCCCGAGGCCCCCGGAGTAGATGCGCAGCGACCGGTGCAGGCCGTACTCGGCGCACAGGAACGCGATCGGTTCCTCGGCCTCCACCACCTCGTGGAACGGGCGCTCGAGGTCCGCCTCGACCTCGGTGGTGACCGACCGCATCGCGTCGAGGAAGGCGTCGTCCTCTGCGAGCCGGGCGAGCCGCGCCGGTGGGACGTCGATGAGCAGCTTGACCGGGTTGTGGTCGGTGCGCTCCCAGCGCTCCTCGTCGATCGACGCGAAGAGCTCGGGGCCGCCGGGCGTCCACGACCAGCGGTAGTTGTAGGCAAGCTCGGCGAGGGGGTGCAGCGGCTCCGGCAGGCGGACGGCCAGGCGGGCAACGGTGGCGCCTCGCCCCGCGGCTCCAGCGGGGTAGGGCAGGTTCATCGGTTCACCTCATCGATGGGTTCGCGCCAGCGCGGGGAGGGTTGCGTCCGCGCGGCACATGAAGCGGGAGAGGGTAGGGAGCACCGGGGAGATCGCTACCCGTACAGGCGGGCTGGTCCGACCGGACCGGCGGTGAACGCCCCGCCGGCCCGACGTGACCGCCACGTCATGCAGACCGCAACTCCGCCAACCCGTCCACGTCGATGGGCTCCGCGCCACCGCTGCACCACCAGCACCCCACCGGCCCCGGATGGACGAACATCTGGTCACGGCTGTCCCCCGTCGCCAGTGGAGCCTCCCGTGAGAGGTCCAGCATCCACTCGAGCAACCGGCGCTCGACCGCCGACAGCGGGGCGGCCGCATACAGCGCCGCGGTTGCGTCATCGGCGCCGAGGCCCTCGCGCTCGGGCGGATGCGGACCTCTGCGCGAGGCCGACCGCGGTCGCCCGAGGCCGACCCAGGTCACGGGCCGCTGCTCGCACGGGGCAGGCTGACCTCGACGCGTGCACCGCCGCGGCGGCCGCGGCCGAGTGAGGTGACGCCTCCGTGCAGCGCGGCGTAACCGTGCACGAGGGTGAGGCCGATCCCCAGGCCGGGCTGGGCGCTCTGCTCGGCGGCCTGTCCGTGGATGAACGGCTCGAACGCCGCCGTCATGAGCGTCGGGGGCACGCCCGGGCCGTCATCCTCGACGACCACCCTCACGTCGGCTCCGGTGGTCTCGCTGCTGATCCAGACCTGCGCGTCTGGCCCGGCATGGCGTTCGATGTTGTCGAACAGCGCTCGGACCAGCCGGGACAGCCGTGAGGTCGAGCCCTCGACGACGGCCGGCTGGAGCTCGAGGATGACCCGACCCGGGAACCAGTTGCGTGCGTGCACCTCGGTCCTGAGCAGCCTTGCCAGGTCGACGCGGGCGAGCGGGACCTGCCTCACCTCCGTCTCGATCGCGTGCAGCTCGAGCAGATCCTCCAGCAGGCGCCCGAGCCGGACCGCGTTGGCGGCGATCCGGGCGCCGAAGAGCTGTACGTCGTCGCTCTCGAGGCTCGCGCCTCGCTCGGACAGGATCCAGGAGAACCCCAGGATCGACGTGGTGGGCGTGCGCAGCTCGTGCGAGACGCTGGTGACGAACGCGTCGCGGATGCGCTCGAAGGTCCGGAACTTCTCCAAGGCGCGCCGTTCGCTGTCCAGGGCGCTCGCAAGTGCGCGCTCGGTCTCGAACTGGGTGGTGACGTCGCGGACGATGCCGACGAGTGCCTCCGGCCGGCCATCCGGTCCCGGGATGCGCGTCGCCCGCTCCTCCAGCCAGACCCAACGCTGCCCGTCGACCGCACAGGCACGCTCGAACCGGAAGCGGGTCGCCTGACCGTCGAGGCCGCCGGCACGGAGCCGGTCCAGCACGTCACGGTCGTCGGGGTGCACGCGGGCCAGGGCGAGGTCGGGGTCGCGGTAGAACGCATCCGGCGGGAAGCCCGTCACGTCGAGGGCCGCCGGGCTGACGTAGTCGAAGCGTCGGCTGGGTCGGAGGTCGAGGCGGTAGCAGAGGTCCGACACGTTCTCCGCGATGGCCAGGAAGCTCAGCGCGTCCGGCGAGCGGGCCGAGCGGGCCGGTGACGGCGCCGTCTCGCACAACGACAGGTCCCTCACAGAGCGTTGGACTTCCGGCACGGCATCCCCGATTGACATAGTGTCATTAACTGATGCTTGCAATGACACCACGTCAATGACATATTGTCAATGGACGAAGGGGCGCAGGATCAAGATGACCACTGAACGCACGGAGACCGCACGACGCACGCCGGACCAGTCACGGGAACTGGTCCTGCGGGGCCTGCAGCAGGCGCTCACGAAACATGGGTGGGGCGGGCTGACCGTCTCACGGGTGATGGACGAGACCCCCCTGGGCCGGTCATCGTTCTACGTCCACTTCGACGACCTCCACGACGCAGCCGCGGCGCTCATGGCGACGCTGACCTCGCTCTACGATCGGCCGTTGCGGGCCTTCATGGACTCCGACCGCACGCCGGCCGCGCTCCTGGAGGGCATCCGCGCCGCGGTCGAGGAGGGCTACGCAGCACGCGCCTGGCTCGTCCCGCTGCTGCGGGCAGCGCTCGCCGACGAGAGCGGCCTGCTGCGCGAGCACCGCGAAGCGACCTTCCCCGTCGCTGGGCGACTGGTCGAGGCGATCCCACCGAGCGGGGCGCGGCGCCGCCTGGGGGACGCCGTCGCGGCAGCACTCATCGCGGACGCACACGACGTGATCATGCTGCGACTCAGCCGTGGCGAGCTCGACATCGACACAGCAACCGATGCCCTTGGCCTCATGCTCCGCTCCCTGCTCTTCGACGCCGACGCAGACGGCTAGACCTCGGTGCACCCGGCGGGGTGCCGGGTCGCGCCGACCGACGACCGCATCCCACTCGCACGTGCAGCGGCCCCGGTGCGAGGGGAGCACCGGGGCCGCTGGAAGGACGTGCGCCCGCGGGGGGAGCGGGCAACGTCCCGTCTTGTCAGACGCTGACTTCCTTCTTGCCAGCCGCCTCGAGGTCGTCGAGTCGGACGTCGACGTCCCTCATGCCGATCCCGAGCAGGACGAAGAGGACGCCCATCGCGGTCGCCATCGCGGCGACGCCGAAGGCGACGACGGAGGTGAAGAGCGAGGCTCGCAGGAACGAGGCCCGCATCGCGGTGTCGCGGCGGGGGTCGTCACGCTCGAGTTCGGCGTAGCTGAGTCCATCCGTCGCGTTGCGCGCGTGCTCCTCGATGACCTGCGCCTCGCAGTAGGCCGTGAACGGGCCATCGACCAGCTGCCCTGCCAGGCAGGCGTCGTCGGCCGTGGTGATGTTCTGGTCTGCAAGCGTCGTGCTCACGAGCGTCCACGTGCCGATGCCCGCGAGGACGAGTACGGCACCGAAGACGATGGAGAGGATCCCGCTCATCCGGCGGATGTCCATGGTCGTTCCCTTCTGAGTAGGTCGCTCCCCCGGCAGTCCCGAGGGCGAGGCGGAACTCCCCCGCCTCGTCGATGTCGAGGTTCGCGCGAGCCAGGGTGGGACAGATAGGGCCGACCGTCATGAACCCCGGGGGCCGCACGGACGCCGCCGACGAGGCCGTTCGCGGGCAGCACCAGCGGCGTCGAACCGAGCAGCCAAGGAGCCGCGAGCCGAGGCTTGACTTATGGGAAGATATCGTCCCATAATGCTCGCATGCCCAGACGCAAGCCCGGATCACTGCTTCCGCTCGAGGTCGACGTCCTCGAGGCGGGACTCTCCCTGCGCCGTCAGCACGTGCACGAGTTCCACGGCTTCGAGCTCGCCAAGCAGATCGCCGCGGGCGGGACGGCTCGCAAGCTCACCGCCCACGGGACCCTCTACAAGGCGCTCGGACGCCTCGAGGATCGCGGCCTGCTGTCCTCTACCTGGGAGGACCCGGACATCGCCGTGGAGGAGGGCCGCCCACGACGGCGCCTCTACGAGGTGACCGGTGCCGGCGAGCGCGCGCTGGCCGACTGGCGCCAGCAGCAGCGCAAGCCAGCGTCGGGGACGCCCGGCCTCGAGGGCGCCCCGTGAGTGCCCCGCTGCGCGCCGAGGCCATCGTGCTCCGGTGGGCACGGGCCTACACCCGCGGGCTGCCGGACGAGGCCGCCGAGCGTCGGCTCGGCGAGCTCGCGTCGGACTGCCACGAACAACGTCACTGGGGACGCGAGGTCGGCGCCTCCCCCGTGGCCGTCGCCACCTCCATGGTGGCGCGGACCCTGGCGGGCCTGCCCGCCGACCTGCTCTGGAGGAGCAGCCAACTCGCGACAGCCCGGGATCGGTCGCCCGTCACGGAGGGACGACCGATGGGTCGATGGATCAAGGACAACTGGTGGATCGCGCTGGCCGGACTGGTCGGCGTGTTCCTCGTCGTGTTCGGCATCGGGCTGCCGCTCGAGGACCGGACGCTCGGCTCGTGGATCGGCGGGGGTGTGCACGTCGCCCTCGGGCTGACGATGCTGGCCGGCATCGGCGTCCGCCGGACGCGCAGGAAGCGCGGCGACGTCATGATCGCCGTCGGGACCATGGCGATGATGCCGTGGCTCTGGACGATCGTGCTCCCGGTGCTGGGCCTCCTCGTGCTCGTGCCAGCGCTGATCGACCTCTCGGACGCCAGCGCCGCCGGTGGTGACACAGAAGCCGGCGCGGTCGATGACCGCACGCGCCCGACGCCGCCCGCTCCGAGCGGTCCGGACCGACTCCTGCCGGCCATCGTCGGGTTGCTCACCGCGGCGGTCGTCGCCGCAGCCGTCATCGCCCAGCCAACGCCCGCCGTCGTCCTCGTCGCCGCGCCGCTCTCCCTGCTGGTCGCGCACCTCCTGATGCGCCGGCTGAACGCCTCGGCGACGACGCGCGTCGGCGCAACGCTGGTGGCCACCAACTTCGTCTACGGCCCGGTCCTGATGCTCGCGGGACTGATCGGGCAGGACAGCCTCGACCTCGGGGGCACCTGGGGGACGGTCGTCAACTACCTGGTCGGCGTCATCGGCGTCGCCGGCCTCGGACTCCTGGTCGCGGGGTTCATCGCCTCGCGCCGTCAGGCCCGACCTGCCTGATACCGGGGGGCGGGCCGCGGGTGGCGGGCCGCCGTGTCAGCGACGCGGCGGCGATCCTGCCGCCACCCGTGGCCCGGACGTGCCATCAGGTGACAGGCGAGGCCGTTCCGTGGGAACCTGCGAGGAGTCGGCCAGAGGATGACGCCCGCGTGCAGATCGCGATGGTCACGTACCCGAACATGACGGCCCTCGACCTCATGGGGCCCTACGAGGTCCTCGGGCAGTGGCCCGATCCGGCCGTCGAGGTCCACACGGTCGCGACCACGCCGGGCCCGATCCGTTGCGACAACGGCGCGACGCTCGTCGCCGACATGGCGACCGCGGAGCTCCCGCGGCCGGACGTGATCGTGGTCCCGGGCGCCGGCGACCCGCGGGGCGGCACCGACGACGAGGCGCTGATCGACTGGCTGCGAGAGGCCGGTGTACACGCACAGCACGTGATGAGCGTGTGCACCGGGGCGGCGCTGCTCGCCCGCGCCGGCCTGCTCGAGGGCAAGCGTGCGACGACGCACTGGGGCTGGCGCGACCGGCTGCGCCAGGAGGGCGTCGAGGTGTCGGACGAACGCGTCGTCCGCGACGGAAAGGTCCTCACGACGGCTGGCGTGAGCGCGGGGATCGACGGCGCACTGATGCTGGCCGCCGAGCTGTGGGGCGAGACCGCCGCCCAGACCCTGCAGCTCGCCATCGAGTACGACCCGCAGCCGCCGTTCGATGCCGGGTCGGTGGACAAGGCCCCGCCCGAGGTCGTCGCGCTCCTGCGTGCGGTCTTCGAGCGGACGCTGAGCAAGACGTAGAGAGCAACGGGCGGCATGGTGGAACGGGGGAGCCATGAGGAGTCCGAACCGACCGGCACTGCCCGCACTGATGCCGCCTCCCAGCCTGCTGCGCGCGGCGCTCGCGGTGCGACGAGGCGTCGAACGCGCACACGGGGCGATGACGCTGCCGATGGTGCGGCTGCTCGAGCAGACGATCGCGCTCGCCGAGGTGCACGCCACGGCGACGTTCGCTGAGCTCGGCGTGGCCGACCACCTCGCCGACGGACCGCGCCCGGTCGCGCAGCTCGCCCGCGTCACCGGCTGCGATGCCGGCCAGCTCGACCGCCTGCTGCGCTTCCTCGCCACCCGCGGCGTCGTCGCACGGAACGGTGGCGCCTACGAGCTCACCCCGCTCAGCGACCTCCTCCGCACCGACCACCCCGACTCGCTCCGCGACTGGGTCCTCTTCCAGGGCTCCGACTGGCAGCTCGGCGCGTGGCAACACCTGACCGCCGGGATCGCCGACGCCGACCGGACCCCCTTCGAGACCGCGCACGGCCGGACGTTCTTCGAGCACACGACGGACGACGCGCGGGCCGGCGAGCAGTTCGACGCCGCGATGCGCTCGACCTCGCGGCTGCAGGGCGCCCTCGTGGCCGAGGCCCTGGACCTGGTCGGTGTCTCGCACGTCTGTGACATCGGGGGCGGCACGGGCTCACTGCTCGCCCGCATCCTGCAGAAGCACGCCGGGATCCGCGGCACGCTCCTCGACCTGCCCGACGTCGTGGAGCGCGCCCGACCCGTGCTCGCAGAGGAGGGGGTCGTCGACCGCGTGGAGCTCGTCGGCGGGGACATGTTCGCATCGGTCCCCGCAGGCGCGGACCGCTACCTGTTGTCGGCCATCGTCCACGACTGGCCGGACGAGGATGCCGTGCGCCTCCTCCGCACGGTCCGGGCGGCGCTCGCTCCGGGGGCACGGGCCGTCGTCGTCGAGCTCGAGCTGCCCGAGCACGACGGCGCGCCACTCGAGCGCGCCTACGACCTGCTGATGCTGGTGCTCGGCGGCGGACGCGAGCGGACCCGTGCAGAGTTCGAGGCGCTGTACGCCGCAGCGGGCCTGCGCGTCACCGAGGACGTGGTCCTCGGCAACGGCTGGCACGCCCACCACCTCGCCCCGACCGAGGAGGCCTGAGATGGCACACGTCGGCATCGTCAGCGCCGCCTACTGGGGCGACGTCATGCCCTACGTCCCGATCGCCGACGAGCTCGTCCGGCGAGGGCACCGCGTCTCGTTCTGCGTGCCCGAGGGGTTCCACGACGTGCTCGCCGGGCACGGCTTCGACCTCGTCCACCTCGGCACGGACTTCTCGCCCCGCGAGCTCGCCGCCCACGGCGACATCATGGAGAAGGCCGACACGATCCGCGGCATGCGCGCGGCCCTGGACCTGTGGCTGAAGCAACTCACGATCGACCCCGCCCCCCGGATCCTCGAGGTGCTGGACGGCGTCGCGCCGGACCTCTGGCTCTCGCACCCGACCGCCTTCTGGCTGCCCGAGATCCCCGCCGAGACGAACGGCACACCGATCGCGGTCGGCCACCTCTTCCCGATGATGATGCCCAGCGCCGAGCAACCCCCACCCATGCTGCCGGGCGGGGGCATGCCGGCACTTTGGCCGCTCGGATGGCGCATGGGGCGGGCCATGATGAAGCGGATGGCCTACGACGACGAGATCAACCGCATCCGCGCCGAGCGCGGACTACCACCGGGCGAGGCCAGCGCCGGCTTCGGGTTCGAGCGCGCCGACCGCGTGCTCGTGCTCACGAGCCAGCACTACTGGCGGCGGCCGTCGGACTGGGCCGACAACGTGGAGCTCACCGGGTTCACGGTGTGGGGCTCCCCCGACGACGACCTGCCCGACGACCTCGCCGCCTACGTCGATGCCGGCGAGCCCCCGGTCGTCGTGACCCTGGGGACCTCGGCCGCGACCAACGCCCGCGACGGGTTCGAGGTGGCCGCTGAGGCGATCACGTCCGCAGGCCACCGCCCGCTGCTGCTCGTGGGCAACGAGCGCAACCGCGCGGCCCTCGAGGACCGGGGCGATGTCTGGACGTTCGCCTCGCTGCCGGCCGTGCTGGAGAGGAGCCGCGCCATCGTCCACGCCGGCGGCCACGGCTCGGTGGCGGCGGCGCTCCACGCCGGCGTCCCGCAGCTGGCCCTCCCCCAGGGCTTCGACCAGGTGATCCACGGGCAGCGGATCGAGGCGCTCGGTGTCGGGGCGAGCCTGCCGTGGAAGAAGCGCAGTGCCCCGCGCCTGGCCGAGGCGCTCGCCCGTCTCGACACGCCCGAGGTGGCCGACCGAGCGCGCGCACTCGCCGACGAACTCGAACACGAGGACGGACCCGGTCGCGCGGCCGACGAGCTGGAGGTGCTGCTGGCCGCCTGAGCCGTCGAGGCTGGCTCCGCCTACCCCTGCGGGTTCGCGTCGATGTTCGCGAGGATGTGGCCGCACACCCGTTTCAGGTCGTCGACGTCGCGTTCGGTGAGGCCGTCGAACACGGCCGTCCGCACGGCCTCGACGTGTCCCGGCGCGGCCGAGACGATCGTGTCCCAGCCGTCGTCGGTCAGCACGGCGTTGCTGGCTCGCGCGTCCGTCGGGGACGGCTCGCGGCGCACCCAGCCTCGCTTCTCGAGCCGGCTGATCACGTGGCTCAGGCGCGACTGCGAGGCGTTGCTGTACTCGGCGAGGTCGCGCAACTGCAGCGTCCGGTCGGGGGCCTCGCTCAGGATCGCCAGCACCCAGTACTCGTACTCCCCCATCCCGGCGTCGCGCTTCAACTGGCGATCGAGCTCGTTGGGGAGGCGCAGCATGACGGCCGCCAGGGCACGCCAGGCCTGCTGCTCGTCGTCGGTGAGCCACCGGGGTTCGCTCATGCGCCCAACGTACCGCTCGGTTGAGGTTTCAACTGTTCGCACGTTCGTTGCGCGCGCAATAGTTGACGCTTCATTCTTTTGCCGGTACGTTTGTTGAAGAGTCAAGCAACCGCCGACTCCCCCGAAGTCACCAGGACCAACGCAGGCGCGACGCCGCGCCGAGGAGACCGAACTGATGTCCGCCACCACCGCCCCGACCCTCACCGGCACCTACCAGCTCGACACGACCCACTCCCGCATCGGGTTCGTGGCGCGCCACGCACTCGTGACCAAGGTCCGCGGCTCCTTCAACGAGTTCGCCGGCACCGCGCGCTTCGACGAGGACGACCCGTCCGCCTCGCACGTCGAGGTCACGATCGAGGGCGCGAGCATCGACACGCGCAACGCGGACCGCGACGCGCACCTGCGCAGCAACGACTTCCTCGACCTCGAGACCCACCCGCAGATCACCTTCGCCTCGACCGACGTCGAGAAGGTCGACAGCGAGACCTACCGCGTCACCGGTGACCTCACGATCAAGGGCGTGACGAAGTCGGTCACGATCGACTTCGCCTACGAGGGCGCCGCCGTCGACCCGTTCGGCAACCAGCGCATCGGGTTCGAGGGCTCGACCGTCATCAACCGCAAGGACTGGGGCGTGAACTGGAACGCCCCGCTCGAGGCGGGCGGCGTGCTCGTCAGCGAGAAGATCACGCTCGAGTTCGAGATCTCGGCGATCCGCGCCGAGGGCTGACCTAGCCGACATCCCCAGAGCCACGGCCGGGCCACCCTCCGCGGGGCCCGGCCGTTGCTCGTGGCCATAGGGTGCGAGCGCCGCCGAGGAGGCCGCCCCTGCACACCACGACCGTCGACACACCGGGTGGCCCGCTCGAGGTGATCGGCCACGAGGCGGCACCCGAGGCCGACCGCGCCCCCGTCGTGCTGCTGCACGAGGGGCTCGGGTCCGCTCGCTCGTGGCGTGGACTGCCGGCCGCGATCGCGGAGACGGCCGGACGGTGCGTGATCGCCTACTCCCGCCACGGCCACGGCCGATCCGCCCCCCTCCGAGGCCCTCGCGGACCGGACTACATGCACCACGAGGCGCTCGAGGTGCTGCCCGCCCTGCTCGACTCCCTCGGCCACGACCGTGCGGTGCTGGTGGGCCATTCCGACGGCGCCTCGATCGCCCTCATCCACGCCGCGACCGAGCGCGGCCGACGCGAGGTCTCGGGGCTGGTCCTGCTGGCTCCGCACGTGATCGTGGAGCAGCGTTCCATCGACGGGATCGCGGCCGCACGCCAGCGCTACCTGTCCACCGACCTCCCCCAGCGCATGGCCCGCCACCACGACGATGCCGACGCCCTGTTCTGGGCGTGGAACGACATCTGGCTCGACCCCGGGTTCCGCGACTGGGACCTGACCCCGCTCCTGCCCGAGGTCGTCGCACCGATCCTGGGGGTCCAGGGCGAGGACGACGAGTACGGCACGCTCCACCAGCTCGACCTGGTCGAACGCGGCGTCGCCGGGCGCGTCGAGCGCCTCCACCTGCCCGACTGCGGCCACAGCCCCCACCTCGAGCACCCCGAGCCCGTGGTCGAGGCGATCACCGACTTCCTGGCCCACGTGGACTGAGGACGCCGCATGCGCTGGCCGGCCGCCGAGCGCTCCCTTGACACTGACCGACTGGTCAGTCAGACTCGTTCCCAGGCTCCCGAGCGATCGTCCCGGAGGTCCCTCGTTGCAGGTCGAGTTCCAGACGCACCCATCCCGCTACCGCCACTGGGCCCTCGACGTCGACGGCGACGTCGCCACCCTGACGATGCAGGTCGACGAGGACGGCGGGCTCCTCGACGGCTACGAGCTCAAGCTCAACAGCTACGACCTCGGCGTCGACATCGAGCTCCACGACGCGGTCCAGCGGCTGCGCTTCGAGCACCCCGAGGTGCGGGCCGTGATCCTCACCGGAGGGATCGACCGCGTGTTCTGCGCCGGCGCGAACATCAGGATGCTCGCCTCCTCCCCCCATCCGTGGAAGGTGAACTTCTGCAAGTTCACCAACGAGACCCGCAACGGCATCGAGGACGCGACGGCCAACTCCGGCCAGGCGTGGATCGCGGCGATCAACGGCACGTGTGCTGGCGGCGGGTACGAGCTGGCGCTGGCCTGCGACCACCTCATCCTCGTCGATGACAACTCCTCGACCGTCGCCCTGCCCGAGGTGCCGCTGCTCGCGGTCCTGCCTGGCACGGGCGGCCTGACGCGGCTGACCGACAAGCGCGGGGTGCGCCGCGACCTCGCCGACGTGTTCTCGACGCTGCAGGAGGGTGTCCGCGGCCAGCGCGCCGTCGACTGGCGCCTCGTGGACGAGGTCGCACCGGCATCGCAGCTCCTCGAGCGCGCACGCGACGTCGCCGAGCACCGTGCCGCGGCCTCCGACCGCCCGTCGGACGCCAGCGGCATCGAGCTGACCCCGCTCGCGCGCACCATCGAGGCCGACACCGTCACCTACCCCAACCTGCGCATCGAGATCGACCGCGCGCTCGGCGTCGCGAACATGACGGTCATGGCGCCCGACGCCGACCCGCCCACCGACCTCGAGGCCATCCACGCCGCCGGGTCGGCGTGGTGGCCCCTCGCCCTGTGCCGTGAGCTCGACGACGCGATCCTGCACCTGCGCACCAACGAGCTCGAGATCGGCACGTGGGTGTTCCGCACGGAGGGCGATCCCGACCGCGTGCTGGCCGCCGACGAGTCGGTCGAGGCGCACGGCAAGGACTGGTTCGTGCGCGAGGTGGGCCTGTTCTGGCAACGGACCCTCACGCGACTCGACGTCACCTCACGCAGCCTCTTCGCGTTCGTCGAGCCGGGCAGCTGCTTCGTCGGCACCC
>JBFHRB010000057.1:0-14509 GCA_041591915.1 Nitriliruptorales bacterium
CGCGGAGCGCTGCCAGTTCCACCGCAAGAACTACTTCTACCCCGACCTGCCGAAGAACTACCAGATCAGCCAGTACGACATACCGCTGTGCCACGACGGCTGGCTCGAGATAGAGACCGAGGCCGGGCCCGTCCGTGTGGGCATCGAGCGCCTCCACATGGAGGAGGACACCGGCAAGTCGACCCACGTCGGCGAGACGGGCCGCCTCCACGGCGCCGACTACTCGCTGCTCGACTACAACCGCGCAGGCACGCCACTGCTGGAGATCGTGAGCCACCCCGAGGTGCGCACGCCGGAGCAGGCGCAGGCCTACCTCCGCGAGCTCCAGGGCATCGTCCGGACGCTCGGCGTCGGGGACGCGCGCATGGAGGAGGGCTCCATGCGTTGCGACGCCAACGTGTCGGTGCACCGTCCCGGCACCGAGTTCGGTACGCGCTGCGAGATCAAGAACCTGAACTCCGTCCGTTCGCTCGGGCGGGCGATCCAGTACGAGGCCGAGCGGCAGGTCGACCTGATCGAGTCCGGCGGCACGGTCGTGCAGGAGACCCGCCACTGGGACGAGGAGCGCGGCGTCACCGAGACGCTGCGTCGCAAGGAGACCGTCACCGACTACCGGTACTTCCCCGACCCCGACCTCGTGCAGATCGTCTCGCCCGCCGACGTCGTCGACGCGCACCGCAGCTCCCTGCCGGAGCTGCCCGCCGCAGCGCGCGACCGCCTCGACGAGGTCGGGGTGCCGCACGCGCAGGCGGCGACCATCGTGGGCGGCGACCTCCTCCCGTGGTTCGACGAGGCCGTCGCCGCGGGCGCGGACCCCGTCACCGTCGCGAACTGGCTGTCGGGCGAGGTCACCGCTCACCTCAACGAGCGGGGGCTCGAACCCGCCTCCTCGGGGCTGAGTGGTGCGCACGTGGCCGAGCTCGTCTCCCTCATCGCCGACGGCACGCTGTCGAACAAGCTCGCGAAGAAGGTCCTGACCGGGGTCTTCGACGCCGGCGGCGAGAAGCTGCCCGGACAGGTCGCGGACGAGCAGGGCCTCAAGCAGGTCTCCGACGAGGGTGAGCTGCAGGCCATCGTCGACGACATCGTCGCCAACAACCCTGACATCGTCGAGAAGATCAAGGGCGGGGCGGACAAGGCGATCGGGGCGCTCGTCGGCCAGGTGATGAAGGCGACGCGCGGTCAGGCGAACCCGGGCCTCGCGAACGACCTCCTCCGCAAGGCGATCGACGCGAGCTGAGGTGCGCGGCCCGCCGTGTGGACATCTCGGCGCCAAGTGGCGCCGAACCGTCCACACGGCAACAGATGTCCACACGATGATGGGTGCGCGCCGGACGAACCTGTACCGACGTCGGCTGTTCGTCGGGGGTCGTGGAGGCGTACGCTGTCGAGCCGTTGGGACATCCCCGCCGTCGTCAGCCCACGCCCTGACGCCGTCGTGCCCCGCGAGGGGAGTGGTTCGTGGTTCTCGAGAAGGTCGACTCGCCAGGTGATCTGAAGGCGCTCGCGCCCGAGGAACTGCCGACCCTTGCCGAGGAGATCCGCCAGCACATCATCGAGGCGGTTGCCAGCGTCGGGGGCCACCTCGGCTCCAACCTCGGAGCCGTCGAGCTGACGATCGCCCTGCACCGCGAGTTCGACTCGCCCCACGACACGTTCCTGTGGGACACGGGCCACCAGGCGTACGTGCACAAGATCCTGACCGGCCGTCGCGGCCAGTTCGAGCACCTGCGCCAGGCCGGTGGCCTCTCCGGCTACCCCAGCCGGGCCGAGTCGCCCCACGACGTCATCGAGAACAGCCACGCCTCGACCGCGCTCAGCTGGGCCTACGGCATGGCCCTCGGCTACCAGTCGAACGGCGACGACCGCCACATCGTCGCGATCGTCGGGGACGGTGCGCTGACCGGCGGGATGGCGTACGAGGCGCTCAACAACATCGGCCACGACGGCGTGCCCGTCATCGTCGTGCTCAACGACAACGGCCGCAGCTACGCGCAGACCGTCTCGCGCCTCAGCCACGAGGTCGATCGCCTCCGCACGACGATGGCGTACCGCGAGTGGCGACCCCGGCTCGACAAGCTGGTGAGCAAGTTCCCGTACGGCGAGCGGCTCGCCGACGCGAGCCTGCAGGGCATCAAGGCCGCGATCTCCGACGCCCCGGCGCTGCAGAAGTTCGTCGAGGCGCTGGGCATCAAGTACTTCGGGCCGATCGACGGCCACGACGTCGAGGAGATGCAGCACCACCTCGCCGCTGCGAAGCGGGTCGAGGGCCCGGTCCTCGTCCACGTGCTCACGCAGAAGGGCAAGGGCTACACGCCCGCCGAGACCGACCCCGAGAAGAAGCTCCACGACACCTCGGCCTTCGACATCGCGACCGGACGCGCCCGGTCGAAGAAGCCCCGCAGCTGGACGACCGTCTTCAGCGATCAGCTCGTGCGCGTCGCCGACGAGCACCCCGAGGTCGTCGCCATGACCGCCGCCATGCCCGGCTCCACGGGCCTGCTCCCGCTGGCACAGCGCCACCCCGACCGGGTCATCGACGTGGGCATCGCGGAGCAGCACGCCGTGACCTGCGCGGCAGGGCTGTCGTACGCGGGCAAGACCCCGATCGTCGCCGTGTACTCCACGTTCTTCACCCGGGCGTTCGACCAGGCCAACCTCGACGTCGGCCTGCACGACGAGCACGTCGTGTTCGTCTTCGACCGTGCGGGCATCACGGGCGATGACGGCGCCAGCCACCACGGCATCCTCGACCTCGTCCTGACGCTTCGGATCCCGGCCATGACGGTCCTCGCACCCAGCTGTGCGGAGGAGCTCGAGGTGATGCTGGAGGAGGCCGTCGGACTGTCGGGGCCCGTCAGCATCCGGTTCCCCAAGGGCACGGCGATCACCGGACTCGGTGTGGGCCAGGGCCTGAAGGCCCGTCGGCTCCGCGAGGGGTCCGACCTCTGCTTCCTGTCGGTCGGTGATCGGCTGCAGGCGACGCTCGAGGCCGCCGAGGAGCTGGCCCGCGACGGTATCGAGGCCGCGGTCTGGGACGTCCGCTGCGTCCGTCCGGTCGATCTCGCGATGCTGGACGCCGCCGCCGAGTCCCCGCTCGTCATCACGGTCGAGAACGGCTTCGCCACCGGCGGCGCCGGCAGCTTCCTGACCGACCGCCTGGTGGAGCGCACCGGCGTCCGCGAGGCGCCCCCCGTGCTCCGGCTCGGCGTGCCGGACCAGTACATCCAGCACGGCAAGCCCGACCGCATCCTCAGCGAGCTGGGCCTCGACAGTGCCGGCATCCTCGCGGCGACGCGCAAGGCCCTCGGGCGCGACTGAGCCCGGACCGCCTCAGTAGCGGGTCAGCCACTGCTTGCAGAAGCGGTCGAGCTTCACCATCGCCTGTTCCATGTCCGGGCGGCCCAGGCCGAGCCTGAAGTGGTTGCCCTTCGCGCCGAACATCGGCCCCGGCGCGATGAGCACCCCCTGCTCGCGCAGGAGCTCCTCCGCGAAGGTCTGGATCGGGATGTCGACGTTGAGCCGAGGGAAGGTGACCGTCCCCGCGCGCGGGGCCACCCAGTCGAACGTGTCGCCGTAGGAGGCGAAGAACTCCTCGGCGATCTCGAGGTTGACCTCCACCATCTGCCGCGACCGCAGCAGCACCCGCCCACGTGCGCGCAGCGCGATGATCGCCATGACCTCGGATGGCGCGGACGGGCAGATGGTCAGGTAGTCCTTGTAACGCAGGCACGCCTCGATGGCGTCGCGGTCCCGCGTCGCGATCCAACCGATCCGCAGCCCCGCCAGCCCGAACGACTTCGACATCACGCCGACGCTGATCGCACGCGGGCTCAGCGACGCGGCGCCGGGAAGGCGGTCGAGCTCGTCGTACTCGAGGTAGCGGTAGACCTCGTCGCTGATCAGCCGGCAGTTGGCGTCCTCCACCAGCCGCACCGCCTCCTCGAACACCGTCTGGTCCGGGAGCGAGCCGGTCGGGTTGTGCGGGAAGTTCCAGACCACCATCGAGGTGCGAGGGCTGAGTGCGGCCTTGAGGTCGCTGGCACGGAACTCCCAGTCGTTGTCGAGGCGGAGCGGCAGCTCCGTGACGTCCGCGCCACAGGCACGCGGCAGCGTCACGAGGCTCTGGTAGGCGGGCGTGACGACGACGGCGTGCGTGTCCGGCCCCATCAGCGCCCGGCTCAGCGTGTACAGCGCCTCCTCCGCGCCCGAGAACACCAGCACGTCGTCCGCGGTCAGCCCGTCGTAGAGCCCGGCGATCTCCGCCCGCAGCTCCGGACGGCCGCGCGCATGCGTGTACCCCAGGTGCAGCTGGTCCCACAGCGGCCAGATCTCCGCGTCCGCCAGGGCCAGGAGGTCGCGCAGGTTCCAGCCCGCGACGTCGGACGCCCCGAGCACGTGGTCCGCCTCGAACTCGTGCTGCTCGAACCAGCGCTCGAGCTCGAACGGCGGCAGCGTCACGGTGTCTCCTCGACGTCGCGGATTTGACCTCACGCCCGGCGTCGGTCAGGCTACGCGCCGTCGGTGGGCGGTGACCGCACATCGGCGCCAAGGACAACGACGTCGCTACTGGCTCACGAAGGGGCCCGAGGCTTGCTGCGGATCGACACGTCACACGCGGACACGGCCCTCGTGTCCGTCGTCATCGTGCTCGTTACGTAGCGCGTGGCTGGCGATCCCAGGCACGCGCGAACCTCCCAGCCGGGAGGTTCTCGTAGTCTCGGGGCCATACTCCGGGTCAGTACGCGGAACCACTGAGAGGACCACGACCGTGCAGGTGACCGGCGCCCAGGCCGTCATGAAGTCGCTGGAGGAACTCGGCGTCGACGTCGTGTTCGGCTACCCGGGGGGTGCGATCCTCCCGGCCTACGACCCGATGATCGACTCGCCCATCCGTCACGTCCTCGTACGCCACGAGCAGGGCGCGGCGCACGCCGCCGAGGGCTACGCCCACGCGACCGGCAAGGTCGGGGTCTGCATCGTGACCTCCGGACCGGCTGCGACGAACCTGATCACCGGCCTCGCTGATGCGCACATGGACTCCATCCCGGTCCTCGCGATCACCGGGCAGGTGCCGTCCTCGGCCATCGGGTCCGACGCCTTCCAGGAGGCGGACGTCACGGGCATGACGATGCCCATCACCAAGCACAACGAGCTCGTGACCAACGCCGACCGGATCGCCGGTGCCATCAAGGAGGCGTACCACATCGCCTCCACGGGCCGGCCCGGACCCGTCCTCGTGGACATCCCCAAGGACATCCTGAACACGACGATCGAGTGGCACTGGCCGGAGTACATGGACCTGCCGGGCTACCGCCCGACGATCCGCGGCCACGGCAAGATGGTCCGTGAGGCGCTCGACCTCATCGCCGGCGCCAGGAAGCCGGTCATCTACGCAGGCGGTGGCCTGGTCAGGGCGAACGCCGCGGACGAGCTCTTCGAGTTCGCCACGTCGCTCGACCTGCCCGTCGTCACCACCCTGATGGCGCGCGGGATCTTCCCCGACACCCACGAGCTCCACGTCGGGATGCCGGGCATGCACGGGCACTGGACGGCCGTGAAGGCGTTCCAGGACACCGACCTCCTGATCACGCTCGGTGCGCGGTTCGACGACCGCGTGACCGGCAAGCTCGACGGCTTCGCACCCAACGCCCGTGTCATCCACGTCGACATCGACCCGGCCGAGATCGGCAAGAACCGCCAGGTGGACGTGCCGATCGTCGGTGACGCCAAGATCGTCATCGGCCAGCTCAACAAGGCCGTCGAGGACAAGGGCGCCGCCAACGTCCGCCCGAAGCACGACGCCTGGCTCGAGCAGCTCGCCACCTGGAAGCAGGAGCACCCCCTCAAGTGGGAGCAGCAGGACGACGGCCCGCTCAAGCCGCAGACGGCCATCACGGCCATCGCGAAGAAGTACGGCAACGACGCGATCTACGTGGCTGGCGTGGGCCAGCACCAGATGTGGGCGAGCCAGCTCATCGAGTACGTCGAGCCGCGGACGTGGATCAACTCCGGCGGCCTCGGCACGATGGGCTTCGCCGTCCCGGCAGCCATCGGCGCGAAGGTCGGTCGCCCCGACAAGCGCGTCGTGGCGATCGACGGTGACGGGTGCTTCCAGATGACGTTCCAGGAGATCGCCGCCGCCGTGCAGGCGGACATCCCGGTGACGTTCTGCGTCATCAACAACGGCTTCCTCGGCATGGTCCGCCAGTGGCAGGAGCTCTTCTACGAGGAGCGCTACAGCGAGGTCATGCTCCCGCAGGACCTGCCCGACCTCGTGAAGCTCGCCGAGGCGTACGGCATCCCGGGGTTCCGCGCGACGACCGTCGACGAGCTCCAGACGGTCCTCGACAAGGCCTACGAGATCACGGACCAGTGCGTCCTCATCGACTTCCGTGTCGACCCGGACGAGAAGGTCTTCCCGATGGTCCCGGCCGGCATGACCAACGACGACATCATCGAGTCGGCCGAGGAGTGGTACGCCCGCGTGGCGGCCATGGCCGAGGCCCGCGAGCCGGAGACGGACTGACCATGAGCCTGGACCAGCACATCCTGTCCGTCCTCGTCGAGAACAAGCCCGGCGTGCTCGCGCGCATCTCCGGGATGTTCAGCCGACGTGGCTACAACATCCACTCGCTCGCGGTCGGCCCCACCGACGACGAGCGCGTCTCTCGCATGACCATCGTGGTCGGCACCGAGGCGACCAAGCTCGAGCAGGTGATCAAGCAGCTGAACAAGCTGATCCACGTGCTCAAGATCGTCGAGCTGGACCACAGCAACGCCGTCGAGCGTGAGCTGTGCATGGTCAAGGTCAGCGCCGACCCGACCACGCGCTCGCAGGTCATCGAGCTGACCGACGTGTTCCGCGCCAAGATCGTCGACGTCGACCACGACTCGCTGACGGTCGAGGCGTCGGGCTCGCCCGACAAGCTCGAGGCGATGCTGGACCTCCTCGAGCCCTACGGCATCCGCGAGATGGTGCGGACCGGCACGGTCGCACTCGCCCGAGGCGCCCGGTCGATCACCGACGGCTCGAAGCTCCGCATGCAGCGCGTCGTCTGAGGCGCACCCGCCACCCAACCCTCACAGAACCGAAAGGCACCACCCACATGGCAGCAACGATGTTCTACGACCAGGACGCGGACCTCGCCCTCCTCGAGGGCAAGACGGTCGCGGTCCTCGGGTACGGGTCGCAGGGGCATGCCCACGCGAACAACCTCAAGGAGTCGGGCGTCGACGTGGTCGTCGGCCTCCGCCCGGACTCGTCCTCGCGCGCCCGTGCCGAGCAGGCGGGCCTGACGGTGCTCGACACCGCCGACGCCGTGAAGGCGGCATCCGTCGTGATGCTGACGCTGCCGGACACCAAGCAGAAGGCCATCTACGAGGCGGACATCGCGCCGAACCTCGAGGACGGCGACATGCTGATGTTCGCCCACGGGTTCAACATCCACTTCGGCCAGATCACGCCGCCGGAGACCGTGGACGTCACGATGGTCGCGCCGAAGTCGCCGGGCCACCTCGTCCGACGCACGTACCAGGAGGGCAACGGCACGCCTGGCCTCGTCGCCGTCCACCAGGACGCCACGGGCAACGCCAAGGCGCTCGCCCTGGCCTATGCGCGGGGCATCGGCTGCACGCGCGCCGGCGTCATCGAGACCACGTTCCCGGAGGAGACCGAGACCGACCTGTTCGGCGAGCAGGCCGTCCTCTGTGGCGGCGCGACGGCGCTGATCCAGGCTGGCTTCGAGACGCTGACCGAGGCCGGCTACCAGCCCGAGGTCGCCTACTTCGAGTGCCTCCACGAGCTCAAGCTCATCGTCGACCTCCTCTACGAGGGCGGCATGGAGCGCATGCGCTACTCGATCTCCGACACGGCCGAGTGGGGCGACTACGTCTCCGGCCCGCGCGTCGTCAACGACGCGACCAAGGCCGAGATGAAGCAGATCCTCACCGAGATCCAGGACGGCTCCTTCGCGAAGGACTGGATCGCGGAGAACGAGAACGGGCGCCCGCGCTACGACAAGCTGCGCGAGGAGGGGCTCAACCACCCGATCGAGACGGTCGGCAAGGAGCTCCGCGCCATGATGAGCTGGCTGCCCAAGCCGACCGACTGACCGAGCTGACATCCCGACTCCGAGGGCCCGGCCATGCGCCGGGCCCTCGTCATGCCCGGGCCGGTCGGCGTAGCGTCGGGGCATGAGGCCCTCAGGACCCTGGCGCTCGTGCGTCGTCCTCGCGTTCCTCGCCTCGGCGTGCAGCGGTGGCGGGGTGCTCGACGCTGGCGCCGAGGTGCAGTACCTCGACGCGGTCGCGGCGACCATGGAGATCCGGGCAGACGCCCTCTCCCGACTCGACGACCTGACCGCGCAGACGTACGGGCTGCCGCAGCGCGTGGCCGAGGTCGCCCACGAGGTCGCGGTCATCCCTCGGTTCGAGGCAGCCGCGACGGCGGCGGCGGCGATCGATCCGCCTCGCGCGTACGTCGAGCGGCACCTCGTCCTGGTCGCGGCGCTCGAGACCAGCATCGACACCGCCGAAACGATCATCGCTGTCCTCGAGACAGGCGAGTGGCCGGGCGAGCCGTTCGCGCGGGAGTTCGACGCGTTCAGGCCGCTGCTCGATCCGCGGGACCCGCCCTTCTGCCGAGCGGTGGCGCAGGGAGTGTTTCCAGATGACCAGATGGGCTACGCCTGCCCCGACGAGATCCCGTCGGGTGCCTACGGCGAGGCCGTGCACGCGGCCATGCGCCGCATCCCACTCGAGGTCTTCCCGCGCATCGCGAACCTCGGCTCGGAACCTGACGGGATCCGCCGGCGCCTGGCGGCGATCCAGCCCGTGGTCGAGTCGATCTTCCGCGAGGTCCGCGAGGACGTGGCTGCGCAGGTTCCACCCGACGGGCTCCGGGCCCAGCACGCGGCCGTCCTTGCCTACCTCGATGCGATGGCCGGCATCGCCGCCGAGATCACGGCGGCCGCCGAGGCCGGCGCGCCGATGGAGGAACTCGAGGAGCTCTTCGCCCGCTCGGCCGAGCCGGGACCGGCGCTGCGGGGCGCTCTCGACGACGACGGGTGTGTCGTCGTCGCCGGGGTCAGTTGCGCTGGGTGAGCAGCCCGTTCGTCGGCCCACCGTCCACGCCCGGGGACTCGGTCCGGGGGGCCGGCTCGTGGGCCGGCAGCGTGAAGGTGAACGCGACGCCGCCGAGGTCGCCGTCGTGGGCCCAGATGTCGCCATCCGCTGCGATGACCGCCTCCCGGACGGCGGCAAGGCCGAGCCCGCTCCCCGTGGCCACGGCGTCGAGGCGTTCGCCCCGGTCGAAGACCGCCTCCCGGTTCTCGGGCGCGATGCCGCGCCCCGCATCCTCGACCGTGATCGCGACGATCCCCTCGCCGTGTTCGCGGGCGCTGATCCGTACCCGCGGCGGGCGATCCGGCGCCCGGTAGCGGATCGAGTTGGTGATGAGGTTCTGCAGGATCATGCGGACCTGCGCCGGATCGGCAGCCACGACCGGCAGGTCCGACGCCACCTCGATGTCGCCGTCGACCTCGTCGATCCAGTCGTGGAGCGTCGCGAGCGTGACGCGCACGACCTCGGCGACGTCCGCGGTCTCGGTCACGTCGTCGGTCGCCGAGAGGGCGCTGTCCAGCATCTCGCCGATCATCCCGTTCAGGCGGTGGCCGGCATGCGGGATCCGTTCGAAGAGGTCTCGCTCCTCCGCATCAAGGTGCTCGAGGATCATCAGCAGGTGCTCGGACATCCCGATGATCGTCGTCAGCGGCGTGCGGAGGTCGTGGGCAGCCATCGCGGCGAACCGCTTGAGCCTCGCGTTGGCCATCTCGAGGCGCGTCCGCTGGTCGAGCAGCGCCTCGTTGGCGGCGGCGAGCTCGCGCTGCCGTGCGTCCAGTTCCGCCGTCATCTCGCGTGCCAGCGCCTCGGCGTCCCGTCGTCGCCGGTCGGCGTTGCCGAGCAGCCAGACGATCGCGCCCGTGATGGCGAGGCCCGCGGCGACAGCCGTGGTGATGGGACCCAGCAGCGGGGCGATCGGCTCGTCGTCGGGCCAGGTCGCGTTCAGCCGCCACCGGCGGCCGCCCACGTTCAGGTCGACGCCGACGTCGCCCCCCGACGCGTACTCGCCGGCGACGTCGTCCGGGTCGAAGAGGGAGGCAGCCTCGACGACCTCGCCGGGCGCGCGTGTCGTCAGGCCGAGGTCGTACAGCTCGTAGTCGATCGCCGGCGGACGATCGAACGCCCCCGCGATGAGCTGCGGAACCTCGATGACCGCGAGGGTGATGCCCTCGAAGGCACGTCGGCGCGCCGGCCCCGTGCGCGGGATCTCGCCGGTCTCGGTGTCGTACAGCGGCGCGATCAGGAGCAGCGCCGCGCCGTCGCCACCCTGGACCAGTTCGAGCGGCGCCGTGGCGACGACCTCGCCCTGGTCCCGCGCCCGTTCGACCGCCTCGCGGCGCGTCGGCTCGAACGCGAGGTCCAGCCCGATGGCCGCCTCGTTCCCGGCACGCGGCTCGATCAGGCTGACGATGTACGCCTCGCGCCCGTCGACGATCTCCTTCGTCGCGACCTCGATGGCGCGCACGCCCGGGAGGCGTCGCTGGACCTCGTAGGCCGTGACGTAGGCGCGGAACTCGTCGGCCGTGACGTTGTCGCTGCCGGCGTAGAAGCCCTCGATGCTCCGGAGCAGGTCCTGGTAGGAGTCGAGTTGCTGGCGCAGGTCGAACCCGGCGGCGTTCGCGCGCGCAGCGAGGTCGAGTGCACGTTCCCGCTCGACGCTCTGGGCGATGGTGATGCCCAGCGCCGCCGTGAGCGCGAGCCCGACGATGGCGGCCACGAACGGCGCTCGGCGCCGCCCTTCGCCCGCCGTCACTTCCTGCTGCACGGGGCTCCGATCCCAGCCGCCGGATGCCTAGCCTACGGCCGGGACTGGTCGGAGGAAGCCTTCTGGAGACCCGGCGCGATCGGTGTCGCGGGCTGGCCGTCGTCGTTGTGACCGCGCTCGTGATGTCGGCCTGTGCGTCCGGTGTGGGGGTGTCGCAGCGACCGGCTGTCGGCTTCGTCCTCGTCGGCGCCCGCGACGACCTCGGCTACAACCAGGCGGTCTGGGAGGGAGCCGACGCGGTGGCCCGGACGTTCCCGGAGTTCGACGTCCTGCGCATCGAGAACGTGCCGGAGGACGATTCCGCGATCGACGCCATGCAGTCGCTCGTCGACGACGGCGCGGTCGTCGTGTTCGCCACGAGCTTCGGCCACCTCGAGGCGGCCGTCGAGGTCGCCAGGCGCAACCCCGACGTCGTGGTCGTCCATCAGGGGGGCATCGAGCCGGAACCCCTCGACAACCTCGGCACGTTCTGGGGTGCCCAGTACCAACACGTGTACCTCACCGGGATCGCCGCGGGTGCCGCCACCCGGAGCGGCACCCTCGGCTTCGTGGCGGCCTTCCCGATCCCGTCCACCCGCGCGAACGTGAACGCCTTCACCCTGGGCGCGCGGACCGTGCGGCCCGACGTCGAGACCGTCGTGACCATCACCGAGGACTGGTGCGACCCGCAGGCGCAGGCCGAGGCCGTCGACTCGCTGCTCGCGGCTGGCGCCGACGTGCTCGGGTTCCACCAGGACTGCTCGGGCGCGCTCCTCGCACGGGCGGAGGCCGCCGGCCTGCCGGTCGTCGGGCTCCACGAGGACGGCTCCGAGGTCGCGTCGACGACGTGGCTGACCGGCGCGGTCTGGGACTGGCGCGACGCCTACGTGGCGATCGTCGAGGCGGCCCTGAGCGGGAGCTTCGCAACGTCCCCCTACAACGGGGACTGGCGTGGCCGGCTGGCGACGGGCGACTCGCCGCTCATCCTGACCGACCCCGGCCCGCGGGTGAGCCCCGAGACCGACGCCCTGATGGCCGAGCAGCTGGCCCGCCTGGTCGATGGTGGCGCGGTGTTCGTGGGCCCACTCCGGGATGCCGACGGGAACGAGGCCGTCCCGCGGGGTGGGTCGCTGACCGTGGACGAGGTGGACCGCATGGGGTGGTGGCTGGAGGGCGTCACGGTCGTGCCGTGAACGTCAGCTCTCGCTGCGCAGCCCCGCCGGCGTGAGCTGCTCCGTCAGCAGCCGACGGAAGCCCGCGGTCACGTCCGGCTGCTTCTCGAGGAACGCGGACACGCCACGTGCGCCGACGGGCGCATGCGCCGTGGACGTCGCTTCGAGTCGGTCGCGTAGACGCGCGATCGTCGCGGCCGGGTCGGTGGCCGTCGGATCGAACGTCGCCAGCAGGTCGAGCGCGGTGTCCTCGCGGCCGGCCTGGACCGCCCACGCTGCCGCCTGGTCGCACCACGTCAGCCGCGTCACCGCATCGACGACCGCGAGCACGACGGCGGGGTCCACCGCGATCTTGGCGCGTTCGGCCAGGGTGGAGACGAGCGTGTCGAGTTCGTGCGGCGCGATGACGTGCCGGTAGGCGATCGTCGCGGATCCGGCCGAGACCGTCCGTGCCGGGGTGTGGGAGACGTTGAGGGCGAGTTCCATCCGGCCGAACTCGTCGACGAGGATCGTGCTCTTGATCGTCCGCTCGAGGTGGTGCCCCGGGTAGGTGGCCGTGAGCGCCAGGCGGATGAGGTCGTCGAACGCGACCGGGTCCTTCGGGTCGACCTCGAGGCGGATCTGGTGGCCCCCGAAGATCCGACGACGGACCGGGAGGGCACCCTCGGAGGACGCGACGGGCGAGCGGGCGGCCAGGACGTCGACGCCCTCGCCCAGCGGCTGCGGCAGGTCGACGTACACCCGGTCCCGCAGGCCAGCGACCGCGGCCCGCAGCGTGTCGACCACGCGATCCGCGGGTACGGAGGTCGCGTCCCTCCACCGGCGCAACGCCCCCAGTCCGGGGCGTTCGCCGAGGGCGGTCGCGAGGTCCTCCGCAGCCAGTTCGAGCTGGCCGACGTCGGGAGCGGTCACGTCTATGCCGACCGTGCGTCGGGCCAGTCCGTCGAAGGGCAACCGGTCGCCGGCCAGCTCGCGCCCGATCGCACTGAGGGCCTGCAGCTGTGCGGTGAACCAGTCCGCACGCTGGGTCGGCATGGTCGGCTCGTTCGCCACGTCTGCGACGAGTCGTTCGGCCTCGGTCGCCAGACGGCCCGGCGGCCGCGGGGGCTCGGCGCTGACGGCGCTGAGCAGGCGGTCCGGGCCCGTGTACTCCGTGACGAGGCCGGGGAGGTGCCGTCCGAGACGGAGGCACAACGTGAGGTAGCGACCCGCCAGTTCGTCCACCTGCCGACCGTACCAACCCGGGGGTCGGGGCCGAGCGGACCGTTAGCATCCGGCCCGCCCGACCCGAGGCCTCCGCCATGACCATCCCCGCCCCGGTCTCACCGCCGGACCGGCTCCTGCTGGGACCCGGACCGAGCCCGGTCAGCGAGGAGGTGCTCTCCGCCCAGGCCGCGCCCGTCGTCGGCCACCTCGACCCGGCGTTCCTGCGCGTGGCGGACGAGGTGGCGTCGATGCTGCGGGAGATCTTCCGGACGGGCAACCCGCTCACGTTCGCCGTGTCGGGGACGGGGTCGGCCGGCATGGAGGCGTCCATCGTGAACGTCGTCGAGCCCGGGGACACCGTGATCGTCGGCGTGAACGGGGTCTTCGGCAGCCGGTTGGCGGACACCGCGCAGCGCGCAGGTGCCGATGTGGTGGCGCTCGACGCCGAGTGGGGCGAGGTCATCGACCCCGGCCGGGTCGAGGAGGCGCTCGCTCGCCACCCGGATGCGCGTGCCGTGGTCCTCGTCCACGCCGAGACGTCGACTGGGGCATGGCAACCCCTGTCGGAGGTGGGCGCGCTGCTACGGGACCGGGAGACCCTGCTCGTCGTCGACGCGGTCACGTCGCTCGCCGGAGTCGTGGTCGACGTGGACGCCTGGGGGCTCGACGTCGTGTACAGCGGGACCCAGAAGTGCCTGTCGGTGCCGCCGGGCCTCGCGCCCATCACGTTCTCGCCCAAGGCGGAGGCCGTCATCGAGGCGCGCTCCACGCCGGTCCGGAGCTGGTACCTCGACGTCACCGCCATCCGGCGGTACTGGGGTGCCGACCGGGCCTACCACCACACCGCACCCATCTCGGCGGTCTACGGGCTGCACGCCGGCCTCCGTCGCGTGCTGGCCGAGGGGCTCGAGGCACGGTGGGCCAGGCACCTCGAGGTCGGCCGGGCGTTCCAGGACGCCATCGTCGAACGGGGCGGGGTGCTCCTCGCCGCGGACGGGCACCGGCTGCCCCAGCTGACCGCGTTCGCCTGGCCCGACGGGGTGGATGAGGGTGCGCTGCGGCGCCGGCTCCTCGCCGACCACGGGATCGAGGTCGGTGGGGGGCTCGGGGCTTTCGCCGGTCGCGCGTGGCGTGTGGGGCTCATGGGCGAGGGCGCGACGCACGCGAACGTCGAACGGCTGCTCGCGGCCATCGACGGCCTGCGGCGGGGTTGAGGCCTACGCTGCCCGACATGGAGCCGTCCCGCCTGACCTTCCGCTGGCGC
>JBFHRB010000058.1:0-14417 GCA_041591915.1 Nitriliruptorales bacterium
CGAAGTCGAACGGCTGGCCACGATCCCAGGAGGCGTCGAACTGCAGCCCGTTGGACCAGTTCACGCCCACGTAGTGCACGAGCACCGTGCTGCCGTCGACCGCCTCGTCGCCGTCTCCCTCGACGACGTCGATGATGCGCAGCTCCGAGGGCGGGTCCTCTGCCGGGACCTCGACCGTCGGCTTCTGTCCAAGTTCTTCCGTCACGGTCAGCGTCTCCTGGACCTGGGGTGTCGCGGTCTCGTCGGTGCCGCCAGCGCAGGCCCCGAGCAAGAGGGCCGCGATGAGGGACAGAGCGATGCGTCGCACGAGCGATCTTCCTGTGGCAGCTGTGCGAGCGGAGCGTACAAGAGGCTGGTCGGTAGCCTCCCGCCCATGCTCCTCCCTCTCGTCGGCGTCATCGTCGGACTCGCGCTCCTCGCGTACGCGGCAGATCAGTTCGTGATCGGCGCCGCGCGGCTGGCTGTTCGCTGGAACATCCCCGGCGTCGTCGTCGGCGCGGTGATCATCGGCTTCGGGACGAGCGCGCCAGAGATGGTCGTGTCGGGCCTGGCCGCCAACCAGGGCCTGCTCGACGTCGGCGTCGGCAACATCATCGGCTCGAACATCGCGAACCTGTCCCTCGTCCTCGGCAGCGCCGCGATCGTCACGCCGATGGTCGTCACGGACCCCGTGCCACGACGTGAGTTGCCGATCGCCCTGTTCGGCATGCTGCTGTTCGCCGTGTTCGTCCAGAACGGGCTGACCGTGACCGAGGGCGTGGTGCTGCTGCTCGGGATGGTCGCGGCGCTCTCGTGGATCCTCTACTCCAGCCGGGACGAGGACAGCGACCTCGAACGAGAGGTCGGCGAGTTCCTCGACACCGGGGAGTCGGTGCGTCTCGGCGTCGAGATCCCACGCACGGCGCTCGGCCTGGTCGGGACCGTCGCGGCGGCGCAGATGCTGATCGTGTCCGCGACCGAGATCGCCGACATCCTCGGGCTCGCCGGCGGGTTCGTCGGCCTGACGATCGTGGCGATCGGCACCTCCCTGCCGGAGCTCGCGACCACCATCCAGGCGGCGCGCAAGCGCGAGGCCGACCTGATCCTCGGGAACCTGCTCGGCAGCAACATCTTCAACAGCTTCGGCGTCGGCGGGATCGCCGCCGTCCTGGGCCCCGGCCAGCTGGAGGACCCGACGCTCGCGGGGCTCGCGACCGTGCTCATGATCGCCGTCGGCCTGCTGACCGGCCTGTTCCTGCTCACCCGCCGGCGGCTCGACCGGCTCGAAGGCGCGCTGCTCCTCGCCGGCTACGTCATCGCCCTGCCGTTCCTGCGCTGACGGCTGGCTCCTTGGGTCAGCGGCCCCGCCATCGCCCCGGGGCTCTACGCTCCCGCCGTCAACCGCGATGTCGAGGGCCGCATGTCCGACGAGGAGACCTACGACTACGGCGAGCTCCTGGTCGTCCAGCACGGCGACCAGACCGGCCCGTCGAACCTCGAGGCGGTCTTCGACGCCCGTGCTGGGCGGAGGCCGTGGAGGACCGTCCGACCCGACAGGGCTGAGCCGTTGCCGACGGACCTCGCACGCGTTCGCGGCGTGGTCGTGCTGGGCGGCTTCATGGGCGTCAGGGATCGCGACGAGCTCGCGTGGCTCGACGCCGAGATCGGCTGGGTCGCGGAGACCGTGGCCGCGGGCGTGCCGGTCTTCGGCATCTGCCTCGGCCACCAGATCCTGGGCGAGGCGCTCGGGGGCCGCGTCGAGCGGCGGGACGCTCCGGAGATCGGGTTCTTCCCGCTCGAGCGGACGGAGGGCGCTGGCGAGGACGAGATCTTCGCGGGCTGGGTCGACGGCGCCCACGCGCTGCTGATCCACGACGACCAGGTCGTCGAGTTCCCCGACGATGCCGTGCCCATGCTCAGCGGCAGTGACGGGATCCCTGCCTGGCGCGCCGGGGACGGACTCAGCTACGGCGTGCAGTTCCACCCGGAGACCAGCTTCGACCTGTTCCGCGAGTGGGCCGCGCGCGATGCGAACCTGCCACGGTTCGAGCTGGCAGGCGTCTCGCCCGACGAGATGGTCGCCGAGTTCGAGAAGCGCCGCAGGTTCCTGCGTGCGGCGGGCCTCAGCCTCGTCGGCCGCTGGCTCGATGGCGTCGTCGGTCGCGACGATCCCACGCCCCGACGCAAGAAGCGCGCCGCCTGACGCGTGTCAGGCGGCCGGCTCCTTGGGCCAGTTCGCGTAGCTGCCGGCCTTCTTGGCCACCGAGGTCCCGATGGCCGCCTTGCCGCCGATGAGGCGGAGCTCCCCGATCTCGTCGGCGTGCGTCCGGAGCCAGTCGTAGGTCGCAGCCGAGCCTGCCGTGTCGACGCCGTCGACGAGGACGAGGATGCTGTTCGCGGCCGCGACGGGGACGCCGGCGGCGAGTGCGTCGGGGTAGTTGCGCCCCGTCGCCAGGAACACCGTCGCTCGTGAGGCGTCCGCGTTGACGGCGAGGAGTTCCTCCGCGATGGCGAGCGAGGTCCCGTAGCGCGTGTCCCCGGCGAGCCGGCGGGTGTCCTTGCCCAGCTCGCGGATCTCGGCCTCGACCTCGACGGACACCGCTGCCGCGCCACCAGCGATGCGCACCTCGCCGACGGCCGGGTGGTCGAGGGCGTCACGGCTCGGACCCGGCAGGGCGTCCGGGGGCGTCAGGATCACCGGCACCATCTGCTCTGCGGCGAGCGCGCTGGCGGCGAGGGCGTCCGGCCAGCCGGCATTGGCACGTGGCGACTCGCCCAGCGCGACGATCGGGCTGATCGTGGGCGGGGCCTCCGACGCCGTGCGGCGCGGGAGGATGTCGCCGAGCTGGGATGACTCCTCGCCCTCCGCCGCCGGCTCGACGTAGCCGTGGAAGGCGTACAGCTCACGGGCGATGGCGGCGGCCAGCTCGTAGCGATCGGCGCCACCGATGCGGGTCACCTGCTCGCGGGGGATGCCCGTCTCGCCGACGACCTGGTCCTCGAGCTCGGCCGACAGCCGGTGCGTTCCGCCGACGATGACGACGTTGCGTGCGCCGAGCTCCCTGATCGTGGCCGCCACGCCGTCGTCGAGGTCGGTGCCGCCGAGGGAGTTCTCGCCACGGGTGAGGAGGACGGGGCCGTCCAGGGCCGCGCCGAGGGGCGCCGCCAGGAGTGCCTCCGGATAGACCCAGGCCGGGGCGAGGAGCACCGTCTCGGTCTGCGTGTAGGTGGCCCTGGCCAGCTCGATGGCGGTCTCGATGCGTGTCGCGCCGGCGAACCGGGCGGTGGGCACGGGGTCCGGCAGCGGCCACTCGTCACCGTGGAACCGGCCCGCCTCGTAGGCCGCGTCGACGTAGGGCGTCGGGTTGGCCTTCGAGGGGTCGTTGGCCGACTTGAAGTCATGGCCCGGCCACATCTCGAAGTGGAGGTGGTCGACGGCGCAGCCGGCGTTGCCCGACGAGCCGAGGTAGCCGATCAGCTCACCCTTGGTGACGCGGACGACGTTCTCGGGTCGCCAGCGGTAGGGCGTGGGCTCGAGCGTGCCGCGCTCGCGGATGATCTCGACCAGCCGCGGGCTGAAGGCGTGCTCGGCACCTCCCGCACGGTCACAGCCGTTGGGGCGGCCGGGCGTGTCGTTGTTCAGGTGGAGGTAGAAGTAGGCCCAGCCGTCGTCGCCGTAGATCAGGAAGCCGTAGGACGAGCAGACGCCGCCGTCGAGGCACTCGCGGCTGTCACCGCCGTAGGCGCGGTAGATGTAGCCCGATTCGGCGGCGAAGACCGGCGTCATCTGGGGCGCCATCATGTCGACGCCCTTGTGCGTGCGGCCGCCGGAACGGGGCGCCCCGTAGGTGTCGGTCCACTCGACCTCCGCGGTGACCTGGGTGGGCACCCAGATGGACGGGTCGGCCGCCAGCGCTGGCGCCGACGGCAGCAGGAGGGTGGCGACGAGGCCGAAGAGGGTCGCCAGCACGGCCACGCGGCGCGTGCGGCGGGTCGCCGACGCCGGGGCGTGGCGGACGAGGTCGGGGGTCACGTGCGCTCCGTGGGCGGACAGGCGGCGGTTTCGTGTTCGTTCGCGGAGCGACGCAGAGCAGCGGGCGCCCTACGCCGATGGCCACACACCGCGTTGCGAAGGAGCCCCGGCGGTGGTGGCCGTCAGCACGAGATTGCCCCGTCGGCCCCCCGGGGTGCAAGTGGGTGCACCGTTTCGCGCACACTCGGAACTCCGCACCGATATCGGGCGTATCGCCCACGGCGGGCGGGGCGGGTTCGGCCGAGCGGGACGGTCAGTCAGCGAGCAGCGCGTTGAGGGAGCCCGAGCGCAGGCCCGCCGCATCGATGGTCACGAAGGTGAAGCCGAACTCGCGGAGGGCAGCGTCGAGCTCGGCCGCCAGCGCCGTGAGTCGGGGCAGGTCGGCGACCGCCACCTCGACACGCGCCAGGCCCCCGTGGTCGCGCACGCGCAGCTCACGGAAACCCTGCCCGCGCAGCCAGGCCTCGGCCCGCTCGACGCGCCCCAGCCGCTCGGGCGTCACCTCGACGCCGTAGGCGATCCGGCTGGCCAGGCACGCCTGCGCCGGGGCGTCCCAGGTCGCGAGGCCACGGGCACGCGAGAGGGTCCGGACCTCGGCCTTGGTGAGGCCGGCGTCGGCGAGCGGGGTCAGGACTCCCCGCTCGGCCGCCGCGCGCTGGCCGGGCCGGTGGTCGCCGAGGTCGTCGGCGATGGTTCCGACGGCGATCGCCGGGAACCGGTGGAGGAGGGGCTCCAGGCGCTCGAACAGCTCGGCCTTGCAGTGGTAGCAGCGATCGCCGTCGTTGCGGACGTAGCCGTCCCGCTCGCCCTCGTGCGTCTCGACGAGGACGTGCTCGACCCCGAGGCCGGCCGCGAACGCGCGCGCCCCGTCGAGCTCGGACGCCGCCAGTGACGGCGAGACGGCGGTCGCGGCGATGCACCGGCTGCCCAGGGCCTGCACGCCCAGGGCGAGGAGGTAGGACGAGTCGACCCCACCGGAGAAGGCCACCACGAGCCCCTCGAGCGACCCCAGCCTCTCCACGACCTCCGCCTCGCGACCACGGACCCCCGCGGTCAGCTCGGCGACCTCGGGTCCGGGCGACACCCCGCCGGACACACCGGACCCCGCCGGCGGCGTCGAGAGCAGGGGCAGCGACCTCATGGCCCGCAGCCTACGGACCGCCCACCCATCGTTGTGTGGTCATTTCTTGCTGCGTGGACATCTGTCTCCCATGTGGGCACGAGAAGACCACACGGCAACAGATGTCCACACAGTGATGGGGCGTCAGCCGCCGGCGACCGCGGGGACGATGCTGACGGTGTCGCCGTCGCCGACCGCGGTGTCGAGGCCGTCCTGGAAGCGGACGTCCTCGTCACGCACGAACACGTTGACGAACCGACGGAGGTTGCCGTCGTCGTCGAGGAGGCGGTCGCCGATGCCGGGGTGCGCGGCCTCGAGCTGCTTGACGACCTCCCGGACGTTGGTGGCATCCAGCTCGACCTCACCGACGCCGTCGGTGAGCTTGCGGAGCGGGGTGGGGATGCGGACCTTCACGCTCATCTTCTGGTTCTCCTGGCCCCTGTGGGCCGAGTCGCTGGTGGCTCGGTGGTTGGTCGGGTCTGGGCCGGTCGGCCCATCGGGCCGAGCGCGCCGGGTCAGGTGGCCGCCTCTGCAAGGCGGCTCTCGAAGTCCTCCAGCGCCGGTGAGACCTCGTACGTGGGCCCGACGTGGGGCTCCACCGCCTCGATGGTCTTGAGCCCGATCCCGCTGATCACGGCGACGACCCGGTCGTCGCGGCCGACGACGCCGTCGCGCACGAGCTTCTTCAGGTTGCCGATCGTCACGCCACCGGCCGTCTCGGCGAAGACCCCGGTGGTCTCCGCGAGGAGCCGGATGCCTGCGACGACCTCGTCGTCGTTGACCGACTCCACGACGCCGCCGCTCTGGTTGGCGAGCTTGAGCGCGTAGTAGCCGTCAGCCGGGTTCCCGATCGCCAGTGAGCGCGCGATGGTGTCGGGCTTGACGGGCCGGATGTCGAGCGTGCCCTCGCGGAACGCGGTGGCGACCGGCGAGCAGCCGTCGGCCTGCGCGCCGCTGACCCGGCACGTCTCGTCCTCGGACACGAGCCCGTACTGGCGCAGCTCGTCGAAGGCCTTGCCGATCTTCGACATCATCGACCCGGAGGCCACCGGCGCGACCACGTGGTCCGGCAGCTCCCAGCCGAGCTGCTCGGCGATCTCGAAGCCGATCGTCTTCGAGCCCTCGGCGTAGAAGGCTCGGAGGTTCACGTTGACGAAGCCCCAGCCCTTGGTCTCGGCGACCTCGGCGCAGAGGCGGTTCACGTCGTCGTAGTTGCCCTTCACGGACACGAGGTTGGTGCCGTAGACCGCGGAGTTGACGACCTTGCCCCGCTCGAGGTCGTGCGGGATGAAGACGTAGGACTCGAGGCCTGCGTGGGCCGCATGCCCCGCGACCGAGTTCGCGAGGTTGCCGGTGGAGGCGCAGGCAACCGTCTCGATGCCGAGTGCCTTGGCGGCGCTGAGCGCCACCGTGACGACGCGGTCCTTGAAGGAGCCGGTGGGGTTGCGCGTGTCGTTCTTGAGCCACAGCTCGCCGACCCCCAGCGCCTCGGCCAGGCGCGGGGCGGGAGTGAGCGGCGACAGGCCGGTCCCCATGTCGACCCGCAGCTCCGGGTCGTCGCTGAGCACCGGCAGCAGGTCCGCGTACCGCCACAGCGTCTGCGGGCCCGATTCGATCGACTCCCGGCTCACGGCCGCGGCGATCTTCGCGGTGTCGTAGATGGGTTCGAGGGGTCCGAAGCAGAAGTCGCAAACGTGCGTGGCTGCCACTTCGCACTCGTTGCCGCACTCACGACAACGGAGTCCGGTGATGGTGATCACCTGCCGTCCTTCCCGGCCGTTCCCGGCCGCCGTCTGTGCCTGCCGGCTGGTTGCCGGCTGGCTGCTCGTCGTTGCACCTGCCGCGGCGGCTGTGGAACGACGAAGGCCTCCCTTGCGGGAGGCCCATCTCTTCGTTCCGTCCGGTTCGTTACCGGTGATGCGCGTGGTGTCACGCTCATCGACTGCTGATCCGTGCCGCCCTGGCGGGGCGGTGGCGCAGCGGTCCGGGTTTGGCACCTTCCCACACCGTTGTGGGGGTTGCCGAGGCGTCAATGGGCCCGAGCCCTCGACCTCTCTGGATGAGCCGCCAGGTGGGGTACGGTGCCACAGCGGCCGCGCGTGCGCAAACCGCGCACCCGGTTCCGGCCGCGCGGGGTGTCGGCGCCGAACCCCCCCGCGCCCCTCCCCCACGACCTGCAGGCCCCCGTTGCGATCGAGTGACGCCGAGCGCCGGTTCGAGGCGCGGACGTTCCACCACCGGGACTTCGACCCGGTGGCCCTGGTGCAGCGCAAGCAGGCGCTGGGGCTCTCGATATCGGTCGTGCTGCCGGCCCGCAACGAGGCGGACCACGTCGGGCGTGTCGTCGAGGTGCTCAAGCGCGAGACCGTCGAGCTCCTCGGCCTCGTCGACGAGCTCCTCGTCGTCGACGGCGACTCCGAGGACGACACGGGCCACATCGCGCGCACGGCCGGGGCCAAGGTCGTGCGCCAGTCCGACGTGCTCCCCGAGGCCGGGACCGCTGCCGGCAAGGGCGAGGCGCTGTGGAAGGGCCTGCACGCGTCGACCGGCGACATCGTGCTGTTCATCGACGCGGACATCCTCGACATCGACGGGCGGTTCGTCATCGGCCTCGCCGGCCCGCTCCTGACCGAGGACGACGTCGCGTTCGTCAAGGCGACGTACGACCGCCCGATCAGGGTGGGGGGCGAGCTGCAGCCGTCGGGCGGCGGTCGCGTCACCGAGCTGCTGGCCCGCCCGCTCCTCACGACCTACTGGCCGGAGCTGAGCTTCCTCGCCCAGCCGCTGTCGGGCGAGTACGGCGGCCGACGGACACTCCTCGAGTCCCTGCCGTTCGTGCGCGGCTACGGGGTCGAGCTCGCGATGCTCATCGACATCGCCGCCCGACTCGGGCCCGACGCGATCGCGCAGGTCGACCTCGGTCGTCGTGTCCACGACAACCAGCCGCTGGCGAACCTCGGGCGGATGGCGACCGAGATCCTCCAGGTCGCCCTCGACCGCGCCGCGCGTCACGGACGCGCCAGCTTCACGGACCCGTTCGGCGACCTGCTGCTACAGCCCGTTCGCGACCTCGCCGGGCGGCTCGAGCTCGAGCCGCACCGGATCGCGCCCAGCGAGCGCCCGCCACTGCGCGACTACCTGGCAGGACGAGGCTGACGATCACGTGTCGCCGTCGCCCTCGGAGGACTGGCGGCGTCGCCTTCGGAAGCGCTCGGTGATCGGCTGGTCCTCGAGGTCGAGCCGCGACCGGTCCGCTCGCCTTCGCCGCATCTTGGGCTTGAAGTCCTCGAGCGTCAGCTGCGGGAGGTCGGCGCCGTACAGCCCGGGGCCCTCGGCCGCGAGGTGCTTCATCGACGGGACGCGAGTGACCAGCAGGTGCAGCGCGACGAGCTTGATGGCCGCGACCGCCGGGATGACGATGATCATCCCGACGATGCCGAACAGCGACCCCGCGACGAGCAGGCCGAGGATGACGGTCGCCGGGTGCACCTTCACGGTGCGGGCGACGATGTTCGGGGTGATGACGTGGTTGTCGATCTGCTGGACCGCGGTCATCACGACGACGACCCAGATGGCCTGGGTGAGCCCGCCACCGACCGTCAGGGCGATCAGGGCGCCGATCGAGCCGCCGACGAACGGGCCGATGAGCGGCACGAGGTTGAAGACGCCGGTCGTGACGCCGACGAGCGCCCAGAACGGCAGGCCGATGATGGCCAACCCGATCGACGTGGCGATGGCGACGAACGTCGCGACGAGGAGTTGGCCGCGGAAGTAGGCACCGACGGTCGCCCCGATGCGGCGCGTCAGCTCGAGGATCTCCGACCGGCGTCCCGGCGGGATGAACTGCTGGATCCCCTCGTTCAGGCGCGGCAGGTCGACGAGCAGGTAGAAGGCGATGATCGGCGCGAGCACGAGCGTCAGCACCGTGTGGAAGACGGCGCTCGCGAACGACCCCGCGCCACGCAGCAGGCCCGTGATCTGGTCACGGTTCTCGTTGATGAACTGGGCGATGCTCTCCTGGAGCCCGCCGTCCTCGATCCCCAGCGAGATCGCATCCTCGAGGCCGAACCTCGCGAGCAGCGAGTTCGCGGTGTCCTCGACGCTCTGGGCGATCTCCGGGAGCCGATCGCCGAAGGACGAGACCTGATCGGCCAGCAGCGGGCCGACGATGGAGCCGAGGCCGACCACGATCCCGATCAGGACGATGTAGCTCGCCGCCGTCCCCACTGACCGTGGGATCCCGCGGCTCGCAAGCGCCCGCACGCCGGGGTTGAGGATGTAGACCACGGCCCCGGCGAGGGCCAGTGGCGGCACGATGATGCGGACGACGTCGTCGAAGAGCCACCACAGCCCGTAGGCCACGATGGCCATCCCGATGACGGCCCAGGAGCGGACGAGCCAGCGCCACCAGCGCGCGTCCTCCTGCGCCGTCTCCTCGGCCGCCGTGGGTGTGAGCCCCGACATCACCCGCTCCCTCTCGCGGCTCCGCACCGCCGCGAGGCACGCTACCAGCCGCATCTCGCTACAGAACGCCGCCCCCACGGCCGTTAAGTAGGCTGTACGAGTGGTCGACGGGACGCCGAGCGCGACTGCAGCGGCGACGGCCGTGGGCTGTCAGGTGCGCGCGACGCCGCCCTCCGCCATACTGGCCCAACCGGGTCAGGGGCCGACCGCCGGATGGCGGGGTCGACCGGAACCGGCGCACCGCCCCGGCGAGGTGCACGAAGAGGGAGTACAACGTGAGCGATGGACAGAAGGTCCTCGTCGTCGACGACGAGCCCGACGTCCTGCTCCTCTGCCGCGTCAACCTCGAGTTCGAGGGGTACAACGTGGTCGAGGCGTCCGACGGCGAGATGGCCATGGAGGTCGTCCGTGCGGAGCGGCCCGACGTCGTCCTCCTCGACGTGATGATGCCGAAGATGGACGGCTGGCAGGTGCTGGCGGCCATCAAGGCCGACCCGGACCTCAAGGACACGCCGGTCGTCATGCTCACCGCGAAGGTCCAGGATCAGGACCAGATCCGCGGTTGGTCATCGGGTGCCGCCGAGTACATCACCAAGCCGTTCTCGCCCCTCGCCCTGTCCCAGGTCATCCAGGACGTGCTGAGCAACGACCCCGAGGAGGAGGAGCGCCGGCGGCGCATGATCCTCGAGAAGCTGCAGCTGCTGCAGAACAGCTGAGCCTCCCTCACAACGGAGAACGGCCGGGCGATTCGCCCGGCCGGTGTCGTTGGGACATGGTCGTCAGGCGTCGTAGTCCGTCCCGATGACCAGGTGGATGTCCACGCTCGGGTTGAGGTTGTCGGGTGCCGGCTCGACCGCGCTGAAGCCGTACTGCGCGGCGACCTGCCGAGCCTTGGCCTCGTTGCCCGGGGTGTAGAAGACCGTCGTCGTCGTGTAGACGCGGATGGCCTTGTTCACGGCGACCACGCGGTAGCCGTCTCCGCGCGCGCGGGCGGCGTAGGCGTCGGCCGCCGCGCCATCGTCGTCGAGGACGGCGTCGAGCACCTGGATGGAGACGTTGGCCGGCGCGAACTGCTGGTTCCCGCTGGGGGCCTCGGTCTCCGACGCCGCGGGCTCCGGCTCGGGCTCCGGGTCGGGCTCGGTGGCCGCCGGCTCGCTGGCCGCGGGTGCCGGCTCGGACGCGGTCGCGGCCGGGTCCTCACCATCCGGGTCGCCGGTCGCCGGGTCAGCCGCCGGGTCGTCGCCCGTGCTGTCGGCCGGGTCGGAGGTGGTGTCCGTCGAGCCGTCGTCGGTGGTTGCTGTCTCCGAGCCGGCATCGGTCGTCGGGGCGGGCTCGATGGCGACCTCGTCGCCGCCACGGGACGCGCCGATCGCCCAGAACGCGAGGGCGACGACGAGCACGAGCGCCACTGCCGCGCCCGCATGCTTCGCCACGGAGATCGCGAAGCTGCGGTCCCCTGGCTCTGCGTGCTTGCCCGTGTCCACCAACATCGTCGGACGCTACCTCACCGTGCGTCGACGCCGAGGCGCCGCGCGGCGCGCTGCCGCTGTCGTGACGCCCGCTGGCGCCGGAGTCGCTTCACGAGCATCGGGTCGTAGGCCAGCGCCCGATCGTCATCCATCAGGCGGTTCAGCAGCTGGTAGTAGCGCGTCGGCGACAGGTCGAAGTGCTCCTTGATCGCCTGCTCCTTGGCGCCGGCATAGCGCCACCACTCGCGCTCGAACGTCAGCAGCGCCTTCTCGCGCTCGTCGAGCTCGTCACTCGTGAACGGGGCGTCGATCGACTCATCCATCAGGAACGTGGCCTTCATCGTGAGAACCGTCGGTGCGAGTATCGGCGCCGAACTACACAGGTGCAACTACGCCCGACGTAGTCAACCGGAGGTTCTCGGCCGTGCGGCGCGGCGTTTACCCTCCGACCGTCGATCGTGGGCGACCATGTTCGGCCCCGCCGGAGTAGCTCAGATGGCTAGAGCAACCCACTTGTAATGGGTAGGCCAGGGGTTCGAGTCCCCTCTCCGGCTCCACTCCGCTGCATCGGTCAGCCGAGTCCGCGGATCAGTGCGCGGCGGCGGGCAGGTCCTCTCCGTGGTGGTGGTCGTGGCGGGTGACCAACCGCTTCACCGTCATGATCAGCCACCCGATGGCGAGGCCGACGACCGCGCTCAGCACCGTGTCGGTCGCCCAGCCGAGGAAGCCGCCGGCCGCTCCGGTCGCACCCCGGACGGCCTCGTCGGCGCCGTGGATCACGTCGTAGAGCAGGTCGACGTCGAACTCGTGCAGGCCCACGTAGAAGAGGTGGCCGCCGACGGCGAGCAGCATGAAGGTGCCGACCCACGCGAGCGTCGCCATCACGGTGGGCATCGCCTTGACGATGCGCTTGCCCAGCTTGGCGCGGCCGCCCCCGTCCTCGATGAGGGCCAGTCCGAAGTCGTCCGCCTTCACGATCAGTGCGACGACGCCGTACACGAGCAGGGTGATCACGACGGCGACGACCGCGAGGACGGCCGCGCGCTCGAGGACGCCCGACTCGAGCCCGACCTCGTTGAGCGCGATGGTCATGATCTCCGCCGACAGGATCAGGTCGGTGCGCACGGCGTCGGCGATGATCTTCTTCTCGTCGCGCTTGACGACCTTCTTCTCGTTGCCCTTGACCTTGTGGTGGCCGGTCACCTTGCCGTGCAGCGAGTGGGCGCCCTCGTACGCGAGGTAGCAGCCACCGAGCATCAGCAGCGGGGTGAGGAGGAACGACGCGAAGGTCGACAGCAGGAGCAGGGCGGGCAGCACGACCAGGAACTTGTTCCGCAGCGACCCCTTCGTGATCGCCACGATGATGGGGACCTCTCGCGCCGCGGCGATCCCACGGACGTACTGCGGGGTCACGGCGGCGTCGTCGATGAGGACGCCAGCCGCCTTCGAGGTCGCCTTGCCCGCGGCGGTCACCACGTCGTCCGCCGCAGCGGCGGCGAGCCTCGCCAGCGCGATGATGTCGTCGAGCAGGCCGAGCAGGCCACCCATCAGGGGCTCCTTCTGTCGCCGGCACGTACGGTAGTTCGCGCGCCGAGAACAGCCCGGGCCAAGACGGAGCGCCCCCGCCGCGCCGTCATCTGGCACCCGGGCCAGCAGCCGGGGGCGCGATGCCCTCGTCGGATCGCTCGGGTGCCGGTGTCAGCGCCCCGACGCGAGCGCGCCGACATCCAGGGCTCGGTGGAGCGCCTGCGCGAGGACCCGGTCACCCGCCTCGCTCGTGTGGATGTCGCAGGTGCCGTCCCCGCGGGGAAGCAGCAGCCCGGCGGCGCACGGGTCGCCACCCGCCCGTCTCGAGGCCTGCTCGAACGCCGCGAAGCCGTCGGCGACCGAGACGGGTCCCGGCACCGCGGAGGCGACGGCGTGCAGGACATCGCGTGACGCCAGGCTGATCCCGACCGACGTCGGGTCGGTGTAGTCGAGCGCGTAGTAGCCCACGAGGACGATCGGCCCCGAGTACCCGGCCAGGCGAAGCGCCCCGACCGTGACGGCGAGGTTGCCCCCCACGGCCGTCAGGACGGCGGCGAACTCCCCAGGCGTGCAGCCGTCCACGGGGTCGGCCTGGCACAGGAAGAGGTCGTTGGCCCCGAGCTGGATCGTGACGAGGCCCGTGTCGGGGTGCGCGCCGAGGAACGCGAGCGCCGCCTCGAGCTGCGTCTCGGCCGCCCAGTCGTGCTTGAGCCCGTACGTGGTCCGCACGAAGTCGCAGCCGTTGTCGGGTGCCGCCGCGGACAGGAAGCTGGCCGACGTCTCGCCCGGGCATGAGGCGTTCGTCACCTCGAGGAACGACCGGGACGCGAGCGCCTCGGGGTACCCGTGGTGGAAGTCAGGATCGACACCGGGTCCGGGCGGGTCCGAGGGATCGAACCCGTTGACCGGGTCCCATCCGTACGGGAGGGAGTCCCCCAGCGCCAGCCACGGGACCGCATTGCCCGGGCCAGCATGGCCCGGCGCTGCCACCAGCAGCGAGAGGAGCATCGACACCATCAGCACGAGCGTCGAACGGCGAGCAGGCAGCGAGCGCACGATGACCTCCGAGTGCGGGGGAACACGCGAGGTGCGACCCGTCGACGTTAGGGCCACCCGCCGGGCGCGCACCATGGCGTGCCCGGGCCAGCGGGGCCATCCTCCGTTCGGCCGCGGCCCGCGAGCACACTGTCCCCCCCAATGGCCCCGCGCCTGACCTGCGCTCCGACCCGCGGAGGAGAATCCCTGACACGCGTGTCAGGGAACGGGGTAGGCTGGCACGGCCGGCCGCACCGGCGGCCGCTGCCCCCGAGGGGGAGGGATCGCGTTGCCGCTCACCGATGACACCCAGCTGGTCTCCGTCGACGACCACATCATCGAGCCGCCGCACGTCTGGGAGCACTATCTCCCACCGAACCTGCGCGGCCGGGGCCCGCGGATCGTCGAGCTCGAGGGGCGCGTGCAGGCCTGGCTGCTCGACGGCGAGACGCACCCGCTGAACTTCCAGGGCAACGCCGCCACACGGAAGTTCCGGTCCGAGGCCGGCAAGGGCGACGACCTGTACGCGCGCCACTACGAGGACATGATCGCCGGCGCCTACGACGTGCACGAGCGCGTCAAGTGCATGGACGAGGACGGGGTCGCCGTCGAGCTGCCGTTCCCGACGTTCCCGCGCTTCGCCGGCACGCGCTTCATCCCGCTCGCGCAGAAGGACCCCGAGCTCGCCCTCGGCTGCGTGCAGGCCTACAACGACTGGATGATCGACGAGTGGTGCGCGGCCTACCCGGACCGCTTCATCCCCCAGGTCCTCATCCCGCTCTGGGACATC
>JBFHRB010000059.1:0-14041 GCA_041591915.1 Nitriliruptorales bacterium
CAACGACCTCCAGAACGCGGCCGTCATCCCCGGCGACGAGTTCGCGTCGGCCGTCCAGCGCGACCTCCGTCGCGCGGCCCCCGACCTCCGCACCGCGTTGGAGCTCCTCGACGACCCGCGCCCCGACGACCCCTCGTGGGTCGAGCGCGCCGAGGCCGTCCGGGCGGGGATGTCCCGCCTCGAGGGCCTGCTCGGGCGCCTCGAGGACGGCGCGCGCCAGGCGGCCGAGGACGGCGAGGACTGGTCCGGCCTCACCGACTGAGGGCCCGGCTACGAGGCCGAGCGGGCCTTCTCGACGCTGCGCTTCAGGGCCTCGACGAGGTCGGTCGGATCGCCGCTCTTCAGCACGAGCTCGGCGCCCAACCGCGAGACCTGGTCGCGCGCGTAGGCACCCGCGACGGCCGTGTAGGCGACCATGCCGATCTCGGGGTACTCCTTGCGGATGACGTCGATCGCCTCGAAGCCGTTCATCTTGGGCATCAGGAGGTCCATCACGAACGCGTCCGGCGGGTCCTCGCCGCGCGCGATGTCGACGGCCTCCTCACCGTCGCCCGCGTCAGCCACGACCGACAGCTCGGGCAGCGCGTCGAGCTGGACACGCAGGAGCAGGCGGAAGTCGAAGTCGTCGTCGACGACGGCGATGCGCAGGGGCTCCGACAGGGGATCGCTCATGGCGCCGGGAGCTCCACGACCGTGACCACGCCGCCCCCCTCCAGTGCGTCGATGGCCACGGTACCGCCGGAATGCTCGGCCAGCCGCGCAACCACAGGCAGCCCGACGCCCATGCCCGAGGTGTTCTTCATGACCGCGGCCTCGCCCCGGTAGAAGAGCTCGAACGCGTTGCGGAGGTCGGCCTCGTTGAGCTCGGGCCCGGGCGACCGGCACTCGATGCGGGCCATCCCGTCCGCCTCGCCGAGCGCCACCGTCACGGGCTGGACGCCGTAGCGAACCGCGTTGTCGACGAGGTGGAACAGGATCCAGCGGAGGGCGTCGTTGCCGACCCGCGCGCGGGCCGACCCCTCGATGACCAGGCCCTCGTCGTCCTGGCCCGCCTCGATCCAGGCGGTCCGCACGGCCTGGACCAGGTCGACCTCACGGGCACTGGCCGTGGGCAGTCGCGTGGACACGTCCGACGCCACGAGGACGTCGTCGAGCAGCCGCTCGAGCCGGCGCGTCGTCCGCACGAGCGCGTCGGTCAACTCCTCCTGCTTGGCGGCCTCGGGGTTCTTCGCGACCACCTCCACCAGGCCACGGAGGGTCGCCATGGGCGTCCGGAGCGCGTGGCCGATCACGTTCATGACCCGTCGGCGGATGGCATCGAGCTCGGCGAGCTGTCGCTCGACCTCATCCGGTGACGTGTCGGACACCACTCCCCCTCGGTGCGCGGTCCCGCCCGGCGCGGAGCGTGGATGCTAACCCCGCTGCGCGGCGCGGGCGCGGCATCCGCACGCCCTATGCGCCCCGGCGGTCGAGGAACCGCTGGGCCGCCTCGGCATGGTCGACGAGCGGCTTCGGGTAGTCGGCACCCCCGAAGAGCGTGTCGTCGAGCTCCCAGGGCGTGTGGATCCGCTTGCCCTCGATGTGTGCGAGCTCGGGCACCCAACGCCGCACGTACGCGCCGTCGCGGTCGAAGCGCTCACCCTGCCGGGTCGGGTTGTAGACCCGGTTCGGCCGCGTGTCCGTGCCGGTCCCGGCGACCCACTGCCAGTTCGCGTAGTTGTTCGCGATGTCACCATCGACCAGCCAGTGCATGAAGTGGCCGGCGCCGAGCCGCCAGTCGACGTAGAGGTCCTTGACGAGGAACGAGGCGGTGATCATGCGGGCTCGGTTGTGCATCCAGCCCTCGGCCTTGAGCTGGCGCATGCCCGCATCGACGATCGGGTAGCCCGTCCGGCCCTCGGTCCAGGCCTCGAACGCCTCGGTGTCCTGGTGCCAGTCGTCGCCTCGGGGCCGGTACTCGCGCGTGGTGATCGCACCGTGGGCCCACGCCACCTGGTGGTGGAAGTCGCGCCAGCAGAGCTGGCGGACGACGTCCTCGCCTCCGCGCCGGCGCTGGTCGATCCGCGCCACGAGCTCGCGTGGCGAGAGGTTGCCGAAGTGGATGTACGGCGAGAGGTGCGACGTCCCGTCGTTGGCGAGGACGTCGCGGTCCTCGGGGTAGTTCGCCATGGCGTTCGCGATCCAGCCGCCCATGCGTTGCCGAGCGAGGGTCTCGCCGCCGCGCAGGAGCTCGGGCGAGGGCTCGCCGTCCACGAGCTCGGCTCGGGACGGGATCTCCCCGGCGGCCACACCCGCAGGCAGCGGCGGCAGCCTGTCCGGGGCGTCCTCCACCGGCCGCAACCGGGCCTCCCGCCAGACGCGCCAGTAGGGCGTGAACACCTTGTAGTGGTCCCCGCCGGTCGGGCTGAGGGCGCCGGGATCGACCACGGTGACGCCGGCGTGAGGGTGGTACTCGGCGCCGCGTTCACCGAGCGCCGAACGGAGCCGGCGATCGCGACGGGAGGCGAACCCGGACACGTCGGCGCTCGCGTGCACCGCGGTGGCCGCGATGTCAGCGGCCAGCCCTGCGACGACCGAGGCCGTGTCGCCACGCCGGACAACGAGGTCGCTGCCGCGGGCGCGCAGGGCCGCGCGCAGGTCCGTGAGCGAGTCGAGCAGGAACGCCACGCGGTTGGGGGCAGCGAAGTCGCTGCCGAGGATGGCATCGTCGAGCACGAAGAGGGGCAGGAGCTCGTCGGCACCCGCGGCAGCCACGAGTGCCGGGAGGTCGTGGACACGCAGGTCCCTCGTGAACAGCATGATGGCGGTCACAGCCGGGTCCCCAGTGTCGTCGTGGCGCGTGGTCGTGGCGCTCGATCGTCCTCCGTCTTCGTAGCAGGCGCCTCGGTCGGATGCGGCCTCGCCCGAGCGTCGAGCGACGCGTGTCACGGGCCGCCGGTACCGTCCTGCGGATGGTGCTCGACCGCTTCTCCGAGCCGGTCCGCGAGTGGTTCTCGACGACGTTCGCGGAGCCGACCGCTGCCCAGTCGCAGGGCTGGCCGGCGATCGCCGCGGGGCGCCACGCGCTGATCCTCGCCCCGACGGGGTCCGGCAAGACCCTGGCCGCCTTCCTGTGGTCGATCGACCGCCTGATGGCCGAGGACGTGCCGGCGGACGGTGAGCGCCTGCGCGTCCTGTACATCTCGCCGCTGCGGGCCCTCGCCGTCGACGTCGACAAGAACCTCCGCGCGCCACTCGAGGGGATCCGCCTGGCGGCCGAGCGGCTCGGCACCGACGTCCACCGCCCGACCGTGGGCGTCCGCACGGGCGACACGCCGGCGGACGAGCGCCGGCGGATGGCACGCCGGCCACCGGACGTCCTCATCACGACGCCCGAGTCGCTGTACCTGCTGCTGACCTCGCAGGCCCGCGAGACGCTCCGCAGCGTCCAGGCGGTCATCATCGACGAGATCCACGCGCTCGCCGGGACGAAGCGCGGGGCGCACCTCTCGCTCTCCCTGGAGCGGCTCGAGCGCGAGGTCATGCAGGCCGGCAACCCGGCGCCTCAGCGCATCGGGCTCTCCGCCACGCAGCGTCCGCTCGAGGAGATCGCGCGCTTCCTCGGCGGGCAGACCGAGGCGGGCGCACGCGAGGTCACGATCGTCGACGCCGGTGTGCGCAAGGAGCTCGTGGTCGAGGTCGTCGTCCCGGTCGAGGACATGGCCGACCTCGGCACGGTGGTGGAAAGCGAGGTACGCGGCCCGGCATCGGCGCCACCGGCGCGCAAGAGCATCTGGCCCGCGATGCACCCGCGGCTGCTCGACCAGATCCTCGCGCACCGCTCGACCCTCATCTTCGTCAACGCCCGGCGGCTCGCCGAGCGGCTCGCGGCACAGCTGAACGAGCTGCACCACCAGCGTCTCGGCGACCAGGCCGGCGACGGCCCACCGCCCGACCTCGTCAAGGCGCACCACGGCTCGCTCGCCCGCGAGCGGCGCCTGCAGATCGAGGACGACCTCAAGGCCGGTCGCCTCCGAGGGCTGGTGGCGACGAGCTCGCTCGAGCTCGGCATCGACATGGGGGCCGTGGACCTCGTCATCCAGGTCGAGTCGCCCGGGGCGGTCTCGCGCGGCCTGCAGCGCATCGGGCGCGCTGGCCACCAGGTGGGCGAGCCGTCACGCGGCCAGATCTTCCCCAAGTACCGCCACGACCTGCTCGAGGCGGCGGTGGTGACGGAGCGGATGCTCGCCGGCGCGATCGAGAGCACCCGCTACCCGCGCAACCCGCTCGACGTGCTGGCCCAGCACATCGTCGCGATGACGGCGATGGACGACTGGCCCGTCGACGAGCTGCTCCGCATCGCGCGCCGGTCGGCCAACTTCGCCGACCTCACCGACGAGGTGTTCACGTCCGTCCTCGACCTCCTGGCCGGTCGCTACCCGTCGGACGAGTTCTCGGAGCTCCGACCGCGGGTCGTCTGGGACCGCGTCGACGGGGTGGTCCGCGGCCGCAAGGGCGCACAACGCCTCGCCGTCACCAACCCCGGCACGATCCCCGATCGCGGGCTGTTCGGCGTCTTCCTCCCCGACGGCACGCGCGTCGGGGAGCTCGACGAGGAGATGGTCCACGAGTCGCGCGTCGGCGAGACGTTCATCCTCGGCGCGTCGACCTGGCGCATCGAGGACATCACCTACGAGCGCGTCGTCGTCACGCCGGCGCCGGGCGAGCCCGGGAAGATGCCGTTCTGGCACGGTGACGGCCCCGGCCGCCCCATCGAGCTCGGCCAGGCGCTCGGCCGCTTCATGCGCGAGACCCGGGCCCTCGACGACGAGGACGGGGCGACCGCGGCACTGATGGCGTCGCACCGGCTCGACGAGTGGGCCGCGCGCAACCTCGTCCGCTACCTCGCCGAGCAGGCGGAGGCCACCGGCACGGTGCCCGACGACCGCACCATCGTCGTCGAGCGCTTCCGCGACGAGATCGGTGACTGGCGCGTCTGCCTCCTGTCGCCCTTCGGCGCCCAGGTCCACGCACCCTGGGCCATGGCCATCGAGGCGCAGCTGCGCGCGCTCGGGCTCGAGGCCGAGATGCTGTGGTCGGACGACGGCATCGCCATGCGCCTGCAGGAGGCGCTCGAGGACCTCCCGACCGAGGCGTTCCTCATCGACCCGGCGGAGGTCGAGGAGATCGTCGTCAGCCAGATCGCCGGCACCGCCATGTTCACGACCCTCTTCCGCGAGGCCGCGGGGCGCGCGCTGCTGCTGCCCAAGCGCCGCCCCGACCAGCGCACCGCGCTCTGGCAGCAGCGCCAGCGCGCGGCGAACCTGCTCAAGGTCGCGTCGACGTACCCGCAGTTCCCGATCACGCTCGAGGCCACGCGCGAGGCGCTGCAGGACGTGTTCGACCTCCCAGCGCTCGGCGAGCTGCTGCGCGACCTGCGCAGCCGCAAGGTGCGGCTCGTCACCGTCGACACGGCGCACGCGTCGCCGTTCGCCCAGTCGCTGCTCTTCGACTGGGTGGCGACCTACATGTACGAGTACGACGCACCGCTCGCCGAGCGTCGGGCCGCGGCCCTCGCCCTCGACCGCGACCTCCTCCGCGAGCTGCTGGGCGCCGACGAGCTCCGCGAGCTGATCGACGCCGACGTGCTGGCGGACCTCGAGCTCGAGCTGCAACGGGTCGTCGACGGGAGGCGGGCTCGCGACGCGGACGAGCTCCACGACCTGCTCCGAGACCTCGGTCCCCTCGACCGGCACGAGCTCGACGTGCGGTCGGAGGGCGACCCGTCCGGCTGGCTGGACGACCTCGTGCGCGCCCGCCGGGTGATCCCGACCCGCTTCGGCGACGACGAGCGCTTCGCTGCCGCCGAGGACGCCGCGCGCCTGCGCGACGCGATCGGCATCGCGCTGCCACCGGGGCTGCCACAGGCGTTCACCGATCCGGTCGAGCGCCCCCTCGACGACCTCGTCGCCCGCTACGCCCGCACGCACGGCCCGTTCCACGCTGCCGACGTCGCCCGTCGCCTCGGCGTCCCGCACGACCGCGTGGCGGCCTCGCTGGAGCGGCTCCTCGACGAGGAACGGGTGGTCCGCGGGGCGTTCCGCCCCGGTGGCATCGACCACGAGTGGTGCCACGTCGAGGTGCTGCGGCGCCTGCGGCGGCGGTCGCTCGCGGCACTCCGGAAGGAGATCGAGCCGGTCGACGCCGATGCGCTCGGCCGGTTCCTGCCCGCCTGGCACGGCATCGGGCGCAACCGGCGCGGGCTCGAGGCGCTGGCCGAGGTCATCGGCCAGCTCCAGGGCGCGGCCATCCCGGCCTCCGTGCTCGAGTCGGACGTCCTGCCAGCGCGGATCACCGACTACGCCCCGGCCGACCTCGACCAGCTCATCGCGACCGGCGAGGTCGTGTGGGCGGGAGCCGGCAGCATCGGCGAGCGGGACGGGCGGATCGCGCTGTACTTCCGCGACCAGGCCGCGCTGCTCCTGCCGGACGTCGACGAGGACGATCGGCCCGCGTCCGAGCTGCACGACCTGCTCCGTGCGGAGCTGGCGAGCGCGGGTGCGTGCTTCTGGCCGCAGCTGCGCGGCGCCGCACCGGGCGAGGACCCTCAGGACGTCCTCTCGGCCCTCTGGGACCTCGTCTGGGCCGGCGAGGTGACCAACGACACCCTCGCGCCCGTCAGGGGCCTGCGCGCCTCGAAGCGCCGCTCGACCCGGTCCCGGCCCGGCAGGCTCGGCAGGCTCGCGCCGCCCTCGGCCGGGGGCCGCTGGTCGCTCGTGTCCTCGCTGCGCGAGCCGCGGCCCGGACCGACCGAGCGTGCCCACGCACTCGCCGGACAGCTGCTCGAGCGCCACGGCGTCGTGATCCGGGAGGCCGTCAAGGCCGAGGGCACGCCTGGCGGCTACGCCGGCGTCTACCCGGTGCTGAAGCTCATGGAGGAGAGCGGGTCGGCCCGTCGCGGCTACTTCGTCGCCGGCCTCGGGGCGGCACAGTTCGCGCTGGCCGGAGCGGTCGACCGGCTGCGCTCCTTCCGCGACGAGCGCGACGTCGAGACCCTCGTGCTCGCCGCCACCGATCCGGCGCAGCCCTACGGCGCCGTCCTGGCCTGGCCGACCCGCGACGAGGACGTCGGCGGTCGGCCTGCCCGCGCCGCCGGGGCCTACGTCGTGCTGCAGGACGGCTCGCCGGTCGCCTACCTCGAACGCGGTGCCCGCAGCGTCGTGACCTTCTCCGGCGACGCCGGATGGATCGCCCCGCTGATCGGCCTGGTCAAGGACGGTCGGCTCCGCAAGCTCGAACTCGCCCGCATCGACGGCGTCGACGCCATGGAGTCCCCGCACGTCGACGCGCTGCGCGAGGCCGGCTTCGTCGACGGCTATCGCGGACTGGTGTACCGCGCCTGACGACGGCCGGGGCCCGACGGCGGTCGCACCAGAACCGCGCTGGGAGCCGTCGAACGTGCTCGGAACGGCAGATCGTGCTCGCTACCGTGCCTGCGAGCACCGGTGGGGACGACCGCAACCGCGACCACTTCACCGGCGCGGCTGGCGGGGCGAAACCACCGGCACCCGGGTCGAAGAGCTCGACCCACCGAACACGCAACAGCCAGGAGGGCAGCTGATGGGACTCGAGTCGGGTCACGAATCCGTCGTCGTCACGAGCAAGGTCAAGGCGGCGATCAAGGGCGCAGACGGCATGCGCATGGCCGGTGACTTCGCAGACGCGTTGAACGAGAAGGTCCACGGCCTGATCGCCGACGCGATCGCACGTGCGAAGGCGAACAACCGGTCCACGGTCAAGCCACAGGACCTCTGACAGACCAGCGCCCCGGCGCGCCGGCCCCGAGCACCCTCGGCCACCCCGGCACACGCGCCGCTGGCGTACCGTCGCGGCCCCGGCCTCCGGACGACCTCCGGGCCGGGGCTGCGCCTTTCCCCGAGCCGCCGAGCCGTCACGTTGCCCGAAGGTGACACGATCCACCGTGCTGCACGGTCGCTGCGCGCCGCGCTCGCAGGCGCCGACGCGACCGAGGTGTCCACGCCCCGACTCGTCCGCGCCACACCTGCACCCGGGACGCGCATCGAGGACGTCGAGGCCCGCGGCAAGCACCTGCTCGTGCACTTCGCCGATGGCCGGACGCTCCACACGCACATGAGGATGACGGGCAGCTGGCACGTCTACGGCCCGCAGGACCGATGGCGGAAGTCCTCGCGGTCGGCCCGAGCCATCATCCGCACCGACGAGGCCGTCGCCGTGTGCTTCAGCGCCCCCGTCGTCGAGATCGTGGCCACGGACGCCCTGCAACGCCACACGGCGATCGGCCGGCTCGGCCCGGACCTGTGCCTCGCCGATCCCGACCTCGGGCTCGTCGTCGCACGGGCCCGCGAACTGCGCGCGCCCGACGACCTCCTCGGAGACGTCCTGCTCGACCAGCGCGTCGCGTGCGGGATCGGCAACGTGTACCGGTCCGAGGCCCTGTGGGCGCATGAGGTCCATCCACGAACGCCGCTCGGCGCTGTCGACGACGACCGACTCGCGCGGATCTACCGGTGGACAGCCGGATGGCTGCGTCGCAACCTCGAGCTGCCACGCCGCACGACGGTCCGCGGCGCACCGGCCGGGACGGTCGCCGTCTACGACCGTGCAGGCAGGCCGTGCCGACGCTGCGGGACGCCGGTCGAGGTCGCCCACGAGGGCCGCGACGTGGCCCGCGTGACCTACTGGTGTCCCACGTGCCAGCCGGAGCCCGGCCTAGCATCCGACGCATGAGGAACCTCGGCGAGCTCGTCCCGGTGCTCTTCCTCTTCGTGGCGGTCATCGGGCTCGGCGCAGCCTTCTACCTCAACCACAAGCGCACCCAGCGGCAGCGCGAGGCGCTCTTCGCGTTCGCGGAGCTCAATGGGATGCGCTTCTCGCGGATGGACCCGCTCGGCACGCTCGGGCTGCCCTTCCGGCTGTTCACGCGGGGCGACGGACGCAAGCTCGAGAACGTCGTCTGGGGCACCTACCAGGGCCAGCCGTTCCGGGCGTTCGACTACGACTACTACGTCCAGACCAGCGACGGCCAGGGCGGTACGACGCGGAACCACTTCCGGTTCTCGTGTGCCTACCTCCAGCTCGGCGCGGGTTGGTTCCCGAAGCTGCGGGTCGGGCCGGAATCGGCCTTCACCCTGCTGCAGGACAAGGCCGGGATGCCCGACGTCCAGTTCGAGTCGGATGCGTTCAACCGCGCGTTCGAGGTGATCGCGGAGGACCGCAAGGCCGCCTACGCGATCATCGACGCGCGGATGATGGACTGGCTGCTCCAGGCGGGCACCGACCTTCGCTACGAGCTCGTCGGCAACCACCTGCTCGTGGCAGTGCCGGGGCTGCCGACGCCCGAGCGCTACCGGATGGTCCACGCCGCGGCCGTGACCTTCGCCCAGCGCATCCCCGACGTCGCGTACCAGCTGTACCCCGCCAACTAGCCTCGCCCGAGTCCACCGAGGGAGGCCAACGCTGGACCCGCTCGTGCTCATCGGCGTCGGCGTGCTGGTCGTCATCGCGGCGTTCGTGCTCTCGTACAACCGGTTCATCGAGCAGCGCAACCTGATCAGGGACTCGTGGGCCAACGTCGAGACCGAGCTCCAGCGCCGCTACGACCTGATCCCCAACCTCGTCGAGACGGTGAAGGGTTACGCGGCTCACGAGCAGACGGTGTTCGAGGAGGTCACGCGCGCCCGCGCCGCCGCGGTCGCGGACCACGGATCCCCCGACCACCAGGCGAAGACCGAGAACCAGCTCGTCGGCGCCCTGCGACACCTCTTCGCCGTCAGCGAGAACTACCCCGACCTCAAGGCGGCGGACAACTTCCTCGCGCTGCAGCGCGAGCTCACGAACACCGAGGACCGGATCCAGGCCTCGCGGCGCTTCTACAACGCCAACGTCCGTGACTACAACCGGCGGGTGCAGTCGATCCCGTCGAACATCGTCGCGGCGATGTTCAGCTTCTCCGAGGAGGAGTACTTCCAGATCGAGGCGGCGGTCGCCGAAGCCGGCGCACCGACCGTGGGGTTCTGACCCCGCTCAGCCGAAGACCCCGGTGACCAGGTCGCGCACGGCGCGGAAGGGCCGCAGCGGCGCGCACGTCAGGTCGAGGATCCGCTCCGCGTTCGCGGTCGTGACGGTCTCGATCTCCCGGCAGGCGCGCTCCCGCTCGTCGGGCCCGGCGGTCAGCGCCAGCGCGACGGCGTGGTCCCACACCTGCGTCCGGTAGTGGCGGATCCCGAGCTCGGCGATGACCTCGTCGAAGACGCCGAGCAGGCGGTCTGCCAGGCCGAGCGCCACCGACTCACGGGCGAGGAGGTCCTGGGCGCCATCGATCGTCTCGGCGAGGATGTGGTTGACGATCTCGTGGTCGAAGCGTCGACGAGCCAGCAGGGCGGCATTGTCCTCTCCGCGCGGGAGGTCGAAGTCCTCGATGACGCTCGCGATCGCACGCGGGAGGTCGAAGTTGATGTGGGCGTTCATCCCGAGGAGCACGGCCCCGAGGACCGGCGCGGTGCCGTCGAGCGTCCGATCGAACGCGAACCTCCACGGTGCGCTGCAGTGCCCGGGCTGGACGCACGACCCCGGCGTGGGCGCGATCCCTCCCGCCTCGCCGGGCGCCTCGTAGGCGCGCTCGGCCTCGAGGTACATCCCGGCGAACCGGTACGTGAGGTGGCCGATCCAGATCGGGTCGAGGAACCGGTTGGCGGCGAGGTTGGCCCGGATGCGCGTCGTGGTGTGGCGGTAGGTCAGCAGGAAGTAGCGGCGCGGGTCCCCGGACGCGGCATAACGAACCTCGCCCTCGCGCATCTGGTGGATCAGGTCGTCGACCAGTCCGACCGCCCGCCGCGCCTCGTCCGTCGGCGGCGTCTCCCCAACGGTCTCGGCGTACTTCTCGACGCTCGGCGAGACCGGCGCGCCCGTGATGGCCCGGACGGCGCGACCCAGGGGGTTTCGTCGCTCTTGCATGGTTGCCCCGTTGCGGCAGGGGCCGAACCTACGGCGCTAGGCACCGATCTCGGAGTACATCTCCCACACGAGGACCTCCGCGCCCTCCCCCGCCGCGACGAGTGACGGTCCACCGGCCGCCGACAGCCGGACGGCGTCGCCCTCGGCGAGCGCCCCGGCGCCGTCGAGCTCGACCCCGCCCTTCGCCACGAACAGGTGGACGTAGGGCGCGTCGGGAAGCGCGACCCGCTCGGCGGCGGTCAGGCGCCCCGCCAGCAGCCGGGCGCCACGCTGGGCGATCCGGATGGCGGCGTCGTCGCCCATGCCACTCGCGACCGGTACGAGGCCGCCCTTCGCGAGCTGGGGGTTGATGTCGAGCTGCTCGTAGCCGGGGTCGATCCCGCTCTCGTCGGGCACGACCCACATCTGGACGAAGTGCACCTCCCCGCGCGGCCGCATCGAATGGCCCGTGGTGTCCGACAACCCGCGGTTCATCTCCGAGTGGAAGATGCCCCGTCCTGCGCTCATGCGCTGGGCCAGACCCGGGTAGAGGATCCCCGAGTTCCCGAGTGTGTCCTTGTGCTCGAGCTCACCGTCGAGCACCCAGGTCACGATCTCCATGTCGCGGTGGGGGTGGGTGTCGAAGCCGGTGTCCGGGGCGACCCGGTCGTCGTTGCTGACGAGCAGGAGCCCGAAGTGGGTGTTGCTCGGGTCGCGGTGGTGCCCGAACGAGAACGAGTGCCTGGAATCGAGCCAGCCCAGTCGGGTGTCGAACCGCTGGTCCGCTCGGCGGATGTCGACGTCGGTCTGCATCGGTGGCACCTCCTGCGCCCCGAGGATAGCCAAAACCGTTGCATGTACAACTAGTGGTCCAGCAACTATCTCGCCGCTACAGTCGGCTGCCATGACCCGACAGCGAACCGGACTCCACCCCACGAAGCTTGCCGCGTGGCGTGGATTCCTGGAGGCACACGCTCGCCTCATCGACCTGCTCGCGAGCGAGCTGCGCGAGGAGACCGGCCTGCCGCTGACGTGGTACGACGTGCTCGTCCACCTCTCCGAGGCCGAGGACGGGCAGCGCCGGATGCAGGACCTGGCCGACTCGGTGCTCTTGTCGAAGTCCGGGCTGACGCGCCTGATCGACCGGATGGAGGGCGAGGGACTCGTCGAGCGCATCGCGTGCGAGGAGGACCGGCGAGGCCTGTGGGCGCGACTCACGGACGCGGGCTGGGACCGGCTGAGGGCGACGTCACCGTCCCACATCGACAGCGTCGACCGCGCCTTCGCCAGCCGGATCAGCACCGAGGAAGCCGAGGTCCTGGCCGAGGTGTTCTCCCGGATCGCCGACGCGGACACCGGCTGAGGGATCCGGGGACGACGCCCGCAACCATCAGAGCGTGGCGTCGAACCAGCCAACGAGGTGCCCCACGACCGCGGCCACCTGCTGCCGCGACGACATCAGGTGGTCCGTGTCGAGCAGTGGGACGAAGGCCTTCGGCTGCCGGGCGAACGAGAACGTCCGTTCCCCTTCCGAGATGGGCACGACGCTGTCGTCCACGGCGTGCATCACCAGCAGAGGCCGTCCGAGTGCGGCGATGTGGGACCCGTCCCCGTGGCCCTCGAGATCGTGGACGAACTCGTCCGTGATCGGGAAGGGGCGGCCGCCGATGTCGACCACCTGGCAGCCCTCGGCGTGGATGGCGCCCTCCTCCTCCGCGAAGAGGTGCCGGACGTGGGCGGGGTCGCTCGGGGCGCCGATGACCGCGAGCGAGCGCGCGGTCTTCACCCGACTCGCCGCCAGCAGGACCGCCGCGCCGCCGAGCGAGTGCCCGACCATCGCGCACGGCCCGTAGCCGCGCTCGATCAGGGTGGCCGCCGCCCGCGCGACGTCGCGGACGTCCGTGCCGAGGGTGGCGTCACGGAAGTCGCCGCCGCTCTCCCCCAGTCCGGTGAAGTCGAACCGGAACGCCGCATAGCCGGCGTCCGCGAGCCCCCTGGCCAGGCGGCTCGTCGTGGCCAGGTCCTTGCCGCACGTGAAGCAGTGGACCAGCAGCACCGACCCGCGCGCCTCACCGCTCGGCAGGTGGAGGACCCCGGCCAGTTCGGCCCCGGTGCTACCGGCGAACCTGACGTCCTCGGTGGTCACGCGACGCCCCCTTCTCGTGGCCATCCGACGCCCCAGCGAGGACGTCCACCGCGGACTAGCGTGCCCGCGAGATCCCCGACCGCTTCCCTGCAGGAGAGTCCAGACGATGTCGGAGCGCAAGGACACCCTGACGATCACGGACAACCGGACCGGCAAGTCCTACGAGGTCCCGATCGAGAACGACTCCATCCGGGCCATGGACCTCCGCCAGATCCGCGTGAACGACGACGACTTCGGGATGCTGTCCTACGACCCGGGGTTCAAGAACACGGCGTCGTGCCGGTCCGAGGTCACCTTCATCGATGGCGCCAAGGGGATCCTGCGCTACCGCGGGTACCCGATCGAGCAGCTCGCCGAGAAGTCGAGCTTCCTCGAGGTCGCCTACCTGCTCGTCAACGGCGAACTCCCGTCGCATGGCGAGATGGAGAACTGGGTCCACGAGATCACGCACCACACGTTCATCCACGAGAACATCAAGAAGTTCATCGACGGCTTCCACCACGACGCCCACCCGATGGGGATCCTCGTCTCGACGGTCGGCGCGCTGTCGACCTTCTACCCCGAGGCGAAGCAGATCGAGGACGCGGACAACCGTCACAAGCAGATCGTCCGCCTCATCGCGAAGTTCCCGACACTCGCAGCCTTCGCCTACCGGCACTCGATCGGGATGCGCTACGCGTACCCGGACAACGACCTGAGCTTCGCGGGCAACTTCCTCAACATGATGTGGAAGACCACCGAGCTGAAGTACGAGCCCAATCCCATCCTCGAAGACGCGATGGACAAGCTGTTCATCCTCCACGCGGACCACGAGCAGAACTGCTCGGCGACCGCGATGCGCACCATCAGCTCGTCGGACGCCGACCCCTACTCGGCGGCCGCCGGTGCGGTGGCCGCGCTCTACGGGCCCAAGCACGGCGGCGCCAACGAGGCCGTCCTGCG
>JBFHRB010000060.1:0-13999 GCA_041591915.1 Nitriliruptorales bacterium
CGTCGTGCCTGCCGCCCCCCTCTGGACGACCGTGACGACCGAGACCCCCCTCGTTGCCGCGCAGGTGGTCGCCCTGCTCGCCGCCGGGCTCCTCGTCGTCAGCGGGGCCGTCAAGCTCCGCTCGCCGGGGACCCTCGCCGGCCCGCTCGATCGACTCGGGCTGCCCGCTTCGCTGGCCCGGCCGCTCGGGCTGGCCGAGGTCGCGATCGGCTCCAGTGCGCTCGTCGCCGGCGGGGCGACGTTCGTCGTCGTCGGCCTCGCGTACGCGGCCCTTCTCGGCGTCGCGGCCCGGCTGCGCGCATCGGGCGCGGCGTGCGGGTGCCTCGGCGAGGCCTCGGCCCCGGTGGGCCGCACCCACCTCGTCGTCAACGCCCTGGGCGCGGTCGGTGGTGTCGTTGCCGGGCTCGCGGCGGCTCCCGGCCTCGGGCCCGCCGCCGGCCCAGAGTTCCTGCTCACGCTGCTCGTGCTCGCGGTCGGCGTCGCGGTGCTGCGCCTGCTGCTCACGTCGGCCCGCGAGCTCCGCGACCTGCGGGAGGTCCGCGCATGACGCTCGTCGTGGCCCTGCTCGGCCTCACCGTCGCACTCCTTGCCCTGCTGGTCGCGGGCCTCCTGCGCAGTCATGCCGAGATCCTGCGCCGCCTCCACGACCTCGAGGACGGCGCGACCCCGGCGACCGCCACCCCCCGGGGTGTCCCCGAGGTGACCGGCGCGAGCGGCCGTGCCGCCCCCGACATCGCCGGGGCGACCCCCGACGGCGGTGCCGTCGTCGTGCGCGTGGCCGGCCACGAGCGCGACACCGTGCTCGCCTTCCTCTCCACGGGCTGCGGGACCTGCGTGGGCTTCTGGGAGGCCTTCGCCGCGGGCGTGCACCTGCCGGCCTCCGCGCGACTCGTGATCGTGACGAACGACCCGGAGAACGAGAGTGCGTCGGCGCTCGCGCGGCTCGCGCCGGATGGTGTGACCGTGGTGCAGTCGTCGGCCGCCTGGTCCGCGTATGAGGTGCCGGGCTCGCCCTACGTGATCCACGTCGACGGCCCGACGGGTCGCGTCGTCGGGGAGGGGACCGGTCAGACCTGGGAGCAGGTCGCCGGGCTGCTCGCCGAGGCCACCGGCGACCTCGCCTACGTGGAGCCGGGTGCCGGGCCTCGCAAGGCGTCCGCCGACCGCGACCGTGAGCGCGATGCCGACGCGGCGCTGCTGCAGGCCGGCATCGTTCCGGGCGACCCTCGCCTCTACCAGGCGCTCGACCAGACCAGCACCACGACGTGATCCTGCTCTTCGGCCTCGTGATCGCCCCGGTGGCCGCGCTGCGGTCCACCTGGTCGCCGTGAGGTGAGTCGATGCTGACCAGCATCTCCCCGGTCGGGGAGCACGGACGCGGACAACGCTGGTGGCTGACCGCCACCAGCTACGTCGTCGGCTCATCGGTGGGCGGCGCCGTCGTGGGCACGGCCGCGGGGGCGATGGGCCGGCTGGCGTTCGGCCCGGACACGGGCGCGGCGTGGCGGCCCGCCGCCCTCGCGGGCGCCCTGGTCGCGGGGCTCGTGCTCGAGCGCGCCGGCCGGCTCCCCATGCTGCGGCGGCAGGTCAACGAGCGCTGGCTCGACACCTACCGCGGGTGGGTGTACGGCGGCGGCTTCGGGCTCCAGCTCGGCGCCGGCGTGCTCACCCGCGTGACCACGTCGCTCGTCCACGCCGTGATCGTGGCAGCCGCACTCACGGGCTCGGTCGCCGCCGGTGCGCTCGTCGTTGGCGCCTTCGGCCTGGTGCGAGCCCTCCCGCTCCTCGTGCTCGGCGGCGTCGACGACCCGGCGGAGCTGCGGGACGTCCATCGCCGCGTCGCGGCACGGGCCGGTATGGCACGAACCGGTACGCGTGTGCTGCAGGCCGCGACGGCCGCGCTCCTGCTCGCGCTCGTGGTCGCCTGATGCGCCTCGCCGCCCACGGCCTCGGCGTCGACCTGCCCGACGGGTGGGAGGGCGCCATCGTCGAGCAGCCGCTGCCGGCCCCACCGCCGGGCCGCACCGCCGCTGCGGTCGCGGCCGCCGTGCGCCGGCCGACGATGCACCTCGCCAACTTCCCGCTCCCGGCGGTCCGTGGCGACTTCGGCAGCGGCGCCGTCGAGACGATGCGCGCGGGCCACGGCTTCGTCGCGGTGATCGAGTACGGGCCGGAGTGCGCGGACACGGCACTGTTCGCGGCCACGTCGCTGCCGCGTGAACTCCACGTCGCGGACCTCTCCCCGCGCGGCCTGCAACGGACGCTGCCGGGCCAGGCCGGCGTGCAGCGCTTCGCGACCGTGGCCGGCCGTGCCGTCTGCCTGTACGCGGTCGTCGGCGCCCACCGCCACGCTGGCGCCTCGCTCGTCGGCATCAACGCGGTCCTGCGCACGCTCCAGGTGGATCCCGCATGACCGCGACGACCTTCAGCGAGCGAGTGGTCGCACGGGCATCTCGGCTGCTCGCCGGACACGGCCTGAGCCGCCGGCGTTTCCTCGCCCGCACCGCGGTCGTCGGCTCGGCCCTGACCGTGGACGCGTGGGGGTTCGTGCTCAAGCCGCAGACGGCGTACGCGACCGTCTGTGGGAACGACGCCGACTGCAACAACGGTTGGACGGCCTTCTGCTGCACCATCAACGACGGGGCGAACACGTGCCCGCCGGGCAGCTACGCCGCCGGCTGGTGGAAGGTCGACGACTCGGCGTTCTGCCGCGGGGCGGCGCGGTACTACATCGACTGCAATCGCCATCCGGGCGCGACCTGTGACTGCCACTGTGGGGACGGCGAGTGCGACAGGCGCCGGGTCTGCTGCAACGTCTTCCGGTACGGCCAGTGCAACACCCAGGTGCCCGGCGTCACCGAGGTCGTCTGCCGCGTGATCCTGTGCACGCCGCCCTGGGAATGGGACCCCAGCTGCACGACGACGGTGCGGACCGACCCGGCGACGCGCACGCACTCGGCCACCTGCCTGCCGCGGGAGTTCCCGTCCCACATCGAGATCGCCTACCAGGACCTCGGCCTTTCCGGCTCGGTCCTCGGTCGCCAGATCGTGGGCGAGGCGGACGCGCCCGGCGGGGGGCGCATCGCGCAGTACGAACGCGGCGCGATCCTGTGGACGCAAGCCCTCGGGGCGCACCACGTGGCCGGAGCCGTCGACGGCCGCTACCGCGAGCTCGGGCGCTCGAGCGGCATCCTCGGGTACCCGACCCACGGGCAGGCCGACGTCGGCGACGACCGGGGCGAGCGTGTCCTGTTCGAGCAGGGCGGCATCTGGTGGGCTCCCGAGACGGGGGCGTGGGAGACGTGGGGCCCGATCCACGGCGCCTACCGGGCCGACGGCGGTCCGACCGGCCGTCTCGGCTACCCGACGACCGGCGTCTACGTCACGGCCGAGGACGAGCAGCGCACCGACTTCGAGACCGGCTGGTCGATCGTGCACGACCCGGTGACCGAGACGACGCGGGTCGTCCGCACGGCCGTCGAGGACGGCGGCACGGAGGACCGCGCGACCGTGCAGCGGTGGTCGGGGCGCGACCGGATCGACACGGCCGCGGAGGTCTCGAGGAGGACCCACGCCGAGGGCTGCGACATCGTCTACGTCGCTCGGGCCGACGCGTTCGCCGATGCGCTCGCTGGGGGGGTTGCCGCGGCCCTGGCGGGGGCACCGGTCCTGTTGACCTGGCCGACGCGCGTCCCGCCGGCCACGGTCGCCGAGCTGCAACGACTCGACCCCAGCCGGATCTACCTCCTCGGGGGCGAGCTCGCGGCGGACAGTGGCGTCGAGGCGACGCTGAACGGGTACGCCCGGCGGGGCGTCGAGCGGGTCTTCGGCCAGACCCGCTACGACACCGCGGCACGCATATCGCAGGTCACCTTCCCGCGTCCCGGCGTCCCGGTCGCCTTCATCGCGTCCGGGGAAGGCTTCGCCGACGCGCTGGCCGGCATCCCGGCCGCCGCCGTCGCTGGCGGACCGATCCTCCTGACCCGGCGCGACCAGGTCCCGGCGGCGACGGCGCGCGAGCTCGACCGCCTGCGGCCCGACCGATGCTTCGTGCTGGGTGGCACCGCCGTCGTCTCCAAGGCGGTGGTCGAGCGCCTCGAGTCCTTCACGTCGAAGCCCGTCACCCGCCTCGCCGGCAGCGACCGCTACGCCACGGCCGCCGCGATCGTCGCCGCCACGGTCGAGGCTGCGGAGACCGCGGTCATCGCGACCGGCCGGGACTTCCCGGACGGCCTGGCCGCGGGGCCAGCCGCCGTGGCCCTCGGGGGGGCCGTCCTCCTCGTGCCGGGGGAGACGATCCCGGAGGGGACCGACCGCGAGCTGCGCCGGCTGGCGCCGGATCGGATCGTGATCGTGGGCGGTACCGGCGCCGTGTCCGGCCCGGTCGAGGGCCGGCTCGCGACCTACCGCGCCACGCCACCCGCGTAGGCGTGGCACCCTCGCAGCCATGCAGGAGACCACGTCGATCTACGAGCTGGCCGGAGGGCTCGACGCGTTCGTCGAGCTGGTCGACCTCTTCTACGCCAAGGTCGAGGACGACCCGCTGCTCCGGCCGCTCTACCCGGAGGACCTCGAGCCCGGCAAGCGCCACCTCGCGCTGTTCTTCGCGCAGTACTGGGGCGGCCCTGCCACGTACAACGACGAGCGCGGCCATCCGCGCCTGCGGCGACGCCACGCGCCCTTCGAGATCACGCCGGAGGCCGCCGTCCGGTGGGCCCAGCACATGTCCGACAGCATCGTCGAGCTGCAACTGCCGGAGGCGGCCGAGCGCGCCATGCTCGAGTACGTCGTGCGGTTCACGCCCTCGATGATCAACCACGCGGGCTGAGCCGCGGGCGTCGGGGCCCGGCCACCGCACGGTTCGCCCGCGTGGGTTCGGGGCGGCGTGGGCGCCGCCGTACCCTTCGGCCCAAGCCCGCCACCTCCCTTTCGAAGGCCCGGCCAAGTGAAGATCCTCGTCGCCGACAAGCTCGCTGAGACGGGCGTCGCCGTCCTCGCCCGCGACCACGAGGTCGACGTCAAGACCGGCCTCGCCAAGGACGAGCTCCTCGCGGTCATCGCGGCCTACGACGCCGTCGTCGTGCGCTCGGCCACCACGATCGACGCCGACGTCATCGCCGCTGGCACCAACCTCAAGGTGATCGCTCGCGCGGGTGTCGGCCTCGACAACGTCGACGTCGACGCGGCGACCCGCGCTGGCGTGATCGTCTGCAACGCGCCGCAGTCCAACATCGTCTCGGCTGCCGAGCACACCGTGGCGATGATCCTGGCCCTCGCCCGCAACATCCCGCAGGCCGACTCGGCCCTGCGTGGCGGGGCGTGGGAGCGCTCGAAGTGGTCCGGGACCGAGCTCAACGGCAAGGTCCTCGGCGTCCTGGGCCTCGGCCGCATCGGCACGCTCGTCGCGCAGCGTTGCCACGCCTTCGGCATGACCCTGGTCGCCTACGACCCCTACGTCGCGCCCGAGCGCGCGGCTCGCATGGGCGTCGAGATCGCACCGACCGTCGAGGACGTGCTGCGCAAGGCGGACTTCGTCACGATCCACCTGCCGCGCACCCCCGAGACCACCGACCTCATCAACGCCGAGACCCTCGGCGTGATGAAGCCGACCGCGCGGATCGTCAACGTCGCGCGCGGCGGCATCGTCAACGAGGCCGAGCTCGCCCAGGCCCTGTCGGACGGCGTCATCGCCGGCGCCGCCCTCGACGTCTTCGACACCGAGCCCAAGACCGAGTCGCCGCTGTTCGGCCTCCCGAACGTGGTCATCACGCCCCACCTCGGCGCGTCCACGTCCGAGGCACAGGACAAGGCCGGGACGCAGGTGGCCGAGATGGTCAACCTGGCACTGGCCGGCGACTTCGTCCCCACGGCGGTCAACGTCGCCGGCGGGGAGATCGACGACGAGGTCCGTCCGTTCCTGCCACTGGGCGAGAAGCTCGGACGCGTCTTCACCGCGATCGCCGAGGGCGGGCTCGGCGGCGAGGTCACGGTCGAGTTCCACGGGGAGCTCGCGAAGCACGACTGCCGCGTCGTCGGCCTGTCGGTGCTCAAGGGCCTGCTCGCCCAGGTCGTCGCCGAGCCCGTCACCTTCGTGAACGCGCCGCTGCTGGCGCAGGACCGTGGCCTGCACATCCGCGAGCTCTCGGAGACCCACAGCGAGGACTACGTCTCCCTGCTGCGCGTGACGGGGCCCGGGCGCGACGGGAGGATCCTGCGCGTGGCCGGCACGGTGTTCCAGCCCGGCGGCCGCGAGCGCATCATCGAGCTCGAGGACGCGCAGGTCGAGGTGGAGCCGACCGACCACATGGCCTTCTTCCGGTACCCGGACCGGCCCGGCGTCATCGGCGCGGTCGGGACCGTGTTCGGCGAGGCTGGCGTCAACATCGCGTCGGCCCAGGTCGGCCGGACCGAGCAGGGCGGGGACGCCCTCATGGTCCTCACGCTCGACGAGGCACCTGACCGGGACGTGGTCGAGCGCATCGCCACCGAGATCGGCGCGAGCGCCGGCCGGGCCATCTCCCTGGCCTAGCTCAGACCACGGGCTTGCGCCGCCGGTAGGCGGGCTCGTCGAACGCGCCCGTGAGCAGGACGTCGGACAGCGCCTGGACCGCATCCCACACGTCGACGAAGCGTGTCGTGAGCGGGGCGAGGCCGAAGCGCATCCCGTCCGGCGGACGGAAGTCGCCCACCACGCCGCGATCGATCAGCGCCTGCACCACCGAGTAGGCGTCCGGGTGTCCGAGCAGGACATGGGCGCCACGCAGCCCCGCGGCGCGGGGCGACAGGACGACCGCCTCGGCAGCATGGATGTCGACGAGCTCGACGAAGAGGTCGGTGAGTGCCCGCGCCTTGGCCTCGACGTGGGCGACGTCCACGTCGTCGAAGACCGCCAACGCCTCGTCGACGGCGGCCAGCGCGAGGATCGGTGGCGTGCCGATCATGAACCGGTCGGCGCCCGGCGCCGGTCGGTACGACGGCGAGAAGCCGAACGGGTCCGCATGCCCCCACCATCCGGGGATCGGCGGCACGACGTCGTCGGCGAGGTCGGCACGCATGTAGAGGTACGCGGGTGCCCCGGGGCCGCCGTTGAGGTACTTGTAGGTGCAGCCGATCGCGAGGTCGGCTCCCCACGCGTGCAGGTCCACCTCCACAGCGCCGGCGGAGTGCGCGAGGTCCCAGCAGACGAGCGCCCCGGCGGCGTGCGCTGCTGTCGTCACGGCCGGTGCGTCCCAGCGCTCGGCGGTGCGGTAGTCGACATGGGTCAGCAGCAGCAGGCCCACGTCCGGCCCCAGGCGCGACAGGACCTCGCCCTTCGGGACACGGACGAGCTGTTTGCCGTGCCTCGCGGCTGCCGCCTCGGCGACGTAGAGATCGGTGGGGAAGTTGCCGGCCTCGGTGAGCACGACGCCGCCGGCGACGTGCGGGAGGACGGCGTCGAGCGAGATCGAGAGGTTGACCGTCGTCGAGTCGCCGACCTTGACCTCGCCGGGGTCCGCGCCCAGCAGGCGCGCGAGTCGCTCGGCGACACGGTCGGTGAGGTCGATCCAGCCGGCTTCGTTCCACGACCCGATGAGGCCCTCGCCCCACTCCTCGTCGATCACGCGCCGCAGCCTGGCGGCAACGCTGCGCGGCAGTGGGCCGAGCGAGTTCCCGTCGAGGTAGATCAGGCCGTCGGGGAGTTCGAAGTGGTCCCGGAGCCCCGCGAGGGGGTCCGTCTCGTCGAGTGCTGCAGCCCCGGCACGGTCCATGGGCCGGACCCTACTCAGCGGGCCTGCCGCGGCCTCGTTCTGGCATCGCACATGCCGAGCGCACGGCGACCGAGATTGCTACGGTCCGCCACGATGCGGCGGGGGAGTCCACCACCGCGTCATCCCGTCCAGAACACGCGGCGATCCCGCGGCTCGAGACGGTCCCGCATCGCGCAGCCGAACCCCGCTTGGCGTCCCCGTACGCCATCGGCGCAGTGCAGCATCGAGCGCGCCGCCAGCGATCCTGGCTGTGCCCCGAGAGGAGACAGAAACGCCGTGGCTGTTGACCCGAACACGCTGCTGCCACCGGACGAGCCGGTTCACCTGCTCGACCCGGACGGCACCTACCACCCCTCGGACGAGTACCCGCTCGACCTGAAGGACGAGGACTACCGCGAGCTCTACCGCCTGATGGCGGTGACGCGGAAGGTCGACCGGGAGGCCATCAACCTCCAGCGGCAGGGCCAGCTCGGCGTGTACGCGTCGTGCCTCGGCCAGGAGGCCGCCCAGGTCGGCGGGGCCTTCGCGCTCGGGGCGAACGACTGGATCTTCCCGTCGTACCGCGAGCTCGGCGCCGCGATCGTCCGCAAGGTCGACCCGGCCAAGCTCCTGCACCTCTACCGCGGCACCTGGCTCAGCGACCACGACCCGTACCAGCACAACTTCGGGCTGATGTCGATCCCGATCGGCACCCAGGCCCTGCACGCGACCGGGTTCGCGATGGGCGCGAAGTTCGACGACAACCCCATCACCGTGATGGTGTACTTCGGCGACGGCGCGACCTCCGAGGGCGACCCGCACGAGGCCATGAACTTCGCCGGCGTCCACAAGGCGCCCTGCATCTTCTTCGTGCAGAACAACCAGTACGCGATCTCCGTGCCGCTCTCCTCGCAGACCGCCGCCCCGACCCTCGCCCACAAGGCCGTGGGCTACGGGTTCCCGGGCTACCGCGTCGACGGCAACGACGTCCTCGCCACCTACGCCGTGACGCGCAAGGCCGTCGAGCACGCCCGTGCGGGTGAGGGCCCGGCACTGATCGAGGCGATGACGTACCGCATGGAGGCGCACACCACCTCCGACGACCCCACGCGCTACCGCACCTCCGAGGAGGAGGAGTACGCGCGCACGTTCGACCCCCTCGCGCGCATGGAGGCGTTCCTCAAGGCCCGCGACCTGTGGGACCAGACGCTGATGGACGCCATCGACGATCAGGTCAAGGCCGAGGCGCAGCGCATGCGCGACGAGATCTACGAGGCCCCGCACGGTGACCCGCTCGAGGTGTTCGAGCACGTCTACATCGACCCGCCGGCCCAGTACGAGGAGCAGAAGGCCCAGATGCGCGCCGAGCTCGAGTACCTGCTCGAAGGGGAGGGCCACTGATGGCTGTCACGATGGCCCAGGCGATCAACAAGGCGCTCCACGACTCGATGGCCGAGGACGAGCGCGTCCTGATCTTCGGCGAGGACGTCGGCAAGCTCGGCGGCGTGTTCCGCGTCACCGACCAGCTCCAGGCGACGTTCGGTGAGGACCGTGTGTACGACACGCCGCTCGCCGAGTCCGGCATCATCGGCACGGCGGTCGGACTCGCCATGTACGGCTACCGACCGGTCCCCGAGATCCAGTTCGACGGGTTCGCCTACCCGGCGTTCGAGCAGATCGTGAGCCACGTCGCGAAGATGCGGAACCGTTCGCGCGGCACCGTGAAGCTGCCGATCACGATCCGCATCCCGTTCGGCGGCGGCATCGGCGCGGTCGAGCACCACTCCGAGTCGCCCGAGTCGTACTGGGCCCACACGATGGGCCTGAAGGTCGTCGCGCCCGGCAACCCCGGGGACGCCTACTCGATGATGCGCGAGGCGATCCGCAGCGACGACCCGGTCATCGTCCTCGAGCCGAAGCGCCGCTACTGGATGAAGGAGGACGTCGAGCTCCCGGTCGAGCGTGCCTCGATGATGAAGGCCACCGTGGCCCGTCCCGGCGACGACCTCACGGTCCTCGCCTACGGCCCGATGGTGAAGACCGCCCTGGATGCCGCCGAGGCGGCCGTCGACGAGGGTTGGAGCTTCGAGGTCGTCGACCTGCGTTCGCTGAACCCGCTCGACGAGGCAACGATCGTGGAGTCGGTGAAGAAGACGGGCCGGGCGATCGTCGTGCACGAGGCCTCGCGGATGCTCGGCATCGGCTCCGAGGTCGCCGCGGTCATCCAGGAGAAGGCCTTCTACCACCTGGAGGCGCCGGTCCTGCGGGCCACGGGCTACGACACGCCGTACCCGACCTCCAAGCTCGAGGAGTACTGGCTGCCCCACGTGGACCGCATCCTCGACCTGGCCGAGAAGAGCTTCGACTACTGATCCGCGGGTCCGTGGCGTGCCATGGACCCGGTGACGCGAGGAGCCCGTTGTGGCTGACATCCGTGACTTCAAGCTGCCCGACCTGGGCGAGGGCCTGACCGAGGGCACGATCGTCGAGTGGGAGGTCGCCGTCGGCGACGTCATCGAGCTCAACCAGACGGTCGCCCAGGTGGAGACGGCCAAGGCCGTCGTCGACGTGCCGTCGCCGTTCGCCGGCAAGGTCGTCGAGCTGATCGGCGAGGTCGGCGAGGAGCTCGAGGTCGGCTCGGTGTTCGTCCGCATCGACGTGAGCGCGGGGGCCGGCGACGCCGGCGCGGAGCAGCAGGCACTGCAGGTCGCCGAGTCCTCGTCGCCCGAGTCCGCCGGCGCCGCGGCGGCGAAGTCGGTGCTCGACGCCGACGAGGAGCCCCAGCCGCTCGTCGGATACGGCCAGAAGGGCGCGGCCGGCTCGAAGCGCCGCCGGGGCAAGGGCGACGCAGCGGCATCCGGTGGGTCGGCAGGGACCGCACCCGCTCCGGACAAGCCTGCCGGCAAGCCGCTCGCCAAGCCGCCCGTCCGCAAGCTGGCCAAGGACCTGGGCGTCTCGCTCGACAGCGTCTGGCCGGGGTCCGGACCGGACGGCATCATCACCCGCGCGGACGTCGAGGCTGCCGCCAACGGCGGGGCGCCGGCCGCGCCCGCCGCACCCGCGGCTCCGGCCGCACCCGCAGCGGCTCCTGCCGCCCCCGCCGCGGCACCCATGCCGGAGCTGGCCGCGGCCGGCGCCGGCGAGAAGGCCGTGCCCGGGTTCCGCGGCCGCACGCCCGGTGAGGTCGAGAAGATCATCGGCATCCGCAAGCGCATCGTCGAGAAGATGGAGACCTCGCGCCGCGAGATCCCCGAGGCGACCTGCATGCGCGACGCCGACCTGACCGAGCTCTGGGAGGTCCGCAAGCGCCTGACCGAGGCCGCCCAGGAGGACGGCTACGACGTCAAGATCACGCCGTTCGCGCTGATCCTGCGCGCCGTCGTCCTGGGGCTGCGCCGGTTCCCGACGCTCAACGCCTCGATCGACTCCGCCGCCGGCGAGATCCGACTGCACAGCCACATCAACCTCGGCTTCGCGGCGGACACCGACCGCGGGCTGGTCGTGCCCAACATCAAGGACGCCCACACCAAGTCGACGCTGCAGATCGCGATGGAGCTCAACGACCTCGCGACCAGGGCACGCAACGGCAAGATCGGGGCGGCCGACCTCACGGGCGGCACCTTCACGGTCAGCAACTACGGGGCGTTCGGCAACGACGACGGCAACCCGATCATCAACCACCCCGAGGGCGCCATCCTCGGCGTGGGTGCCATCCGCGAGCGCCCATGGGTCGTCGACGGCGAGCTGGCCGTCCGCCGCGTGTGCCGGTTCTCGCTCGCCTTCGACCACCGCATCTCCGACGGCGGCGAGGCCGGTCGCTTCGTCACCTACGTCGGCGACCTCTGCGAGAACCCCTCGCGGATCCTGCTCCACAGCTGAACAAGGACTCATGAAGATGCACGACGTCGTCGTCGTCGGTGGAGGGCCCGGGGGCTACGCGGTCGCGTTCCGAGCGCAGTCGCGAGGCCTCGACGTCGCCCTCGTCGAAGAAGCCAAGGTCGGGGGCACGTGCCTGCACCGTGGGTGCATCCCGTCCAAGGCCATCCTCCACGTCGCCGAGGTGCTGGAGGAGGTCCACCGCGCGGGTGACCTCGGCCTCGACGTCGAGTTCAGGGGCCTCAAGGGCGACGCACTGTCGGCCTTCCGCAGTGGCGTGATCGACCAGCTCCACAAGGGCCTCGACTTCCTGGTCAAGAAGCGCACGACGTTCGTCGAGGGCCGCGGTCGCATCACCGGGCCCAACACCGTCGAGGTGACGAAGGCGGACGGGTCCACCCAGACCGTCGAGGGTCGCAACGTCGTGCTCGCCACGGGCTCCACGCCGCGATCCATCCCCGGCATCGAGATCGACCGCGAGTACGTGCTGACGTCCGACCAGGCGCTGTGGTTCGAGTCCGCCCCCGGCCGTGCCGTGATCATCGGCGCCGGTGCCATCGGCATGGAGTTCGCATCGATGTGGCGCCCGATGGGTTCCGAGGTCACCGTCGTCGAGGCGCTGGACCGGGCGCTGCCGCTGGAGGACGCCGACTCGTCGAAGGCCATCACCCGCGCCTTCAAGAAGAAGGGCATCGAGGTCCTGACCGGCGCGATGGTGAACGGCGTGAGCGTCGACCAGCAGGCCGAGGAGGCCACGGTCACGGTCGCGATCGGTGACGAGACCCGCGAGATCGTCGCGGACGTCGTGCTCGTCGCGGTCGGCCGCGGGCCCAACACCAAGGACACCGGTGCCGCCGAGCTCGGCATCCTCGACGAGCGCGGCTTCGTCGTGACCGACGAGTTCGGGCGCACCGCCGTCGACGGCGTCTGGGCCGTGGGCGACGTCCGCCCGACGCTCGCCCTCGCCCACGCCGCATTCAGCGAGGGCTTCGTCGTCGCCGACCTCATCGCCGGCGAGCCGCACGTCCAGGCGGTCGACTACGCCCAGGTCCCGCGCGTCACCTACTGCCACCCCGAGGTCGCGTCGGTCGGCCTCACCGAGGCCGAGGCGCGAGACCAGCACGGCGACGCGGTCGAGGCGACGACCTACAACCTCAACGCCAACGCCAAGGGCATCATCAGCGGCACGCCGGGCCACGTGAAGGTCCTGCACGGTGGCCCCGACGGTGCCGTGCTCGGCGTCCACATCGTCGGCCCGCACGCCACGGACCTGATCGCCGAGGCGACCCTCGCGACGTCGTGGGAGGCGCTGCCGAAGGAGCTCGCCGCGATCACGCACGCCCACCCGAGCCTGTACGAGGCCCTCGGCGAGGCGTTCCTCGCGGCGGCCGGCACCCCGTTCCACGGGCACTGAGGGCCTGCGCGCGGTCCCGGGCCCACCGGGAACCCGTCTGGGGTCGCGGCCGTTAGCGGGTAGCGTGGAGTCCGCCACCTCGATCGGAACCGCCATGCGCCGGACCCTCGCCGCCCTGCTGGCCCTCTTCGCCCTCGTCGCGACGGCCTGCGGCGGGGCTGGGACACCAGCGGACCGGCTCAGTGCGGTCGGCAAGGCGACCTTCTCGGACTCGTTCCACTACGAGTTCACCGTCGACATCGACTTCGCCGCGCTGGGCGCCGAGGTCGACGACCCGATGTTCGCCCAGGTCGCCGCGGGCGTGAACAGCTTCGGGCTCGAGGGTGACCACACGACGGACGCCAACTCGATGGCCGTCAGCGTGTTCGGCATCGACGTGTTCGCGCTCGTCGCGATCGGCGAGGACCGCCAGTTCGTCAAGTTCGACATCGGTCCGCTGCTGTCCATGGGCGGCGGCATGACGACCGAGGGCCTGCTCGCGGAGCTCGAGGCGGCCGACGACATCCCGCCGGACCTCAAGCCCATCCTGATGGAGTACGCAGCACCGTTCCTGCGCGGTGAGTGGTTCGAGTTCGTCGGGTTCACCCAGGAAGAGGTCATGAGGCTCCAGAAGGAGTTCCAGGCCCTCCTCTCCGACGTGGCCCCCGAGGACCTCGCGTCCGAGTTCGAGGCGGAGTTCCAGCGGCAGGAGGAGCTCAACGCGAGGATCCAGGCCATCTTCCAGGACTTCGTCGACGGCTCGGCCGAGACCCTCGAGGAGTACGCGGTCGTGACCGAGTCCGACGTCGACGGCGCGCGCGTGTACGACGTGGCCATCCGCAGCGATGCCGTGCGCCAGCTCATCGAGGACTACCTGACCGCCGTCTTCGAGACAATGGAGGACGACGCGTCCGTGGCCGCTGAGGAGCTCGCCGACATGCGGGCCGAGCTGGCCGAGGCCTTCACGAAGGTTCCCGCGCAGCTTCCCATCGTCCGGGTCACG
>JBFHRB010000061.1:0-13874 GCA_041591915.1 Nitriliruptorales bacterium
GGGACCGTCGGCCGCGGCACCCGAGGACGGCACGCCAGCACCGGTGCAGCCCTCCGATGCCCCGGCCGAGCCACGCGCCGCTGCCGCAGCGGGCGCCGACCGCACCGGCGTGACCGCGGACACGATCGCCCTCGGGTTCCACGCCGCGATCACGGGTGCGGCGCCGATGCCAGCGGCAGCGAAGAACGGCGGTTACGCGCTGTACTACCGCTGGCTCACGGAGGAACGAGGAGAGCGGGTCCTCGGACGGCGGGTCGAGGTGATCACCGTGGACGACCGCGACACGCCGTCGGCCGCCATCCAGGCGTGTCGCGACCTGTCCGGGCGGGCCTTCGCGGTCTTCGGCCATGGCGGGAGCGACCAGGTGCAGGCCTGTGCGCAGGCTCTGGGGGACGCCGGCACCCCGTACTTCGCGTTCGGCGGCACCGAGGTCGGCCTCGCGACGCTCGAGGGGTTCTACGCAGCCTCGATGACCCACAGGCAGCAGGCGTCCCTCCTCGCCCAGGTCGTCGCGCGCGACCTGCCGGCAGGGCGGGTCGCCGCGATCGTCACCGAGAGCGCCAACCTCGACGACGCCGTCGCGGGGTGGGAGGAGGCCGTGCAGGAGCACGGCCTCGCCGACCGCTACCACGGCACGTTGCGTCGCGAGCGAGGCGACAGCTCCTGGTATCAGCGCACCGCCCTCGAGCTGCAGCGGGCAGGGGTCGAGGTCGTGTTCGTGCTGCTGTCGAGCGGCGACTACGTCAACTTCGCCAAGATCGCCGAGGCCGGCGCCTACACCCCGACCTTCGTGGGTGTCGGGATCACGCTGGGGCTGAACTCGGTGGCCCAGACCGTCTGCCCGACCACCGACGGTGCCATCTTCCTGTCGCCCTTCCCGGCGCTGGAGCTGGCAGACCAGCTCGACCCCGACTTCCACCGCGCGGCCGCCCGCTACGGCGCGTCGGGAACCGACCTCGACTGGGCGCTGTGGGGCGCGGCCCGCCAGCTGCACGCGATGTTCGACCTGTACGGCGCGGAGATCGGCACCGACCTGACCCGCGAGGGCTTCCGGGCCCTGCTCGACGGCGACCGCGAGATCGCGAGCGGGGTGCTCCCGGCTGTCCGCTACACCCGGGACAACCGGTTCGGTGGCTCCGAGATCCACGCGCTGGAGCTGGACTGCCGTGTCCGCGAGTACCGCAACCGCGCCACGTTCGTCCGTGCGTTCGAGTAGTGCCGCCCGGTGGCCGCACCGTCACGCCCCGTGCACGGCGTTAAGCAGGAGGTGACCGTTCCGACGGCGAACTATGTGGGGTACCGCCACTCCTCGGGGAGGACCACCGTGCGCACGTCCCGCCTGCGCCTCATCGCACTGGGCACCAGCCTGCTCGTGCTGCTCACCGCCTGCGGCCAGAAGCCCGGGATCCACGTCCAGGGCGCGAACGACGAGGGCGTCGTCGTGGGCGCGTTCGGACAGGAGCAGGCCTCGGTGGTCGGGTCGCAGGACCTCGGCACCGTCCCGGCCGGTCCGGCCGACTCCTCGAGCGACCAGGCGGCCGTCGGCGAGCCCGGGCCGACAGGCCAATCGGCGCCGGCCGCCCAACAGCAGACGTCGCAGCAGACCACCTCCAACAGCCAGACGACGACGCAGGACCCCCAGCCACAGCAGACCCAGGCCCCCGACCCCCAGCAGACGCAGGCCCCGAACCCGCAGCCGACGCAGAACACGTCGGGAAAGAAGCCGCTGCGAGGCTCCGACCGCACGGGCGTCACGGCCGACCTCATCCGGGTGGGCAACCACGCTCCCGTGACCGGTGCCGCCCCGATCCCCAGCCGCTCCTTCGAGGTCGGTGGCGACCTCTACTACCGCTGGCTCACGGAGAAGAAGGGCGAGACGATCCTCGGCCGCACCGAGGTCGAGGTCATCTTCCGCGATGACAAGTACACGCCGTCCTCGGCGGTGCAGGTCTGCCGCGAGATGAACAAGGGCAACCAGGTCTTCTCGCTGTACGGAGGTGGCGGGACCGACCAGATCCAGGCGTGTGCCCAGTACGCGGACGCCAACGGCGTGCCGTACTTCAGCTCCGGTGTGACCGAGACGGGCCTCCGGGGCCTCGACTACTACTTCGCCGGCTCGATGTCCTACAAGCAGCAGGGCCGCCTGCTCGCCCAGCTCGTCGCGCGCGAGTTCCCGGGCAAGAAGATCGCCGCCATCGTCACCGAGACCCCGAACTTCGACGACGCCGTCGCCGGATGGGAGCAGGGCCTGGCGGAGCAGGGCCTGACGGACAACTACTACAAGACGATGCGCCACCCCAAGGGCGACAACTCCTGGTACCAGGCCTTCGCCATCGAGCTCCAGCAGGCGCAGGTCGACATCGTCTACCCGCTGACCGCCCCGACGGACTACATCAACTTCGCGAAACGGGCAGAGGCGCAGGCGTACACCCCGCAGTTCGTCGGTGTCGGCGTCTCGATGGGCCTCAACGCGGTCGCGAACGCGATCTGCCCGACGACCGACGGCGCGATCTTCTTCTCGCCGTTCCCGGCCCTCGAGCTGGCGGACCAGCTCGACCCCGAGTTCAACCAGGCGGCCCAGCACTTCCAACTGGGCAGCAATGCCGATGACATCGTGTGGGCGCTCTGGGGTGCGGCGAAGCAGTTCCACGAGCTGCTGAAGCGCTACGAGGCCACGTACGGCACCGACCTGACGCGCGAGGACTTCCGCGACCTGGTCGAGAGCGCACAGAACGTCAAGACCAACGTGCTGCCACCGGTCAGCTACTCGCCGGACAACCACTTCGGCGCGAGCCAGGTGCACGTGTTGCGCCTCGACTGCGGTGCCCGGCAGTACCGCAACTTCGCCACCTTCCAGAGCTCGTTCCGCTGATCTCGTGAAGTTGACCCACAGCGAGAAGATGCGACCGACACGAACTAGGGTGTCAACATCCCCTAGGTCCGACCGCCTCCCGGCCGCGCTCGGCCGGACCGTTCCCCGGAGGGACTGACCCATGGCCGTTCGCAAGGCACGCCGCGCCCGCTACGCCCCGGCGCCGACGACCTACGTCGCACGCGTCCGCCGCGACGCCCGCCGTGCCCGGCTGACAGCCGTCGGGATCCTGGGCCTCGGTTCGCTCCTCGTCCTCGGGCCACTGACGGCCATCGCCGAGGAGGCACCGGCCAGCGCCGAGAAGGAAGGCTGGGCCTGGGCGTCCAACGACCCGACGGGCGAGACCCCGGTCGGACCGCTGGCACCGCCACCCGGCGTACCTGACGCCAAGCCCCCGGCGCCCAACGTCGCCGCGAACACGCTCCCCGTGGGGCTGGCGAACGGCCAGCACGAGTACCAGTCCTACATCGCGTTCACCATGCCGTTCCTGCCCGACGGGGCGGAGGTCGACAGCTTCACGATCGAGTTCACCGAGGAGGGCAACCAGGGCGGCCCCGCCACGGGTGTCGAGGTCTGCGCCGCCAACGACTTCTGGGGTGCTGGCGAGAACCAGAAGTACTCCGAGGCCCCGACACCACGTCCCGGCGAGCCCTGCATCATCGGGGACTCGATCGTGTCGGGCACCGACGGCGTGTGGACCTTCGACCTGACCCAGGCCGCGCAGGGCTGGATCGACGGGTCGCTGCCCAACAACGGCCTGATCCTGCGGCCGCTCGACCCGAACAACCTGCCGAGCGGCAACCCGGAACCGACCACCTTCCAGCTCTCGTTCGGTGGCGCGAACGGCGCGACGCCGCCGATCGCGAAGCTGACGTACTCGACCCCCCCGCCACCGCCACCGCCGCCACCGCCGCCACCGGCGCAGGAGCCGACGCAGGCCCCGCCGCCGTCCACGACCACGAGCAGCGGCACCGCGTTCACGACGCCGCCGGTCTTCGAGGCCGTCCAGCCGACGCAGGTCCCGGTCCAGCAGGCTCCGGTCGAGGAGCCGGTGGTCGCGGCTCCCGCACAGACCACCACGGACGTGCCCGTCGCCCCGGCGGCGCCGGTCTCGACCGAGCCGGTCGAGCCCACGACCCCGTGGTACGTCTGGCTGCTGTTGCCCGTCGGGCTCGTTACCGCCGGTAGCCTCGGGCGCGCGCTCGTGGCCGAGCCCGAGCTCGCGGAGACCCGCGACGGTGCCGTCACGCGCCTGCTCGAGAAGCGCAAGCGCGAGGGGACGGCCCTCGCCGCCCGCATGACCGCCACGCAGGTCTAACCGCCACCGACGCGCCGCCGACAGGCAGCGCAACGCCGCCACGACCCACCGCGTTGAACCAGCGCCACCCGACCCCCAGGGAGCCGATCCCCGTGAACCACGCGACGCATCGACCCACGACCGGCCGCGCCCTGCGCGCCGCGTCCCTCGCCATGGCCCTCTCGTTCGTCCTCGCCGCATGTGGGCAGAAGCCCGGCGTGCACGTCGAGGGCGGCGGCGGCCAGTTCGCCGGCGGCGGCGCCGTCGTCACGGACCCGGGCACGACCGGGGGCACCGGGACGGTGGACACCGGCACCGTCGACACGGGTGCCGGGACGACGACCGACACGGGAACGGGCACGACCACCGACACGGGGGCTGGCACGACGACCGACACCGGCACGACCGGCGGGTCCACGGGCGAGTCCACGGGCGGGTCGACGGGTGGCAGCACCGGCGGGTCGACCGGCGAGTCCACCGGCGGCTCCACCGGCGGGTCGACCGGCGGCTCCACGGGCGGGTCGACGGGCGGCTCCACCGGCGGGTCGACGGGCGGGAGCACCGGCGGCTCCACGGGCGGCACGGCGACGCCGCCGGGCAGCGACCGCACGGGTGCAGCTGCGGACAAGCTGATCCTCGGGGTCCACGCGCCGGTGACCGGCGCTGCGCCGCTGCCGTCGCGCGCGTTCGAGCAGGCGGACGCCTACTGGAAGTACCAGATCGAGCAGAAGGGCCGCACGATCCTCGGTCGCTCCGAGGTCGAGGTCGTCTTCAAGGACGACAAGTACACGCCTTCCTCGGCGGTGCAGGCATGCCGTGAGATGACGCAGGGGTCCCAGGCCTTCCTGCTCATCGGTGGTGGGGGGACCGACCAGATCCAGGCCTGCGGCCAGTTCGCGAACCAGAACAAGATCCCCTACCTGTCGGCGGGCGTCACCGAGGTTGGCCTCAACATCCCGTACTACTTCGCGGTCTCCATGACCTACGCGCAGCAGGGCCCGCTCCTCGCGTCGCTCGTGAAGAAGCGCTTCCCGCAGGGCAAGGTCGCGGCCATCGTGACCCAGACGCCGAACTTCGACGACGCCGTCGCTGCGTGGGAGTCCGCGGTCGCCCAGCAGGGCATCAACTACTACAAGACCCTGCGCCACCCGAAGGGTGACAACAGCTGGTACCAGACCTTCGCGATCGAGCTCCAGCAGAACCAGGTCGACGTCGTCTACATCCTCACCGCGCCGGTGGACTACATCAACTTCGCCAAGCGTGGCCAGGCACAGGGCTACAACCCGCAGTTCGTCGGTGTGGGCGTGTCGATGGGCCTCAACACCGTCGCGACGGCGACCTGCCCGGCGGGCGCGGGCGCCCTGTTCTTCTCGCCGGCGCCGGGTCTGGACCGGGCGGGCGAGTTCGGACCGGACTGGAAGGCCTCCGGGCGCAACGACGACATCGAGCTCCTGCTCTGGTCCATCATGCGTGGCATCGACGAGTCGTTCACGGCCTACGGCAAGGTCTACGGCAACGACCTGACCCGTGAGGGCTACCGGCAGGTGCTGGAGCAGTCCACGATCCCGCAGGGTCTGACGCCGGAGATCCGGTACTCGCCCAACAACCACTTCGGTGGCACGGCGATGCACCTGCTCAAGGCGGACTGCTCGGGGCAGGGCAAGTACGTCACGGACACGACGTTCGCCAAGGGCTTCTGATCAGCACGACAGGGCCGCCCCCGGGGACGGGTGGCGTGGGGAGGAGACGACGTGCCTGACGTCGAGGAACTCGATCCGGAGGTCGGGGAGGACACCGACGCGGAGCTCGAGGCTGCCGAACGCGATCTCGCGGAGGCGACCAGCGCGCTCAGCAGCTCACGACAGACGAAGCTGCTGCTGTACGCCATCGGCGCCGTCGCGGTCATCGCGGTGCTCGCCGTGTGGCAGGACCTGTTGACCGTCATCGCGGTCGGGATCACGCCCGGTGCGATCTACGCGATGATCGGCCTCGGGCTCGCCCTGATCTACAAGGCCAGCAAGGTCTTCAACTTCGCCCAGGGCGAGTTCGGCACGGTCCCGATCTTCGTGTCGTGGCTGATCCTGAGTGCCGGCGCAGAGGATGCGACCGGCGCGGTCCGCGACGCCGGGGTCGGTCGGCTCATCATCGCGACGCTGATCGCCCTCGCAGCCGGCGTCCTCCTTGCCATGGCGACGTACGTGCTCGTGGTCCGCCGACTCCAGGCCCGCGGCGCCGTCACCACGCTCGTCGGCACGGCCGGTGTGGCCCTGCTGGTGGTGCAGACGGAGATCATCATCGGTGAGGCGAGCGTGCGGAACTTCCGCAAGTTCGTGAACGGCTCACCCTGCTTCGGCAGCGAGGTCATCAACGACGTCGAGGTCTGTACGAGCCCGCTCACGATCGGCGCCGCCGTCATCGAGTGGCAGACGCTCATCACGCTCGGTGTGCTCGTCGTCACGGCCCTCGGCCTCGCCGCGTTCTTCCGGACCCAGCTCGGCACGGCCCTGCTCGCGACCTCGCAGGAGCCCTTCGCCGCGAGCCTCTACGGCATCTCCACCAACACCATGAACCTCGTGACCTGGGCGGCCGCGGGACTCCTCGGGGCGATCGGTGGGCTGCTGGCCGCCGGGTTCACCGACACCTTCACCCCGGGCGCGATCACCTCGGCCTGGCTCATCGGCGCGTTCGCCGGCTCGATCCTCGGCGGCATCACCTCGATGCCCGGCGCGGTCGTCGGGGGCCTGCTGCTCGGGGTCATCCAGTCGGCGTCCAACACGTGGCTGCCGAGCTCGTGGCCAGGCCGGCCCCAGATCGGCGTGTTCGGCGTCCTGCTCATCGTCCTGCTGCTGCGTCCGCGCGGCCTGCTCGGGAAGGAGGCCTGACCATGGCGCAGACCGAGGTCCTCGACCCCGTGGAGACCGGCCAGCACGTCGGCCCCCCACCTCGCTTCAAGCCCTCTGCACAGGGCCGCCTCGCGCGTTTCATCGTGCTGGCGGGACTGCTCGCACTGCTGCTCTACGTGCCCTACCTCGTCCCGGAGTTCCAGGTCCAGGTCGTCGCCCAGGCCGGCATCTTCGCCATCGTCGCCCTCAGCATGAACATGCTGATGGGCTACGCGGGCCAGGTCTCGCTCGGCCACGCGGCGTTCTACGGCATCGGTGCGTTCATCTCCGGGGTCGTCGTCAGCGACAGTGGCCTGCCCTTCGTGGCCGGCATCATCGCGGCGGGCGTCTCGGGAGCCGTCGCCGCCGCCGTCCTGGGCTTCGTGGCGCTGCGGCTCCGTGGCCTGTTCCTCGCCCTCGTCACGATCGCCTACGCCTCGCTCGCCGAGCTCAGCATCTTCAAGCTGAGCGTCTTCAAGGGCGGCGCCGGCGTCGTGGCCCCGCGGCCTGACTTCCTGCTGGGCGACCGCGCCTACACGTACTTCGTGTTCGGGGTGCTCGCGCTCGCGCTGTTCATCGACTGGCGCATCATCGGGAGCAAGGCCGGTCGCGCCATCCAGGCGCTGCGCGACGACGAGCGTGTCGCGGCCTCGTGGGGCATCAACGTCACGGCCTACAAGCTCCTGGCGTTCGTCATCAGCGGCACGCTGGCCGGCATCGCCGGGGGCCTGCTGGCCCACCGGATCGGCGCGGTCTCCTCCGAGGAGTTCCGGGCCCTGTCCGTCTCGCTCACGTTCGTGCTGATGACCGTGGTCGGTGGGCTCGGCAACCGCTGGGGCGTGGTCATCGGCGGCGCGTTCTTCGCGGTCCTGCCGACACTGCTCGACAAGTCGCACGAGAACTTCCACTTCTTCCCGTTCAACGCGATCGACGCGATCTGGGAGCCGGCCATCGGCGCGGCCCTGCTGATCATCACCCTGGTCCAGTTCCCGGGCGGGATCGCGCAGCAACTCAGTCCGGTCCTCAGTTGGCTCCAGTTCGGACCGTTCAAGGTGGACCACGGCGACGGCGGCGTTGCAGCCGCGGGAGGGGGCGAGAGTGTCCGTCCTTGAGACCGAGAACATCTCGATCCGGTTCGGGGGCGTCCAGGCCCTCGATTCGGTCAACTTCAAGGTCAACGACTACGAGATCGTCGGCCTGATCGGCCCCAACGGGGCTGGCAAGACGACCTTCTTCAACTGCGTGACCGGCTTCTACAAGCCCAACACCGGCACGGTGAAGTACCGCGGCCAGGACATCACCGCGTTCCGGCCGGACCAGCGCACCCACCTCGGCATCGGCCGGACCTTCCAGCAGGTCGGGCTCGTGCGGTCGTTCACCGTGCTCGAGAACCTCATGGTCGCCCAGCACCAGAAGGTGCAGTACGGCGCCGGGGCCGGGATGCTCGGCCTGCCGAGCGCGCTCGCCGAGGAGAAGGTCCTCAAGGAGCGTGCCTACGAGATCCTCGACTTCATGGGGCTCTTGCACCTCGCCGACACCACGCTCGGCGGGCTGCCCTACGGCATCCTCAAGATGTGCGAGGTCTCGGCGGTGCTCGCGACCGACCCCGACGTCCTCATGCTCGACGAGCCGCTGGCCGGCGTCGCGCCCGAGGAGGGCGAGCTGTTCGGCGACCGCCTCATGGACATGCGGCGCGAGCTCGGGCTCACGATCGTCGTGATCGAGCACCACGTGCCGTTCATGCTGCGCATCTGTGACTACATCTACGTCCTGAACTTCGGGAAGCTCCTCGCCGAGGGCAAGCCGGAGGAGATCAGCGGCAACACCGCCGTCGCCGAGGCCTACATGGGCGAGGGCGCGACCGCGCTGACCTGACCGACTCCCGCTGACGCGAGCGAGACGACACGAGGAGAACCGACATGGCTCGGAAGCGCCGGGGCCGCGCAGAGGCCACCCCGCCTCCGCCGATCGGCAGCACGCAGGGTGCCGCGGATGACACCGAGGTGCGCGTGCTCACCGACGACGAGCTCGCCGAGGCCGAGGCCGACCTCGAGTACGAGGACGAGGGCGAGTACGACGAGGACGCCGACTGGGCCGACGAGGTCGAGGAGTACGACGAGGTCGAGGAGTACGAGGAGGACCCCGCGGCCACGGTCGTCATCGAGACGCGCGACCGCGCGGCAGCGGGCGAGGTCGGGGGAGACCGGCCGTTCCTGCAGGTGTCCGGCCTCGAGTCCGGCTACGGGGCGCTGAAGGTGCTCTACGGCATCGACATGACCATCTACCCAGGCGAGACCGCGGTCCTGCTCGGCCTCAACGGTGCCGGCAAGACCACCACGGTCCTCAACATCTGTGGTGCGGTCAAGACCTGGGGCGGCTCGATCGAGTTCGACGGCCAGGACGCGAGCAAGTGGAGCATCAAGCAGGCGGTGGACGCGGGCATCGTGATGGTCCCCGAGGGCCGTCGCGTCTTCCCCGACCTCTCGGTCGCCAAGAACCTGCAGGTCGGTGCCTGGGCGAAGCGCAACCAGTCCGGCTGGATCGAGCAGCAGCGCGAGCGCGTCTACGACTACTTCCCGCGCCTGCGCGAGCGCTCCTACCAGCTCGCCGGGACCCTCTCCGGTGGTGAGCAGCAGATGCTCGCCATCGGCCGCGGGCTGATGGCGGGCCCACGCCTGCTGATCATCGACGAGGCGTCGCTCGGCCTCGCGCCAGTGATCGTCAAGGACGTCTTCAACATCGTGAAGCAGATCAACGAGGAGGACGGGACCACGGTCATCATGGTGGAGCAGAACGTCGGTGCGCTCAGCGTCGCCGATGTCGGCTACGTCATGGAGAAGGGCCAGATCATCGCCGAGATCCGCGGTGACGAGCTCAACGACCCGGCCCGGCTGCGGAAGCTGTTCCTCGGCTGAGTCCTCCCCGCAGACACGAGAGAGCCGCGCCCTCGGGCGCGGCTCTCGACGTTGTGGGGGAGCGGGTCAGCCCGCCTTGGCGGCCGGCTCGCAGATGCGGCAGGGGGCAAGGCCGCGGCTCTTGGCGTCCGCGGGGGACATGACCTGCAGGTCCGTGCGGCCCTCGACGAGGTGGCACTCACCGGTGTGGTAGGTCGTACGGCCAGCCACGACCATGTCGCTGCCCGTCGGTACCGCGGTGGGACCACCGAGGCTCGCGCCCGCCATGACGTCGATCAGCTCGTCGACCTTCGCGGCGAGCATGAGGTTGTCGCGGCGGAGGCCCTGGATGACCAGGAGCCCGACCCCGCCCACGACGAGGCCGAGGCCGCCGACGCCACCGGAGATCAGGTAGGGGATCTGGCCCTGGGTGTAGTCGAGGCTCGCGGCCCCGTTCCAGGCCAGCACGATGAGGAGGAAGCCCACCCCGATCATGCCCACGCCGATCTGCGTCGGCGCCTTGGACCAACCCTTCATCACTCGTCCCTCTCGTGAAGTCTGCGGGCCGATCCGGACGGCCCTCTGTCGCTCTGTCGGCAACTCTAGGCGCGCCGGAAGGCCGACGCGTGCTGGGGGAGAGGTTCGACGTTGTGGGCCCCGATTCCTGCACAGGCGCAGGAATCGATCCGTCCGCGCGTCAGGGCCCCGGGAGCCTGGCCGCGCGCGGGGCGCCCGAAATCGTGCGCGGGGCGTGTCGAATTGACATGCATGTGGTTCGCCCGTACCTTCCCCATCCGTCGCCGCGAGCGACGCCCTTCACCGGGCCGATCACGCGGACGGCACCTGCTCCACACCGGAGCATTTGACACAGCAACACCTGCAGGGATACAGTCCCTGTTCGGCCCTCCGGGAAACCGGGGGCCGTACTGCGCGGTCGCCTTCTCCGAGTTCAGCTCGAGACCCGGCCGCACAGCAAGCCGAAGCCGGTGCCCCCTCAGGAAGCCGACCCCAAGCCCTCTCGGGCTACACGTGGGCGGAACCCCGAGACCACACCGCGGCGGCTCGCTCCTTGAGAACTGCACAGCGTGCCAAAAGCCAGTGCGCTTGGACCGATCTCGTATCGGTCCAGCACAAAGCGGACCTCGAGTCCGCGCCCCGTCGAGTTGGGAGGACCCTCGGGTCCGAAACTCTTGACGGTTCATTGGTAGTCCAAGACGCCGACCCTTCGGGGTTGGTTATCTAGGAACTGCTCTCTTTGATAATCGGATCTAGTATTCGATCTCTCAACGGAGAGTTTGATCCTGGCTCAGGACGAACGCTGGCGGCGGGTTTAATACATGCAAGTCGAGGGACGAAGCAGGAGCTTGCTCCTGTGGAAACCGGCGAACGGGTGAGTAACACGTGAGGAACCCACCCTGTACATCGGGATAACCCGAGGAAACTCGGGCGAATACCGAATATGCCATCAGGATCGCATGATCTAGATGGGAAAGCTCAGGCGGTACAGGACGGCCTCGCGGCCTATCAGCTTGTTGGTGAGGTAACGGCTCACCAAGGCGACGACGGGTAGCTGGAGTGAGAGCTCGATCAGCCACACTGGGACTGAGACACGGCCCAGACTCCTACGGGAGGCAGCAGTGGAGAATCTTGCACAATGGGCGCAAGCCTGATGCAGCCACGCCGCGTGAGGGAAGACGGCCTTCGGGTTGTAAACCTCTTTCAGTGGGGAAGAAGCGAAAGTGACGGTACCCACAGAAGAAGCCCCGGCCAACTACGTGCCAGCAGCCGCGGTAATACGTAGGGGGCGAGCGTTGTCCGGAATCATTGGGCGTAAAGAGCTCGTAGGCGGCTCAGTAAGTCGGTCGTGAAAGCCCGAGGCTCAACCTCGGAACTGCGGTCGATACTGCTGTGGCTAGAGTCCGGTAGAGGAGAATGGAATTCCCGGTGTAGCGGTGGAATGCGCAGATATCGGGAGGAACACCAGTAGCGAAGGCGGTTCCCTGGGCCTGACCTGACGCTGAGGAGCGAAAGCGTGGGGAGCAAACAGGATTAGATACCCTGGTAGTCCACGCCGTAAACGTTGGATACTAGGTGTGGCGGTCATACCAACGACTGCCGTGCCGAAGCTAACGCATTAAGTATCCCGCCTGGGGAGTACGGCCGCAAGGCTAAAACTCAAAGGAATTGACGGGTCCCCGCACAAGCGGCGGAGCATGCGGCTTAATTCGATGCAACCCGAAGAACCTTACCTGGGTTTGACATCATGGGAAAAGCCGTAGAAATACGGTGTCCGAAAGGGCCCATGACAGGTGGTGCATGGCTGTCGTCAGCTCGTGTCGTGAGATGTTGGGTTAAGTCCCGCAACGAGCGCAACCCTCGTCCTATGTTGCCAGCGGTTCGGCCGGGGACTCATAGGAGACTGCCGGGGACAACTCGGAGGAAGGTGGGGATGACGTCAAGTCAGCATGCCCCTTATGTCCAGGGCTGCACGCATGCTACAATGGTCGGTACAACGGGCAGCGATCCTGCGAAGGTGAGCGAATCCCTTAAAGCCGGCCTCAGTTCGGATCGAAGTCTGCAACTCGACTTCGTGAAGTTGGAGTCGCTAGTAATCGCGGATCAGCAAAGCCGCGGTGAATGCGTTCTCGGGGATTGTACACACCGCCCGTCACGTCACGAAAGTCGGCAACACCCGAAGTCAGTGGCCCAACCCTTATGGGAGGGAGCTGCCGAAGGTGGGGTCGGTAATTGGGACGAAGTCGTAACAAGGTAGCCGTACGGGAACGTGCGGCTGGATCACCTCCTTTCTAAGGAGCAACCCGATTCAGATCTTGATCTGAATCCAGCTCTTAATTGGTCGCTGATTATTCAGTCTTTCGAACGTACCGCCAGCCGGCGGAAGCGCCCTTTGGGCGTCATGAGCCGGCTATCGATATAGGGAAGTAACTGGTCACGCTGTTCAGTCGTGAAGGAGTCTGACCGAGAAATCGGTCTCTCTTTCTAGAGGCACTTTGAGAACTGCATAGCGAGCACGTCGTCTTGGATTCTCTAAATCCAAGCTACTAAGAGCCAACGGTGGATGCCTTGGCGCTAGGAGCCGATGAAGGACGCAGCAGGCTGCGAAAAGCCCCGGGGAGCCGTCAAGCAGGCACCGATCCGGGGGTGTCCGAATGGGGAAACCCAACTGGGGTCATGCCCAGTTACTCCGGTCTGAACACATAGGACCGGTTGAGGCAACCGGGGGAATTGAAACATCTCAGTACCCCGAGGAAAAGAAAGCAACTGCGACTCCCTGAGTAGCGGCGAGCGAAACGGGATCAGCCCAAACCAATCCGGTGGAATAGCCCGGTGGCGTTGCCAGATTGGGGTTGTGGGACTCAGCGGACGGTACGCCGGTACCGTCAAGGAGTTACAAAGTCAGCGGTTAGTCGAACACAGCTGGAAAGCTGGGCCAAAGGGGGTAACAGCCCCGTAGACGAAAACCGACTGATCTCCTGCATGATGTTCCCAAGTATCACGGTGGATATACCGTGTGAATCTGCGAGAACCACCTCGCAAGGCTAAGTACTTCCTAGCGACCGATAGCGGACAAGTACCGTGAGGGAAAGGTGAAAAGTACCCCGGCGAGGGGAGTGAAATAGAACCTGAAACCGTTGGCTTACAAGCAGTGGGAGGAATCTTCGGATTCTGACCGCCTGCCTTTTGAAGAATGAGCCGGCGAGTTAATGGTATGTGGCGAGGTTAAGGCGTTAGCCGTATCCGAAGCGAAAGCGAGTCTTAATAGGGCGTCTAGTCGCATGCCTTAGACCCGAAGCCGAGTGAGCTATCCATGGGCAGGGTGAAGCGAGGGTAAGACCTCGTGGAGGCCCGAACCCACCAAGGTTGAAAACTTGGGGGATGACCTGTGGATAGGGGTGAAAGGCCAAACA
>JBFHRB010000062.1:0-13817 GCA_041591915.1 Nitriliruptorales bacterium
GACGGTGCCCTCGCAGTCGCCGACGATGTCCGTGGGCAGCCCGTGGGCCTCGGACCCGAAGAGCAGCGCGATCGGCGCTGCCCCGCGCGACGTCAGGGGGTCGAGCGACGGCTCACCGGAGGTGTCGAGCGCGTACACCGGCTGACGCGCAGCGCGGAGGCGATCCCGCAGTGCCGGCCAGGTCGCCGACGTCACGACGGGCAGGTGGCTCAAGGAGCCCGCCGAGGCGCGCACGGCCTTGGGGTTGTAGGGGTCGACGCTGCCCTCGGTGAGGACCACGCCCCGGCAGCCCGCGGCATCGGCCGTACGGATGATCGTGCCGACGTTGCCCGGGTCGGCGACCCCGTGCAGGACGACGAGCACCCCTTCACCGACCACGTCCTCGAGGCCGGGCGCGAGCATCCGGGCCACCGCCACGACACCCTGGGGGGTGCGTGCGTCGGCGAGTCGTTCCATGACCTCAGGTGAGACGCGGGTCAGGCCGACGCCCGCCTCGGCGTAGGCGTCGGCGTGGTCCTCCGTGACGAAGAGCTCGTCGACGAGCCCGTCAGCCAGGAGTTCCTCGACGACCTTGTGGCCCTCGGCCAGGAAGCGGCCGGTCGCGACGCGTTCCTTGCGCCTGGCCAGCTTGTGCGCCCGCTTCACGCGCTCGTTGGTCAGCGACGTCACAACGGGACGGGCCGGCTCGTGAGCCGGCCCGTCCGAGGTGTGCTGCTCCGCGGTCACGCGGCGGACTGGTCCGCCTCGAGCGCGGCCTTGGCGGCGTTGACGAGCTCCGCGAAGGCGGCCTGGTCGTTCACGGCCAGGTCGGCCAGGACCTTGCGGTCCAGGTCGATCTCGGCCAGCTTCAGGCCGTGCATGAAGCGGTTGTAGCTCAGGCCCTCGAGCCTGGCAGCCGCGTTGATGCGCGTGATCCAGAGCTTGCGGAAGTCACTCTTCTTCTTGCGACGGTCGCGGTAGGCGTACCGCTCAGCGTGCTGAACGGCTTCCTTCGCGACGCGGAACCGGCGGCTCCGTGCGCCACGGAAACCCTTGGCGCGGTCCATGACCGCCTTGTGGGACTTCTTGGCGTGCACTCCGCCCTTGACGCGTGCCATGTTCGTACCTCCTGCGTCTCGCGCGGGTCTACTGGTTGAGCATCTTCTTGACCTGGCGAGCGGGGGCGTCCGCCAGGGTCGACGTGCCGCGGAGGTTGCGCTTCCGCTTCGGCGACTTCTTCTCGAGGATGTGGTTCGCGTTGCGCTTCTTCGACATGACCTTGCCGTTGCGGGTCACGCGGAAGCGCTTCTTCGCGCCACTGTGGGTCTTCTGCTTGGGCATCGTGGGACCTCTTGTGGGGGTCTTTCGGGGGCGACGACCGACGTCAGGCGTCGGCGTTCGCCTCGGTCTCGGTCTCGACCACGGCGACGGTGTCGGCGTCGGTTGGGGTCTCGGCCTCGGCGTCAGCCGGAGCCTCGGCCTTCGTCCTGGGCTTCTTCTCACGCACCGGAGCCAGCACCATGACCATGTTGCGGCCGTCCACCTTGGGATACGCCTCGATGGTGGCCAGTTCCTCCATGTCCTCGGCGAGCCGGTCGAGGAGGCGCTTGCCGAGCTCGGTGTGCGCCATCTCGCGACCGCGGAACATGATGGTCGCCTTGACCTTGGCGCCGTCGTTGAGGAAACGGCGGACGTGGCCAGACTTGGTCTTGTAGTCGTTGTCCGAGATCTTGGGCCGCATCTTGATCTCTTTGATCGTGATCTGCGACTGGCGCTTGCGCGCCTCCTTCTGCTTCTGCGCTTCCTGGTACTTGAAGCGGCCGTAGTCCATGATCCGGCAGACGGGCGGGTCGGCGTTCGGGGCGACCTCTACGAGGTCCATGTCGCTCGCACGGGCCTGGCGCAGGGCGTCGGCCAGCGAGACGATCCCCACCTGCCCGCCCTCGGCGTCAACGAGACGAACCTCAGGAACCTTGATCTCGGCGTTTATCCGGTGGTCGGCGATGGTGCGTGTCTCCTTCGTTGCGGCGGACGCGTTGGCGACCGCCGAGTGCGGTGTGGCGGACCGGCGCCTCGGGCCCAGCTGCTGGCTCGAACGCAACGACGGCGGCCACAGGGCCGCCGTCACGCTCACGCCCCGGCCGAGCCGCACTGGGCGGTGACCGGGAGGTCGACCCTGCCGGGATCCAGCGAGGGTGAGAGGTCTGGCGGCCTCTACTTGTCTTCTGTTGTGCCGTGCGCCACGCGGACGCACGGGTGCGGACGATACCAGAGGCCCGTCGGGGCGGCCACCGAGCGTGCGCTGGCCACGGCCCGAGTTCCTGGAGGCCCTACTGGCCGGGCACCCACAGGCGCGAGCCCTGTGAAGGGGGCTGCTCGGGCCCGCCGGGGGCCGACGGCGGGGCCTGCCCCGTCGGCTGGTCCGCAGGCTGGCCGACGTCGCCGGCCTCGGACTCGCCCGCCCTCGCGATCTCCTGCTCGGCCTCGACCTGCGCCATGCGGAGTTGGCCGAGCACGTTCTCGACCTCGGCCGTCAGCCGCTGGTCGACGTGCGCACCGCTCTTGTCCATGATCGCCTCGATCGAGTCGATCAGGACACGTGCGTCCTGACGACCGATCTTGACCTGGACCGCGTTGAGCAGGAGCGAGATCGCCTGCGCGACGATGTCGTCGAGCGGCGCCGCGCGCAGCTCGGCGAGCGCCGCGCGGATCTCCTCTTCGGTGGGCTGGCGCCCACCGGCCATCCCGGGATCGAACTGGTCACTCATCAGTGGTGACCGTGGTCGTCGACCTCGGGCTCACCCTTGGCCATGGCCTGGGCGTCCAGGAAGACCAGGAGGCCGACGCCGATGCCGAGTACGGCCAGCACGACGATGAAGCTCGGGCCCGACTCCGTCGCCTTCTCCTCGGCGGCGAAGGCCGGGAGGGCGAACAGCAAGAGGCTCGCGAGCGTGACGGGCAGGATGGTCAGGAGTCGGCGCATGACGTCTTCCTGTGTGGTGGTCGGGTCGGATGCGTTGGCGCGCAGGGTAGCGGCGGGGCGGTCTCGCCCCGGCGCCGCGTGCGAGAGGTCAGCTGATGATCTTGGTGATCGGGACCTCGAGGATGCCGGTCGCCCCGTGCGTCTTGAGCGTCGGGATCAGCTCGTTGACCCCCCGCTTCTCGACGACGGTCTCGATCGCGTAGCCGTCCTCGTGGGCGAGGTGGTTGACGGTCGGGGACTTCAGGCTCGGCAGCACCTCGATGATCTTCTCGAGGTCCTCGGTGCCGCAGTTGAGCTTGAGGAGCACGCGGCCCCGCGCATCGATGGCGCCGAGCAGGAGGGTCTTGATGTCCTCCATGGCCGCACGCTTGTCCGGGTCCGCGTGGGCCTCGTTGTTGGCGATGAGCTCCGTGCGCGAGACCAGGAGCTCGTCGATGATCTTGAGGCCCTGCTTGCGCAGCGTCGAGCCCGTCTCCGTCACGTCGACGCACGCGTCGACGATGGTGCCGACCTTGGCCTCCGTCGCGCCGTAGCTGAGGAAGATCCGGACGTCGCGCCCACGCTCGTCGAAGAACCGCTTCGTGAGCTCGGGCAGCTCCGTCGAGATCTTCGCGCCCTCGGGCAGGTCCGCGGCGGACGCCCACGGCTTGTCCTTCGGCACGGCGAGGACGACGCGGATGGGGTTGCTGGTCGCCTTCGAGTAGCGCATCTCCGTCAGTGACGTGACGTCGGATGCGGTCTCCTCGATCCAGTCACGGCCGGTGATGCCCAGGTCGAAGAACCCCTCCTGGATGTACCGCGGGATCTCCTGCGGCCGGAGGATGGCGACCTCGTCGATGCGGGGATCGTCGATGCGGCCGAAGTAGTCGCGCTCGGACGAGCGGTGCAGCTTGAGGTCTGCGTCCTCGAGCAGCTGCATGGTGGCTCGTTCGAGCGAGCCCTTGGGAAGGACGAGCTTGAGCAAGGTCAGAGTTCCTTGAGGAGGTTGGCGGTCTCGATGGCACTGATCGCGGCCTCGGCACCCTTGTTGCCGAGCTTGCCGCCCGAGCGTTCGACGGCCTGCTCCCAGGTGTCCGTCGTCAGCACGCCGAACGCGACCGGGAGGCCGTACTGCGTGGCGATCGCCGAGCAGCCCTTCGCGGCCTCCCCGGCGACGTAGTCGAAGTGGGGCGTCGAGCCACGCACGACGGCGCCGAGCGCCACCAGTGCGTCGAATCGGCCCGACTCGGCCATCCGCCGCAGGACCACGGGGATCTCGAACGCGCCGGGGACGAGCGCGACGTGGACGTCTGCCGGCAACGCGCCGTGACGCAGGAGCGCGTCGGTCGCGCCGTCGACGAGGCGCTCGACGACAGCCTCGTTGAAGCGCGCCGCGACGATGCCGAATCGGAGCCCGGACGCGTCGAGACGGCCCGTGTGCACGGTGACGTCAGGTTCCTTCACGGTGTTCCTCCTGGGACCCGGATGGAGGTCAGGCGGCGGGGTGGGAGCTCAGCTCGCGATGTGGGGACGGCCCATGGCGGAGCCGGGGTCGTCCGGTTGGGGACCATCATGGTCGTCCGGCGGGGCCATGGCCAATCCGTCGAGTGCCTGGGCGCGCAGAGCGGGCGGCAGGTTGGTCCCGACGCGGTCGCTGGCGAGATCGCCGACACCGGTCGTCGTGATCCCATGATCGAGGTTCAGCTCGTGCCCCATCCGGTCCGCCTTCGTCGTGAGGTACCGGACGTTGCGGTCGTTCGGGCGGACCTCCAGAGGCACACGCTCGACGATCTCGAGGCCGAAGCCCTCGAGGCCCGCACGCTTGGCCGGGTTGTTCGTCAACAGGCGCAGCGTGGACAGGCCGAGGTCCTTGAGGATCATGGCGCCGGTGCCGTAGTCGCGCGCGTCGGCCGGCAGCCCGAGGGCGAGGTTGGCGTCGACGGTGTCGTGGCCCGCGTCCTGCAGGCGGTAGGCCCGCAGCTTGTCCAGCAGGCCGATGCCGCGACCCTCGTGGCCACGCAGGTAGACGACGGCGCCGCGGCCCGCCTCCTCGATGCGTGCCATGGCGAGGTCGAGCTGGGGGCCGCAGTCGCAGCGCGTCGACCGGAACACGTCACCGGTCAGGCATTCGGAGTGCATGCGCACGAGTGCGTCGGCGCTGCCCTCGACGTCGCCGAACAGGAGCGCGACGTGGTGCTCCTGGTCGAGGCGCGAGGCGTACCCGATCGCGCGCCACTCGCCGTACGGGGTCGGGATGGTTGCCTCGACCTCACGGGTGACCGGCAACTCCTCCTGGAGCCGGTACTCGATGAGATCGGCGATCGTGAGGATGCGGAGCCCGTGCCGCTGCGCGAACTCCACGAGGGACGGCAGGCGGGCCATCGTCCCGTCGTCCTCCATGATCTCGCAGATCACGCCAGCGGGCGCGAGCCCGGCGAGGCGGGCCAGGTCGACGGCAGCCTCGGTGTGGCCGGCGCGGCGCAGCACACCGCCCGCCGTGTAGCGCAGCGGGAAGACGTGACCGGGCCGCCGGAAGTCCTCCGGGCGCGCGTCGAACTCGAGGACGTGGGCGATGGTTCGCGCCCGGTCGTGGGCCGAGATGCCGGTGGAGCCCGGGATCTCGAGGTCGATGGACACGGTGAAGTTGGTCTCCGCGTGGCCCTCCGAGCCGGGGACCATGGCGCCGATGCGAAGCTCGTCCAGGCGTTCGGGGGTCACCGGCATGCAGATCAGGCCGCGTCCGTGCGTGGCCATGAAGTTGATGGCGTCCGGCGTCACGGCCTCGGCGGCGATGACGAGGTCGCCCTCGTTCTCGCGGTGCTCGTCATCGACGACGACGAGCATGCCGCCGTTGCGGATGATCTCGACGGCCTCCTCGACGGTGGCGAACTCGGGGGTCGGGGTCATCCCTGTTTGCCTCCGGGGGCGTAGGGGCTGGCGGTACCGGCGTTGAGGAGTCGCTCGACGTACTTGGCGATGACGTCGGCCTCGAGGTTGACGTCATCGCCCACACGGAGCGTGCCGAGCGTCGTGACCTCGCGTGTGTGCGGGATGAGGCCCACACGGAACCTCGGGCCCTCGACGTCGACAACGGTCAGGCTGACGCCCTGGATGGTCACCGAGCCCTTCGGCACGAGGTAGGGAACCAGCTCGTCGGGTGCCGCGACGGTCACCCACAGGGTCCCGGGCTGCTCGTCGAGTTCGACGATCCGGCCGACGCCGTCCACATGGCCCTGCACGAGGTGGCCGCCGAACCGCGACTGGGCATGCATGGCACGCTCGAGGTTGACGCCGTCGCCGACCTCGAGGCGCCCGAGCGAGGTCGCTCGCAGGGTCTCCGCCATGAGGTCGGCCGCGAAGCCGCCGTCGGCGAGGAAGTCGGTCACCGTCAGGCAACAGCCGTTGACCGCGATCGAGTCGCCCACCTTCGCGTCGGTGACGACCTCGCGGCAGGCGATGGCGAGGCGCGCGTGCCCCTCCCCCACCTCGAGCTCGCTGACCGTGCCGAGCTCCTCGACGATGCCGGTGAACATCAGCGCGGCTCCTCGGGCGTGACGAAGGGGGTGTCCTCCGGCTCGTCCGAAGGCACGGCAACGACCTCGAGGTCGCGGCCGATGTAGCCCACGCGCTGGGTCCGCCAGTGCCAGTCCCCGTCGGGGGACACGTCGACCGCGGGGCTGACGCGCGGGAGGCCGCGCGGGCCGATGACCGTGAGCGCGATGTGCAGGACCAGCCGGTCGACCATGCGTTCGCGGACGAACGAGTGGGCCACGTGGCCGCCGCCCTCGATGAACACGGCCTGCAGGTCACGCGCGAGCAGCTCCGCCATGACCGTGCGGAGGTCCAGCCGGTCCCCGACCCGTGGGACGTCGACGACCTCGACGCCGGCGTCGGCCAGGCCACGCCGCCACTCGGCCGGCCCGTCGTGCGTGAAGACCAGGCACCCGGGCCGCACCACCTGGGCATCGAGCGGGATGCGTCCGCGTCCGTCGAGCACGACCGGGCGCGGCTGCTGACCGCGGACCTCTGCGAGCCGGACGTCGAGCTGGGGGTCGTCGTCGATCACGGTCTGGGAGCCGACCAGCACGACGTCGTTGAGCGCCCGGCGTCGGTGGACCGTCGTGCGAGCCATCTCGCCGGTGATCCAGCGGTTGCCCATCGGGTTGGTCAGCTGGCCGTCGAGGGTCTGCGCGAGCTTGAGCGTCACATGGGGTCGGCCGGTCTCGTGCACGTGCAGGAAGACCTCGTTCTGCGTCGATGCCCACTCCGTCAGCAGGCCACCGTCGACCCTGATCCCGGCCTCGCCCAGGACCGCAGCACCCCCGCCCGCCAGCGGGTTGGGGTCGGCCAGCGAGTAGACGACGCGTTCGACGCCCGCCTCGATGAGCGCCGTCGTGCACGGGCCCGTCCGGCCGGTGTGCGAACAGGGCTCCAGCGTGACGTAGGCCGTGGCCCCGCGTGCCCGCTCGCCTGCCGCACGCAGCGCGACGACCTCGGCGTGGGCCTCGCCCGGGCGCTGGTGCCAGCCCTCGCCGACGATCTCGTCACCCACCGTGACGACGCAGCCGACCATCGGGTTCGGGCGTGCCGTGTCGCGGCCGCGCTCGGCGAGGGCGAGCGCCCGCGCCATGGTCGCGCGGTCATGTTCGGTCCACCGGGCACGGGGTGAGGTCGAGGTCACGGGGCACAACCTGTGTGGGGAGGGCTCGCGGCGCCCGTGCACACGCGAGTGGTCCCGAGGGTACCCGTGTCGCCCGGCACCCCGACCGCGCGCGGTCAGGTCCGGCCGGGCACATCCGTCCGCTGGTCCAGCGCCCAGTTGGACGGCCCACGCGACGCGCGCTTCGCGAACGACTTCATCTCGGTCGCGATCTCGACGACCTGCGTGTGGTGGTTGAACGTCCGCTGGCGATTGGTCGCGATGCCGATCGACACGCTGACGATCGGGAATCGCTGCAGTTGGCCCCGTCGGTCGACCACCTCGATGTGGCCGCGGTCGCGGTCGACGGGGTCGTAGAGCGTGGGCGCGAAGGCGTCGAAGCGGGTGCAGATCGCGTCCGCGACGCGCTCGAGCGCGTCGGCGTCGATGACGACGATGAAGTCGTCCCCGCCGATGTGGCCGATGAACGTCGTCGGGTCGTCGAGGGCGCCGGCGACGTCCGTGAGGATGTCCGCGAGGCCCTTGATCATGTCGTCGCCGCGCAGGAACCCGTAGTGGTCGTTGAACGACTTGAACTGGTTCATGTCGACGTACAGCAGCGCGAACGGCCGGTGGATGTCGACCCGCCGCTGCAGCTCCTTCTCGATCCGGGCGTTGGCCGGCAGGCCCGTCAGCGGCGAGACCGCCGCCATCTCCTCGGCGCGACGCAGCGTCGACTGCACGCGAGCGATCAACTCGTCCGGGTCGAACGGCTTGGTGACGTAGTCATCGGCGCCTGCCGTGAGGCCCTGCACCTTGTCACTGGACTGTGCGCGCGCCGTCAGCATGATGATGGGGATGTGGCTGGTGCGACCGTCCTCGCGCAGGTGCTTGCAGGCCTCGATGCCGTCCATCTTCGGCATCATCACGTCCATGAGGATGATCGCCGGCTGGAGCGTGATGGCCGTCGACACCGCCTCTTCGCCGTTGGTCGCCGTCGTGACCTCGTACTCGGCCATCTCGAGCGTGACCTCGAGGAACGTGCGGATGTCGGGATCGTCGTCGACGATCAGGACTCGGCGCTCCTCGTCGTTCACGCCGCCCTGGCCGCCTCGTGAGCGGCGGCCATGATCGCGCGAGCGGCAGCCGTGCGGTCGTCGGCCCCGAACACCGCGGAGCCGGCGACGAACGTGTCGGCACCGGCAGCGACGGCCTGCCCGACCGTGGCCGGGCCGATGCCGCCGTCGACCTCGATGCGGTACCGCATGCCACCATCTTGGCGTCGTTGGGCCGCCTCGGCCACCTTCGGCATCACCTCTGGCATGAAGGACTGGCCGCCGAATCCGGGCTCGACCGTCATGAGCAGCAGCATGTCGATGCTGGGAAGCAGGTCCGCGAAGGGTGCGAGGCCCATCCCGGGCTTGACGGCGATGCCGACCTCGGCACCCATCTCGTGGAGGCGGTCGACGAGCGCCTGCGCGTCGTCGGACGTCTCGGGGTGGAACGTGACCGAGTCGGAGCCGGCCTCGACGAACTGCGGGGCGTAGGTGTCGGGGTCCGTGATCATCAGGTGCGTGTCGAGCGGCAGGTCGGTGGCCTTGCGAAGCCACTTGACGACACCGGGGCCGATCGTGAGGTTCGGGACGTAGTGCCCGTCCATCACGTCGACGTGCAGCAGCTGGCTGACGTGGGCGACCGTTGCGATCTCGTCGGCCAGCCGCGCGAAGTCAGCGGACAGGATCGAAGGCGCGAGCCGCAGTTCCATCGACGTCATCGGCCAACCGTCCCGCGCGTCGCGCGCTGTCTTCCCTCGGTTCCTGCCCCACGGCGACCTTACCCGAGGCAACCGGCGTCAGCCCGCAACGCCCTCGGCCTCGAAGACCGCGACGAACATGCCATCGGTGTCGTCGATGTGCGGCCAGAGTTGCCGGCTCGACCGGTGCGCCAGGCCCTCGGGGGCTGACTCCTCGACGCCGACCGTCTCGGCCCGGGTCCAGGTGCAGACCGAGTAGACGAGCCGCCCCCCGGGGCGGACGAGCCGCCCGGCGGCGGCGAGCAGGGACCTCTGCTGCGCCGCGGCACGCCCGACGTCCGCGGCGGTCCGCCGCCACCGGACGTCGGGGCGGCGACGCCCGGTCCCGAGGTCCGTGCACGGGGCGTCGAGGAGGACCACGTCGAACGAGGCAGCCTCGACCGGAGGGTCGTGCGCATCGCCGACGTGGACCTCCACTCCGACACCCAGGCGGGCCGCCGCCTCCTCGACCAGCGCTGCGCGATGGGGGTGCAGTTCCACGGCGACGACCTTGCCCGCGGCGCCGGCGAGGGCGGCGAGGTGTGCGGTCTTCCCGCCGGGACCAGCGCACAGGTCGAGCACCCGGGCTCCCCGAGAGACCTCGCACGACTCGACGACGAACATCGACGCCTCGTCCTGGACCGCTGCCCGGCCCTGCTCGACGCAGGCGAGCGTGCGCGGGTCCGCACTCGGTGCGTGCACCGCATCGGCGGTCAGGGAGCCCGGGGTCGCGTCGATCCCGACCGCGCGGAGTTCCTCGACGAGGGCATCCCGGTCCGCGGTGGCTCGCAGCGTGACGCCGGGGTTGTCGTTGTCCGCCGCCAGTGCCGCCGGTCCCTCATCCGGCCCGAGGCGGGCGAGCACCTCCTCGACCTGCCACGCCGGGTGCGCGGTCACGAGGGCGAGGTGCTCGATCCGCTGCTGCACGGGGTCGGGCCACGGGAGGTCGTCCAGCCGTCGGCCGAGATTGCGCAGGACGCCGTTCACGAAGCCGGACAGGGCCTCACCCCTGGATCGACCGACCAGGCTACGGATGAGGTCCACCGAGGTGTCGACGGCGGCACGTGCGGGGACGTCTGACTTCAACAGCTGCAACGCCCCGATGCGCAGCACTCGCAGGACGGCGGGATCGAGCCGCTCGACCGGCCGCTTGCTCACCTGCGACAGCGCCCAGTCCAGCGTGCCGGTCCACCGGATCGTCTCGTACGCGAGGAAGCTCGCGAACGCGCGATCCCGCGCGTCGGGTAGATCGGCGACGGCAACGGGCACGGCCAGGTTGCTGTAGGCGTCGCCCTCCTCGACCGCCACCAGGGCGTCGTAGGCGGCTCGCCGAGCCGGGAGGCCTCGACTCACTCCCCCAGGACCTCTCCCAACGGCTGGTAGCCGTTGGCGAACGCACGCCCGTCCATGCGGGCCTTGCCGGCCGGCTGGACCTCGGTCAGCACGACGGCGCCGTCTCCGCAGCCCACCACGGGGCCGTCGTCAGCCGTGTCGACGACCCTGCCGGGGGGTCCATCGACGTCGACGACGGGGCGTGCCCGCCACACCTTCAGCCGCTTGCCGCGGAACCCGGTGTGTGCGCCGGGCGCGGGGTTGGCGCTGCGCACGAGGTCGGCGACGGCCGTGGCCGGCACGTCGAAGTCGATGGCGACGTCCTCCGGCGTGATCTTGGGCGCGAGCGTCGCGCCCTCATCGGGCTGCGGCGTCGCCTCGGCGCCGGACACGAGCGCTCGGACGCTGTCGACCAGCAGTGGCGCCCCCAGCTCGGCCAGTCGCTCGAGCAGTTCACCGCTCGTCTCGTCCGGGGAGATCGGCGTCTCGACGGTGGCCAGTACGGGCCCCGTGTCCATCCCCTCGTCGAGGACGAACGTCGTCGCGCCGCTGACGGTGTCGCCGGCGCGGATCGCGTGCTGGACGGGTGCCGCGCCACGCCAACGGGGCAGGAGTGAGAAGTGCAGGTTCACGAAGCCGCGGCCGCCCGCGTCGAGGACGTCGCGCGGAAGCAGCGCCCCGTACGCCACGATCGCACAGGCGTCGAGCTCGAGCTCGAGGAGGTCGTCGAGGATCTCGCGCGGCTTGGCGGGCTGCAGGATCGGCAGTCCGAGCTCGAGGGCAGCCACCTTGACCGGTGGCGGCACGGGCGTCCCGGACCGGCCGCGGGGTCGGTCGGGGTTGGTGACGACGGCGACGACGTCCAGGTCGGTCGCGTCGGCCAGCGCACGCAACGAGCCGACCGCGATGTCGGGAGTCCCGAAGAAGGCGATGCGGGTCACTGGTCGCGGCGGCCGAGCAGCAGGCTGCCGAGCCCGGCCTGCGGCTCCTCGATGCCCTGCTCGAGCCGGTACTCGCGCATCCGCTTCATCGCTTCCTTGCGGTCGTGCTTGGCGAGGTGGTCGATGAAGAGGACGCCGGCCAGGTGGTCCATCTCGTGCAGCCACACCCGGGCGTCGAAGCCCTCCAGCTGCCTGATGTGCTCGTCGCCGGCGAGGTCCTGCCACTGGATCTCGACCCTCAGCGGGCGCTGAACGGGGTAGAAGAGGCCCGGGAAGGACAGGCAGCCCTCGTCGTCCAGCAGGCTCTCCTCGCTGGAGTCCGTGACGGTCGGGTTGACGACGGCCCCGTGTTCCTCGTCGACCTCCCAGGTGAAGAGCTGCTTGAGGACCCCCACCTGCGGGGCGGCAAGGCCCACCCCCGGCGCGGCTCGCATCGTCTCCAGCATGTCGTCGGCGAGCCGGGTCAGGCGTTCGTCGAACGTGTCGACCTCCCGGGCCTGCTGGCGGAGGACCGGGTCGCCGAAGACGCGGATCTCGAGGATGGCCACGGGTGGCTCCGGGGAGGACGCTTGCGGAGGTGAGAGGTTACGCGACGTCCACGGGATCGACGTCCAGCCGGACGTCCACCCCGGCCTTGCTCCACCCGGCATTCGCCGTACGCAGTGCACCCACGGTGGCGACCCGGTCGGTCGTGGTGATCAGGTAGCGGGCCCGTCCGTCGTCGCCCTCGAGGGGTCCGAGGACCTGGTCGTCCGGGGGGAGCGTGGCGGCGAGGTCGAGCCCCGCGCCGATCGGGGCCTCGAGACGGATCGCCGAGGCCACCGGCGGGAAGCGCAGGGGCGCTCGTTCCACGGCCTCGTCACGCCAGAAACCACCCGGGTCCCAGCCGACCAGCGCGCGGACTGCGTGGTGGTCGGCCGACCGGGTCTGCACGACCACGCGGGGCGGTCCGTGGTGCCGGCTGCCGGCCGTCCACGCGGCGGCGGTCATCACGAGCCTCAGGGCGTCCTCGGCCGCGTCCAGGCCCGGGCGGCGAAGCTGGCCATCGAGATCGATCGTGACGACCGCGCCCACGTCACCGGGAGGCTCCGCGAACACCGAGCCGCGCGTCATGATCACGATCGCCGGCGCCTCCGGAACGGGCTGGTCGTACCCCTCCAGCACGGCCACCGGCACGTCGGGGAACGTGCGACGCAGCTCCTCCCCCAGGTGCGCGGCCCCAGCGGCCAGCGGGACGAACCGGTCGTGATCGCACCGTCGGCATCGGGGCCGCGGCCGCGAGGACCACCCACAGCGGTCGCAGCCGACCCGCGACCGGTCGAGGTGGCGCATGCTCGAGTCGCAGGTCGGGCAGGCGAGCCGACGACCGCACTCCCGGCACGCCAGGGCCGTGCCCTCGCCGCGCCGGGAGGCCAGCACGACGCCCAGCTGGCCCGCGCGCACCGCCGCCTTGAGCGCGCTGAGGGCCTGGTCGCCGAACCGGGCGCGGCGCGGCGCGTCATCCACGGCGACCGCGGGCGCCCGGTCGCGCTCGAGGTCCCTCCGCGGCACCACGGGCGAGACGCGACGCTCCTGCATCACGGCCCATGCCGCCGCGGAGGGCACGAGGCCGTGCAGCAGCGCGACGGCCCCGGTACGCCGGGCGCGTTCCAGCACCACTTCGCGCGCGTGGTGGTAGGGCGCCCGACGTTCCTTGTAGGCCGGGTTCGCCTCGTCGAGGACCGCCGCGAGGCCGAGCCTCTCGAGGGGCCAGAACGCGACGGACCGCGAGCCGATCACGACGCGGGCCTGCCCGCACCGCGCCCGCAGCCAACCTCGGTGGACGAGCCCCGGTCCCCTCCCTCGCACGTCCGCCACGATGTCCCCGAAGGCTGCCCCGACGGCGTCCGCGATCGGCGAGCGCGGCCCTGGCGTGAGCAGCAGCACGTCACGACCGCCTGCGAGGCAGACGCCCGCCAGCTCGGCCACACGGGCGGCGACGTCCTCGTCCGGCAGCGGACGCCAGAAGCGGGCCCCGTGGCCCGCTTGCACGGCCTCGAGCAGGGCCTGCCCGGCGTCCCCGTAGCGCGCCCAGGCCGTCGGGTCCACGTCCGCGTCGCCGTCCCAGGTGGGTCGCTGCCCGCGGCCCGGCGGGAACCAGCCCGCCTCCTCCGCGCGCCGCTCCTCCTTCAC
>JBFHRB010000063.1:0-13813 GCA_041591915.1 Nitriliruptorales bacterium
CCCGGCCCCACGGGCGGTCATGGGGTTCGGTCAGCCCTGCTTCACCTGGATCAGGCGGGGCTTGGCCTCCTCGGCCTTGGGGACCGTGATCGTGAGCAGGCCCTCGCGGTACGTAGCGTCGACGGCGCTGCCGTCCACGCGGTCCGGCAGCCGGATCGCGCGGTGGAAGCGCCCGAAGCGGCGCTCGATGCGGCGGAACCCGTCACGTTCACGCTCGTCGTAGAAGCGACGCTCGCCGGAGATCGTCAGGACGTTCTCCTCGAGCGAGACCTCGACGTCCTCGGCGGCGACGCCGGGGAGCTCGACGTGCAGGACGAACTCGTCCTCGGTCTCCTCGACGTCGAGGGCCGGGCTGAAGGCACCGGCCGACGTGGCCTCGTCGCCGCTGAGGCCCTGCAGGGCCGAGCGGAAGACGCGGGAGACCTCGTCCTGCAGGCCCCACAGGTCGCGTGCCGGGTCGAAGTGGGCAAGTGAGCGGTTCATCGATGCACCTCCGATGTTGCTGGCTGTGCGGTTGGTTCGGTGTTTCGGTGTTGTGTTGTCCGGGTCGCCGGACGCTGCGTGCACGCTGGCCGCAGCGTCCAGCGCCGGGGTCTGCGTCAGGCCGAGGCGGCGTCCTGGTCGTCGCCCTCGTCGACGACCTCGGCCTCGACGACCTCGTCGTCCGCCGGGGCGTCGGTGGTCGCTCCGGCATCGGCCGGCGCGCCCTCGGGCTGCTGGGCGTTCGCGTAGATCGCCTTGCCGAGCTCCTGGAACTCGGTCGCGAGCGCCTGGGACTTCGCGTCGATGTCGTCCACGTCGTCGCCCTTCAGCGCCTCGCGGAGATCACTCGCCTTCTCCTCGATGCTGGCCTTGAGTGCGGCGTCGACCTTGTCACCGTGCTCGTTGAGCTGGCGGTCGACCTGCGTGACGAGCTGCTCGGCGGCATTGCGCTTCTCGACGGCCTCGCGACGCTTCTGGTCCTCGTTCGCGTGGGACTCGGCGTCCTTGATCATCTGCTCGATGTCGTCCTTCGGCAGCGCCGTGCCGCCGGTGATCGTCATCGACTGCTCCTTGCCCGTGCCGAGGTCCTTGGCGGACACGTGCACGATGCCGTTCGCGTCGATGTCGAAGGTGACCTCGATCTGCGGGACGCCAGCGGGCGCCGGCGGGATGCCGGTGAGCTGGAACTTGCCGAGGCTGCGGTTGTCCGACGCCATCGGGCGCTCACCCTGCAGCACGTGGATCTCGACGGTGGGCTGGTTGTCGTCGGCCGTCGTGTAGACCTGCGACTTCTTGGTCGGGATGGTCGTGTTGCGCTCGATCAGGTGGTTGGTGACGCCGCCCTTGGTCTCGATGCCGAGCGACAGCGGGGTGACGTCGAGGAGCAGCACGTCCTTGACCTCGCCCTTGAGGACACCGGCCTGCAGGGCCGCGCCGACGGCGACGACCTCGTCCGGGTTCACGCCCTTGTTGGGCTCCTTGCCGCCGGTGAGCTCCTTGACGAGCTCCTGCACGGCCGGGATCCGCGTCGAGCCACCCACGAGCAGGATGTGGTCGATGTCGCCGAGGCTGACGCCCGCGTCCTTGATGGCGAGGTTGAACGGGCCACGGAGCTTGTCGAGCAGGTCCGCGGTGAGCTCGTTGAACTTCGCGCGGGTCAGGGTCTGCTCGAGGTGGAGCGGTCCGGCGTCGGAGGCCGTGATGAACGGCAGGTTGATCGAGGTCTCGGGGGTCTGGCTGAGCTCGATCTTGGCCTTCTCCGCGGCCTCCTTGAGGCGCTGCATCGCCATCTTGTCGGGCGAGAGGTCGATGCCGTTGTTGTCCTTGAACGTCTTGACGAGCCAGTCGATGATGGCCTCGTCCCAGTCGTCACCACCGAGGTGGCTGTCGCCGTGGGTGGCCTCGACCGAGTACGTGCCGGTCTCCACGTCGATCTCGAGGACCGACACGTCGAACGTGCCGCCACCGAGGTCGAAGACGAGGACGGTCTGGTCCTCCTCCTTGTCGAGGCCGTAGGCGAGGGCGGCGGCCGTCGGCTCGGCGACGAGGCGCAGGACCTCGAGGCCCGCGATCTCGCCGGCCTCCTTGGTGGCCTGCCGCTGGGCGTCGTCGAAGTACGCCGGGACGGTGATGACGGCCTGGGTGACGTCCTCGCCGAGGTAGGACTCGGCGTCGCGCTTGAGCTTCATCAGGATGCGGGCCGAGATCTCCTGCGGCGTGTAGTTCTTGCCGTCGATGTCGATCTTCCAGTCCGTGCCCATGTGGCGCTTCACGGAGCGGATCGTGCGCTCGGCGTTGGTCACCGCCTGGCGCTTGGCGACCTCGCCGACGAGCACCTCGGCGGACTTCGAGAACGCGACGACGGACGGGGTGGTGCGAGCGCCTTCAGCGTTCGCGATGACGGTGGGCTCACCGCCTTCGAGCACCGAGACGACGGAGTTGGTCGTCCCGAGGTCGATGCCGACGGCCTTGGCCATGAGCGGTCCTCCTGCTGCGATGCGGGGGTTGGGTGGAGTGGATGCGTCGGTGAGGAGTATGAGCGTGCCCGGCAGGCAGCGCAAGCCAGATGATGGTAGTAGGCGCATCATTCCTGCGTCTATGAGACTCAGGTCTGATGGTGACCTGGCGTCGTTCGTCCCGGGGCACGTGCCGCGTCCGCTCCGGCCCACCGTCGAGCCGTCCGGGGTGCATCCAGAGGGCGTCGCAAGCGGCGATACTCCCCGCCGACGACGTGGATCGGGGAGGGGCCGTGGAACGGCTGCTGTTCCGCCGGGGGCTCGGGCCGGTGTTCGCTGCGGTCGCACTGTTCGCACCGGTGCTGACGCTGCTCCCCCCGGACCGGCCGACGGCCGTGGGGCTGACGGCGGCCTGGCTCGTCACGATCGTCTCGGTCACGCTCGTGTGGGCGGCGGGCAGGGACGAGCGCGCGTCGTGGCTGGACTCGGTGGCCCCGATGCTCTACCTCATCGCCGTCGTCATCCTGCGCCACATCGAGGGTGGCGCGAGCAGCGGCTACTCGCCGCTCCTGCTCCTCCCCCTCGCCTGGGTGGCCCTGACGGGCGACACGCGAACGCTCGGGATGTTCGTCGTCGGGCTCGTCGCCGTGCTCGGCCTCCCGATCATCGTCGCTGGCGACCCGCTCTACCCCCAGACCGAGTGGCGCCGACTCGCCCTCTGGCTGCTCGTGGGGCCGATCGTCGGCGCGGCGGTCCAGGACGTCGTCGCTCGACTGCGCGAGGCGAACCTCGGGCTCGAGGCGCTCGTCCGCACCGACCCGCTGACCGGCCTGCTGAACCGACGCGGGTACCTGGAGGTCGCCGAGCGCGAGCTCGCACGGGCACGCCGCACGGACGAGCCGCTGGCCCTCGCCATGCTCGACCTCGACCACTTCAAGCGGTTCAACGACTCGCACGGGCACGCGCAGGGAGACGCCCTGCTCGTCGGTGCCACGCGCGCATGGGCCGAGGAGCTCCGCGAGATCGACGTGCTCGCCCGGTGGGGCGGTGAGGAGTTCGTGGTCGTGCTCCCCCGCTGCACGGCCGAGGTCGCGACCCGCGTGCTCGACCGCGTACGCGAGTCGACCCCCATGGACCAGACCTGCTCCATCGGGGTCGCCATGTGGAACGGCGAGGAGGGCATCGAGGGACTGTCCCAGCGGGCAGACGCGGCGCTCTACCAGGCGAAGGAGTCAGGTCGCGACCGGGTCACCGTCGCGACCTGACCCCCTCGACGATCCTCACGGCTCCCGGATCGGGCCCACCCACATGGTCGGCGTCCCGGTCGACGCACGACACGTGTCGTAGCCGTAGCCGAACGCCCAGGCGACTCCCCGCGTGCCGGTGATCGACGAGACGACGTCCGGCGTCCCGCCGTTCGGGCAGCGCAGCGTCCAGGCCCCGCGCCAGGCGGCGGGGGCCGAGGTCACCGAGCCGTCCTGTCCGTAGACGAGCAGCTCCGAGGCGAAGAACTGCTGGCCCTCGGCGACCTCGACGCTCAGCCGTTCGCCGGTCACGCCGACGTCTCCGATCGCCAGGGTCGCTGGCCGGCCGAACCCGGCCCCGGGGTCGCTGAGGTCCCAGTCGACGCCGTCGACGGAGGTGTGGACCGTGTTGCCCGTGGTAAGCCGGAACGATCCCTGCTCGGACCAGACGAGGAGCCTCCCCGAGCGGTCGACGGCGTCCAGCCCGCTGTCCTGCGGGCCCCGATGCGTGACGCTGGTCATGCCGTCCTCCTCCTCGCGCAGGGAGAACGCGTGGAGATCCACATCCGCACCCGGCAGGTTCGCGACGACGAGTGCCTGGGGCTGCGGGAGCCCGACGCCGCCCGCGCCGCGGACGAAGTGCACGTCGACCGGCTCATCCGCATCGGGACCCCCCAACCGCAGCCACGCGCCCGGCCCCGGGCCCCGGAGGTACCCGGCGACGTGCCACCGACCGGCCGGTGCGTCGGCGCTGCTGCCCCAGAGCACGATGCCGAGCTCGCCGGGCATGAAGCCGATGTCGGAGGCGACGAACCCGTGGCCCTCGCGGGGAGTGACGGCGTCGACGACGGGACGCTCGATGCGGCCGTCGATCGCGGCCCCACGCCACAGGACCCCGACCGGGCCGCAGTTCGCCGGTGTGGCGAGCACCTGGGCCTGGGCCCCGGCCTCACCGTCGACCACGGGCTGGCAGTCGTCCAGGCGGGGCCAGGCCGTGCCCGCGACCCACAGCTGGCCGTCGGCGAGCATCGCGGCACTCGGGAGGACGTTGCCGTCCTCGAAGCCCGGCGGCAGCGGCAGCTCCTGGACCTGCAGGTCGACCGATCGTTCGTCCTTCAGTCGCGGCGTCACGATCACGGGAGTGGGGGCGTCGCCCCGCCCGGTGTCGCGGTAGCCGACGGCGTGCACGCCGCCCTCCGCGACCGTGTCGATGATCGCGCCATTGCCACCGAGCACGCCGCTCAGGTCGATGGCGGTGGGGTCGCCGGAGAACGGCAGGCTCGTCACGGTGCCGCCGGCGGCGGGCTCCACGTCGACGGCCGCCTGGTCCGGGGTCGACGACAGGGACACGACGCCGACGATCGCGGCGAGCCCGGCGCCGGCGATGCCGACGGCCAGGGGCCACGTCGCCCAGCGGTGCCGACGGCGACGCCGCTCCGCCATGACGGCCAGTGCGTCCGGCGAGGTCGTGGTCGTCTCCGCGGCGTGCGTAAGGGTGCGGCGGAGGCGGTCTTCGGTCTGGGTGGTCATGCGAGCACCTCCTCGAGCTGGCGGAGGCCACGGTGGATGAGGGAACGAACCGTTGCCGGCCGACAGTCGAGGGCGGCGGCGATCTCGTCGTCGCTGAGGTCCTCGTAGTACCGCAGGACGATCGCCGTCCGTCGTCGGGGCGAGAGGCGTCGCAGCGCCTTCCACGTCTCGTCGATCTCCGGCGTCGCGTCCGCGAGCTCGTCGCTCGCGTGCTCGAGTGGCCGCAGCCGCCCGTACTTGCGCAGGTACGAGTTGGCCGCGTTCACGACGGACCTCCGGAGGTAGCCGCCCGGCTGGGCGACCTGTCCCCATCTGGCCGCGAGGCGCAGGTAGCAGTCCTGGACGAGGTCCTCGGCCGCCTCGTTGCGGCCGGTCACGAGCCGAGCGAGGCGGACCATCGCCTCGTACTCGTCGTGGTAGAGCCGGATGAAGCCCGGCGGCCAGTCGTGCGCGGTGTCGTTCTCGACCGCGGCGACCAGCGTGGCGAACGCGGGTAACACCCCTCAACCCCTTCGGTCAGACGGACGGTTCGCCGCAACGACGTCTGAACCCTCCGACATGTTGCACCCTGTCCGGTCCGCGGCCGAGTCTGCGATGCCGAACTCTCGACTAGACGGCCGAGCGCACCGCCGGCTTCGCGAGGACCTCCGAGGGGTGGACGCTGCGTGCGAGCGCCTCCTCGTGGTCGACGAGCCCCCGCACCACGAGGTCGCTGAGCGAGGCCTCGAGCGTGCGCATGCCGACCCGCTGGGCGGCGATGAGCTGGTTGCGCAACTGGGCGGTCTTGCCCTCGCGGATCAGGTTGCGCACCGGCGCGGTCGCGAGCAGGACCTCGAACGCGGCCGCCCGGCCACCGCCGATGCGGGGCAGCAGCCGCTGGTGCAGCACGGCCTGCAGCGACGTCGACAGCTGCAGGCGCACCTGGTTCTGCTGCTCGGCCGGGAAGACGTCGACGATGCGGTCGACCGCCTGGGTCGTGTCGGACGTGTGCAGGGTCGCGAACACGAGGTGGCCGGTCTCGGCGACGGTGAGGGCCGTGCGGATGGTCTCGAGGTCGCGCATCTCGCCGATGAGCAGGACGTCGGGGTCCTCGCGCAGCGCGGCGCGCAGCGCCAGCTCGAACGTCGGCGCGTCGGTGCCGATCTCACGCTGGTTCACCGCCGCGCGACCGTGGCGGTGGAGGTACTCGATGGGGTCCTCGATCGTGAGGACGTGGACCGGGCGCTCACGGTTGATCCGGTCGATCATCGCCGCGAGCGTGGTGGACTTCCCCGAGCCGGTCGGACCCGTCACGAGGACGAGCCCGTACGGCAGCTCGACGAGACGGTCGACCACCTCGGGCAACCCCAGCTCGTCGAAGTCCGGGATGTCGTAGGGGATGAGGCGCACCGCCATCGCCAGCGACCCGCGCTGCGAGAAGGCGTTCGCCCGGAAGCGCGCCCGTTCGCCCCAGCTGAACGAGAAGTCGACGCTCCCCTGCTCCCCGAGCCGCTCCCGCAGTGACGCCGGCAGCCGCGCCTCCACGAGGACGCGGGTCGCCGCGGGGTCGAGGGTCGCCAGCCCGTCGAGCGGTGCGAGCACCCCGTCGATCCGCGCGAGCGGCGGGGATCCCGGGGTGACGAGCAGGTCGCTGCCGCCGTGCAGCCACAGCAGGTGGAGGAGGTCGTCGAGGGATGGTGCGGCGGGGCGCGGCGACATCTTCGTACCTCGGGTCAGTTGCGTGCGGCGGTTGGACCGGGGTGGGGGCGGGGCCGCGTGGGCCCGGCCCCGATCGCCGGAGGGGCGAGAGGTTGGATCAGACGGGGTTGGTGCCGTCGAAGCTGTTGCACGCGGCGATGACGTTGCTGTTACCAGTCACCTTGGCGGCTGGGCCGACCGTGATTGTGTACGACTTCTTGGTCCCCGGAGCGGCAGTGGTGATGGTGTAGCCCTTCGGCGACGGCTCGGAGGCCAGGAAGCCCCCGCTCACCAGCTCAGCGGTGCCGTCGGCGTACTGGTTCAGCTTGGCGTAGTGCGCCTGCTGGGCGACCTCGATGTTCTTGAAGTCCGAGCGGCATGCCGCGGTGGCGCCGCGGTCGCTGACCCCACCGACGGAGAGGACGACGACGCCCGCGAGGACGCCGAGGACGACGATGACCAGCAGGAGTTCGATGAGGGTGAAGCCCTCGTCCTGCCTCATCGCGCGGATGCGCTGCATCATGGGTGATCCTGCTGTTCTCCCCGTGGCTTGCGCTCGGGGTCGTGGTTCCCACAGGGCCGGGTGCCCGGCGGGTCGGGCGGCGTCTCGCCGTCACCCTCGTATGGTGTCGGGGCTGTCTGGAGCCTGGCTGAGCGCTCGCTGAAGAGCCGCTGAAGGTCTCAGCGGACCGCCCGCCACGAGCGGATGTCCGGGCCCGCCGGAGGGAAGGCGACCTCCGCCACGAGGCGCACGTCGTCGCTGCCGCCGACCTGCTGGCACGTCGACTGCCCGGGGGTTCGCGGGCACGCCGTGAGCGTCACGACGCGGTCCATCAGGGCGGCCGGGGCGATCGACGGGACGCTGATGGCCTCGATGCTGGGGTCGGACGACGGCGTCTTGCCCAGCGCAACGACCCGGCCGACGATGCCGCGGCCCACCAGCTGGAACGACCGGTTGGTCATCGACAGCGACAGTGGCGTGTCCGGGGCGTAGATGGTCCCGCGGAACTCGACGGTGGTGTTGTTGCCCTGCGTGCGCACCAGCGGGCAGCTGGTGACCGTGTTGTTGCTCGTGTCCGCCAACAATGGGTCGAACGGGGTGCGGACGAGGCAGCCGGACGCCCCGGCGAGGTCGGGCTCGGTGTAGGTGACGTCGAGCGCCCAGCCGTCGACGACGAGCGTGCCGCTCCTGTTGCCCGTGGGGGCGTTGCCGCTGTAGGTCACCGTCACGTTCGACAGGCGGGACGGGTTCGCGGTGAAGACGTCCGTTACGTCGATGCGCGTCTCGCCGAGCGTCGCCTGCACGGGCAGCGTGAACGCTCTCGCCGGACTCAGCCCCGGCGCCTGCAGGGTCCCGCTGATGCCCGCGATGTCACCGGTCGCCTGGTGGACCACGCGCAGGTCGACCTTCGTGATCGTCGCGCCCGCGGGTACGACAGAGGTGCCGAAACCCCCGATCGTCAGGGTCGCTGCGCTGCCCTTGGACACGGCGGCGCTCGCCGCCGCACCATCGATCCGCGCGGTGCGCGCGACGTCGGGCGCCCACGCTCCGGTCTGGCCCGGCACGGGGGTGCCGGTCGCGGTCGAGGCGTGCTGGGCGGCCACCGTGGTGCGCGTGCCGGGACCCGTGGCGGGGCGCAGCACCTGGACGACGATCCGCTGCTGGTCGGCGAAGGCGGGCGCGCAGGCGTAGAAGGACCCGGAGCTGATGTGCAGCCGGCTGTCCCCACCGAACACGAACCGGACCCCGTCGAGCGAGTTCTCGTTGCAGCCGACACCCGTCGTCCGCGGTGTGCCGGCGACGACCGTCGAGGTCGCGTCCTCGACCCGCCACTCGTGCGAGCCGGCGTTGCGGAAGTCGAGGTAGTAGATGCCGGGGTTGAAGCGGAACAGCCGTCCCGGGCAGGCGCCGGCCGTCAGGCTCGTCAGCGCCGCCGCGTCGTCGTACCAGCCGGGCTGGAAGGTGACCGTTCCGGGGGCGCAGGCGGGCACGGGCTGGCGCGCGGGCAGCGTCGTGATCGGCGCCGGGTAGGTCGGCGCCACCGGGGTCGCCGGGTCGTTGCAGCTGCGCACGCCCTGCTCGACGACGATCGTCCCGCTGCAGGCCCCGACGGCGCGCACGTCCCCGCGGGTCACGCGCAGCTCGGCGTTGGCCGCGGGGACGGTGACGCCGGTGCGAGACGCCATCCCGCCACCGACGCGCAGCGTCTGGTTGGACAGCTGCTGGATGCCGACCTCGGTGGTGCTGGTCGACATCACCGCCCAGCCCGGGGCGTTGTTCGGGTTGGCGACGCCGCCCGTGAGCAGGCCCGAGCCCGGCAGCGGCTGGCAGCGGACGAGCATCTCGACGCCGTTGACGGTCGTCGTGTGGTTGGGGCAGATCCCGCCGTCGATGCCCCATCCGGGCGTGCGCCGGATGCCGTCGATCGCCACCTGCACGCCGGCGTCGGCCGCGTACAGGAGGTTCGCCTGCTCGCCGGACACGGTCGCCGCACGGACCGACGTGCCGGCGAGGCCGAGCAGCGCCGGGACGGTCGCGCCGAAGAGCAGCAGGAACACGAGGGCCATCACGAGCGCGGCGCCGGCCTCCGACGCGGCACGGGCGGGGGCGCGGTCGGAGGGATCGCTCACGGGCACACCGCCGTGGTCGTCCGCGTGGTTGCGGACACCGTCGTCGCCGCTCCGGACCTCTGCGTGATGGCCGCCGTCACGGTCCGCTGCCCCGACGGGCATGCGACCGAGACGGACCCCGTCGTGGGCGCGAGCAGTGCGGCGATCACCTGTTCCTCGACGGCGCTGCCCACGCAACGGCGACGGACGAGCCGGTGCTGCTCGGTACCCGGCGACTCCGCGACGTAGGCGACGCGCACGTCGGTCGACCCCTCCCGCCAGGAGATGGCGAGCCGGGTCCCTGCCCCGCCGCAGGTCGTGTCGGTCGTCGACACGGTCGTCGCCGACTGCACGTCGGGGCCGAGGAACGTCGCGAGCAGGCGTCCGTCGTTGGCCTCGAGCAGCCGTGCCTCGGCGTCCGTGCCGGTGCGGAGGCCGAGTACGACCGCACCCGAGAGGGGCGCGGCGACGACGGCCAGGATCGTGATCGCGAGGATCAGCTCGATGAGCGTGTAGCCCCGCTGCCCGCGGCTCACGACGGGCTCCGCTTCACGATGCTCATCGCCCGCACGGTCCGCCCGTCGGTCGAGGTCGCGGTGATCGTCACGCGCTGCAGGGCCGTGCCACCGGGGCACGACGGCCCGAAGACGGGGGCCGTCGAGGGTGCGGCATAGGCCACCGTGGTACTGGCCGCGATGCCGACGGGGACGACGACCCCGCTCGGCGGGTACGAGGTCGCGCACGTGACGTAGGTGGCGCGCTGCACGCTCTCGGCGTACGAGCGGGTGACCGCCTCGGCGTCCGTCTGCTGGCGGTTGATGGCGCTCGCCGTCAACGCGGTGCCGAGCGCGCCGACGATGCCGGCCACGGCGAGCCCGAGGATCACCACGGTGATGATGAGCTCGACGAGCGTGACCCCGGCCTCGTTGTGGCGCATCACTGCACCTGGGCGTAGATGCCGTACATGGCGGTGACGAGTGCCAGCGCGACGAAGCCAACCATCAGGCCGACACCGACGATCACCAGGGGCTCGAACAGGCTCGTCAGGTGCTTGATCTTGAAGCGCAGCTCCTGCTCGAAGAAGGCGGCCGCGTTGACCAGCTGCTCGTCGAGCGTCCCGGTGTCCTCCCCGGCCCGCACCATCTGCACCACCGAGCTCGGGAACAGGCCCGAGGCCGCGATCGGGCGCGCGATGCCCTCACCTCCGAGCAGGTCCGCGCGCGCGGTCTCGAGTGCCGACACGAACACGGCGTTGTTGGTGCCCGCCGCAGCGACGGCCATCGCCTCCGGCAGCGTCACCCCGGCGTGGACCATCGACCCCAGGGTGCGGCAGAAGCGCTCGACGATCACGTAGCGAGCGGTCGTGCCGATGACGGGCAGGCCGAGGAGCACGCGGTCCCAGACCGCCCGGCCACGAGCCGAGCGGAAGCTCGCGAGCCCGCCGATGACGGCGAGGCCGAGCACGGCCATCAGCGCCCACCACCACGTGCCCAGGAACCCGGTCATCCACAGCAGCATCCGGGTGGGCAGCGGCAGGGTCGCGTTGAAGGAATCGAAGAACGTCTCGAACTTGGGGATGACCCACGAGGCCAGGATCACGATGGTGACGATCGCCGTGAGGAGCACGACGCTCGGGTAGGTGAGTGCGGAGGTCAGCTGCCGGCGCGCCTCGAGGTCCCGCTCGAGGTAGCCCGCGAGCTGGTCGAGGACGCCGTCGAGGTTGCCGGTCAGCTCGCTCGTGCGGACCATCCCCCGGTAGACGGCCGGGAACACCCGCGGGTGCGCGTCGAGGGCCTCCGCGAAGGACTCGCCCTCACGCAGCGCGTCCGCGACGTCGACGAGGGTCGCCGCGACGAAGGGGTTCTCGCTGGCCTCGGACAGGGACGAGAGGGCCTCGAGGATCGGGATGCCGGCCCGCAGGAAGGCCGCCAGCTGCCGGGACAGGTGCATGAGCTCCGGCGTCGTGACACGTCTGGGCGTGAGCTCCAGCGACAGCAGGCTGCGCCGCTCGGTCAGGCGCGTCGGTGACACGCCCCGCTCGAGGAGCGTCGTCTGCGCAGCCCGACGACTCGTGGCCTCGACCGCGCCGCGGATGCGGCGGCCGTCGAGGTCGAGCGCCCGGTATCGGTAGGTGGTCATGGCTGGCTCACAGGACGTAGATGTTGCGGGCGACCTCGTCGATGGTCGTGACGCCCGAGGCGACGAGTCGGAGGCCCTCCTGGCGGAGCGTCTTCATCCCCTGCGCCACGGCGAGGTCGCGCAGCTGGTCACGCGAGGCGCCCGAGACGACGAGCTCCTTCACCTCGTCCGTGACCGACAGGACCTCGTAGACGCCGATCCGCTCGAGGTAGCCGGACCGAGCACACAGGGTGCATCCACGCCCGCGCAGGTAGTTCGGGCGCGCCGGGCCTCCGAGCTGGCGGTAGAACGCGAGCTCGGCGGGCGTGGGCTTGTAGGGCTCGGCACAGTGCGGGCAGACCCGCCGCACGAGCCGCTGGGCGACGACGGCGACGAGGGAGCTCGACACGAGGAAGGGCTCGACGCCCATGTCGAGCAGCCGGTGCACGGCCGAGGCCGCGTCCGTCGCGTGCAGCGAGGTCAGGACGAGGTGCCCGGTCAGTGCGGACCGGACCGCGATGCGCGCGGTCTCGGCGTCGCGGACCTCGCCGACCAGGATCACGTCGGGGTCCTGGCGCATCGTCGCCCGCAGCGTGCCGGCGAAGGTGACCTCAGCCGCCTCGTTGATCTGGATCTGGTTGATGGACGGCAGGACGTACTCGACCGGATCCTCGATCGTCACGACGTTCAGCTCGGGTCGGTTGACCTCGCCCAGCGTCGCGTACAGCGTCGTGGTCTTGCCGGCGCCGGTCGGCCCGACGCAGACGACCATGCCGAACGGCGAGCGCACGTGGTGGGCGTACCGGTCGGCCGTCTCGGCGGGCATGCCGAGGTCGCTCAGGCGGAAGAGCGGGCGGCTCTTGTCGAGGAGGCGGAGCACCGCCTTCTCGCCCCAGATGGTCCCCGCGGTCGACACGCGCACGTCCAGGTCGCGCCCGTCGAGGGTCAGCGCGAACTGGCCGTCCTGGGCGCGCCGGCGCTCGACGATGTTCATCCGGGAGAGGATCTTGATGCGGTTGACGAGGGCCGGGCCCATCGCCGCAGGCAGCGCCAGGACGTCGTGCAGGACGCCGTCGATGCGGAAGCGGATCCGCAGACGGTCCTCCTGCGGCTCGACGTGGACGTCGGACGCCCGGTCCCGCAGGGCCTGGGTCATCATCAGGTTCACGACCTGGACCACGGGCGCGTCCTGGTCCGCCGTGGCCACCTCCACCGACCCCACGCGACGCAGGGCCTCGGCCACCTCGAAGGCGCTGACGTGGTCCGCGACGTGGGCGAGGGCGCGGTAGTGCTGGTCGACGATCCGACGGATGGTCGACGCCGGGGCGATCTCGACGACGACGTCCAGTCCCGACTCCGCGCGCAACTGGGCGACGAGCTGCTCGGAGGCGTCGGCCGCGGCCACGATCATCCGCCCGCCGTCGCGCGACAGCGGGACGACGTTCAACGCACGTGCCAGCGTCTCCGGGATGAGTGCCAGCGCCTCCGGCTCGAACGTGGCCTCGGGGAGGTCGGCGACCGAGCACCCGAACTGCTCGGCCAGCGCGGCGGCGAGCTGGTCCTCCGTGACCACCCCGAGCCCGAGGAGCAGGTCGCCGAGCCGCTGCCCGGAGGCGGACTGCTGGAGAAGGGCCTCGCCGATCTGGCTCGCGAGCGCGGCTCGCTGGCGCACCAGGACCTCGCCGAGCCGGCCACCGGCCACCTCGACGGACTGATCGGGCGGGGTCGTGGTGGGGGCTGGGGCGACGACCGCGGCCGCGATCGGCGCGCCGCCGTCGCGCGAGCGCCGCTGGAGTCTCGTCATCCGCCTGCCTCGTGGGAGGGACGTGGCGAAGCATCGACGCGCGACCTGATGTCAGGCTGTTCGCCTGCTGAAGTTCCCCTGAAGCCCTCGCCGACTTCAGTGGGGCTTCAGGCACACGAGCCCAGACTCCCGCCGTTCGCCCGATCACCCGTGCCGACGGAGCCGCGATGCCAGACCTCCGCCTCGACCCCGTGGCCGTGCTCTGCGATGCCCCCACGCTGCTGAGGAGCGCGCTCGAGCACACCCTCCGTGACGAGGGCTACGTCATCGGTGCCGTGACGCACCGAGGGATCGACGTCGTCGAGCAGGCCGCACACCTGCAGCCCCAGCTGGTCGTCGCGAACCTCGCCCAGGCTGGTGCGCTCGGCGTCCGCCTGCTCGACGCGGTGAGG
>JBFHRB010000064.1:0-13804 GCA_041591915.1 Nitriliruptorales bacterium
CCAGCCATCACCTGACGCGAGCGAGATCGGCGCGGAGATCACGTGCCCGACGGACCCGAAGGCGACGTGCAGGGGCGGGCGCTGCTCCTCGGTGAGCTTGATGGAGAGGTCGCGCGTCTCGAGGTAGAGCGAGACCTCGTCGGCGTCGACGGCGTCCAGGACGAGCCGCATGATCCCGCGCAGGAGGCTGCGCGGGGGCATGGCTTCGCGACGCCGCAGGTCGCGGGCCCGCGCGCGGAAGCGTGAGTTGGCGTCGATGACGTTCAGGGTCCACCGCCTTCGATGTGTTCAGCGGAGCGCAACGGACGGATTCGTCGCCCGTGACGGCATCCCTGCCGCCGCGCGCGCCCTGCGCGACGCCCTGTTCACACCGCGACGGTGGGCAGGCTCACCCTGCGAACAGGCCATCCAGTGCAACACGGACCGGATCAGCCGAGACCTGCACCGGTTCCTGTGCGACAGGATCGCCACCGACCTGGTCGAACGTGTCCCGCGCGGGTTCGAGGAACCGACTTGGCTGCGCGTAGGTGTGCGCGTCGTCCATGCCGAACCGGCGGTGGTAGAAGCGCAGCGGGTACGTCACGTGCAGGTGGTCCTGCGCGCGGGTGAGCGCCACGTACAGGAGGCGCCGCTCCTCCTCCAGACCCTCCGCGTCGCGCAAGGCCATGTCCGAGGGGATGTTGCCGTCGGCGGCATGGATCACGTGTACGGCCCGCCACTCCCCGCCCTTGGCGGAGTGGATCGTCGACAGCGTGACGTAGTCGTCGTCGAGATGGGGCGGCCCGGCCAGGTCGCTCGTGGAGGACGGTGGGTCGAGTGTCAGCTCGGCCAGGAAGCGCCCGCGCGATGGGTAGGCGCGCGCGATGTCGCTGAGCTGGGCGACGTCGGCGAGGCGCGCCCCGGCGTCGTCGTAGCGGCGAGCGAAGACACGCTCGCACAGGTCGACGAAGCGCTCGAGCTGGACCGCCGGTGGCGGCTCCGGGCCGGAGCCGCCGTGCGCCTCGCCGAGTGCCGTCCGCAACAGCGCGAGGTCGTCGACCGCACGTGGCGGCACACCGTCCAACTCCTCCTCGAGGAACCGCGGCAGCACGGCCTCGGGTGGGGTCGGGCTCCCGAGGACCTGGTCGAGCAGCCGCTGGGACGTGGCGGGGCCGATGCCGTCGAGCAGCCGCAGCACGCGGTGCCAGGCCAGCTCGTCGGTCGGGTTGTCGAGGACGCGCAGCATCGCGAGCACGTCCTTGATGTGCGCGGCCTCGAGGAACTGCAGGCCACCGAACTTCACGAACGGGATGTCCCTCCGCGACAGCTCGAGCTCCAGTCCGTCCGAGTGGTGCCCGGTTCGGAAGAGGACCGCCTGTTCGATGAGCCGGATCCCGGCCTCGCGATGGACGAGGATCCGGTCGGCGACGAGCCGGGCCTGGTCGCCCTCGTCCTCGGCGATCGTGAGGCTCGGACGCGCCCCCGACGGACGGGCGGACCAGAGCTGTTTCGGATAGGACCGCGGTGCCGCGGCGAGGACCGCGTTGGCGGTCTGGAGTACCTCGGGGGTCGAGCGGTAGTTCTGGTCGAGCGTCACCAGCGTGGTGCCCGGGAAGCGCTCGGGGAACTCGAGGATGTTCTCGACCGTGGCGGCGCGGAACGAGTAGATCGCCTGCGCATCGTCACCGACGACCGTCAGGCCCCGCCCGTCGGGCATGACCCCGGCCAGGATGTCGGCCTGCAGTCGGTTCGTGTCCTGGTACTCGTCGACCAGCACGTGGTCGAACATGCCCCGGATCGTGCCGGCGACAGCGGACTGCGTGACCAGCGCCCGCCAGTACAGGAGCAGGTCGTCGAAGTCCACGACGTTGTTGGCGTGCTTGCGCTCGGTGTAGGCGGCGAAGACCTCGCGCAGTCCATCGACCTCGCCACGGCACCACGGGAAGTCGCGCTCGACCACCTCGGTCAATGGGCGCTGCGCGTTCACGACCCGCGAGTAGATCGAGGCGACGGTCTCCTTCCGCGGGAAGCGACGCTCGCGCTCCGCGAGGCCGTGCTCCTCGCGGAGCAGCCCCATGAGGTCGGCACTGTCGCCCTGGTCGAGGACCGTGAAGCCGCTGCGGAGGCCCACCGCCGTCCCGTACTGGCGGAGCAGGCGGTTGGCGGCGGCGTGGAAGGTCCCGCCCACGACCTTGCCCACGGCGCGGTCGCGGACGAGCCGACCGGCCCTCGCGAGCATCTCCTTCGACGCCCGACGAGTGAAGGTGAGCAGCAGGATGCGCTCGGCCGGCGTGCCCTCGGCGATGAGGCGCGCGACGCGGGACGCGAGGGTTCGCGTCTTGCCGCTTCCCGCACCGGCGATGACGAGCAGTGGCCCGTCGGCGTGGAGCACGGCCCTCTGCTGGCCGGGGTTCAGCCCGTGCAGGTAGGCCGGAGCGTTGCCGTCCCCGTTCTTGTGTTCGGTCGCTGGCTGGCCCACGCATCCCTCCACCGTGCATCGAACAGGTGTTCGATGCACGGTAGCGGGGCGGGCCGCCTCAGGCGACCCCCTGCTTCTCGCCCAGCGTTGCCTCGAGCCCCGCGATGGCCTTGTCAGCGAGGCGCTCGAAGACGACCCTCAGCGCCGGGTCGAACAGGGCGAGGGGACCCTTGAGGGTCAGCTCGGCCTCGTAGGTGATGCGCGTGCCGCCCGAGGCGTCCTCGGCGAACGTGATCGTGTCGACGCTGCGGCTCGTCGCGTTGCGGCCGTCGACCGTGAACCGCTCGGGCCGCTCGTACTCGGTCGTCGTGTAGACGAGCTCGACGTCGCGGCCCATGAACCGGGCGACCACCCGGAACTTCGAGCCGACGATCGGTGGCCCCTCGGTCAGCTTCTCTGCATCGACGATCCCGGGATCCCACTCCCGTGTCGTGCTGAAGTCGGCGAGGTAGTCGAAGACGGACTCGACCGTCCCCGGGACGACGGTCGTTCTGCGGACGCGTGCCATGGATGGTCCCCTTGTACGTGTGTCACGAGCAGTCGGCCGGGCGGCTGTGCTCACCCGACGCTTCGTTCAAGTGTTCGGTCCCGCCGCCCTCCCGGACGGGAGGTTGCCCGTACGGGCGGACACTCATTCCTCGCTGTCGGCGTCCACGAGCTCGACGGCGTCTGCGCCGATGACTTCCGCGTCGAGGCGCTGCTCATCGGGCACCGCCGGCAACACGTTGTCGACATAGGAGTCGACGGCGTCGTGGAACTGCATGTCCTTGCCCTCGATCTGGGACTGGTAGTACCAGTGCTCGAGCACCTCGTGGAAGATCTCGGCCGGCTCGCGCTTCGACCGGAACCCCTGGGGAACACGCTCCATCGCCGACTCGAAGGACATGTCCATCCAGCGCAGCGCCACCTGCTTCTCGGTGAACTCACGGCCCTTCTCCCGGCTGAGCCACGCGCCGAAGTTCGCGATGTCGTGCAGGAGTCGTCGCGCCTGGTTGTCCTGGACGTCGAGGCCGGTGAGCTCCTGCAGCCGTCGGCGGTGGCGGCCGGGGTCGACCAGTCGGGTGCGGACCTTCATCCGCAGCTCGTCACCCTCGCCCTCGAGCTCGATCTCGGAGACGTCGTAGCCGAGGTCGTTGATCCGGCGGAGTCGTTCGTGGATGCGGTGCTGCTCGTCGCGGCAGAACACCTCGTCACGGGTGAGCTCGTCCCAGAGGGCTTCGTAGCGCCTCCGGAGCTCCTCCCCCAGGCCCCACACGTCCAGCTCCTCGGGCAGCATCCCCGACGCGATGAGGTCGTAGAGCTCGCCGGCACAGCGCTCGATGGCACAGTCGATGTCGTAGGAACGCTGGCCGCCGCTGAGCTCGGGGTGGATCTCCGCCGTCTCGGCGTCGACGAGGTACGCGGCCAGCAACCCGGCGTCGCGTCGGAACAGCGTGTTCGACAGCGAGCAGTCGAGCCACAGGAAGCCGGCGAGGTGGAGGCGCACGAGGAGGTTGACCAGCGCATCGACCATGCGATCGCGGAGGGCAGCCGGGGCCTCGCGGACGAACAGCAGTCGGTACGGCAGCGAGTACTCGAGGTAGCGCGTGATCAGGATCGGATCCAGCGGTTCGCCGTCCCGCCCACGCCGGTCGCGGACGACGCCCACGGCCTCGACGACCGGCAGGTCCTCGTCCGCCAGGTAGCGCAGGGCCTCGTACTCACGCAGCGCGTAGTGCTTGGGCAGCTCCTTCAACGCGTAGGTGGCGTCGCCGTACTCCACGAACCGCACCACGTGACGGTGGATGCCCCGAGGGACGGCCGTGATGCGTGGCGTCTCCCACTCCTCCAGGGGCTGATCCCACGGCAGGTCGAGGAAGTCCGGGTGGCCCGTGCGGGCGGTGAGCTGGAACCTCATCCGCGCCACCACCCGCACGACCGCCCGCCGGCCCAGCAGGGGCCGCTACGTTGCGGCCGCCGAGCCTTGGGGAGCGTGTGGCCAACGACTTCACCTGGGGCGTCGCGACGTCGGCACTGCAGATCGAGGGCGCGCGGGACCGCGACGGACGCGGGCGCTCGATCTGGGAGGACTTCGAGGCCCGGCCCGGCGCCATCGCCGGCGGCGACACGAGCGCTGCGGGCTCGCACCACTACGGCCACGTCGACGAGGACGTCGCTCTGATGTCGGAGCTCGGCGTGGATGCCTACCGGTTCAGCGTGGCGTGGCCCCGGGTCCTGCCGGATGGGGTCGGAGAGGTGAACCCGGCCGGGCTCGACTTCTACGACCGACTGGTCGATCGCCTCCTCGCGGCCGGCATCGAGCCCTGGGTCACGCTCTACCACTGGGACCTGCCCTCCGCCCTGCAGGCCCGGGGCGGGTGGACACGCCGCAGCACGGGCGAGGCGTTCGCACGCTACGCCCGCATCGTCGCCGACCGGCTCGGCGACCGGGTCACGAACTGGATCACCCACAACGAACCCCGTGTCGTGTCGCTCGTGGCGAACGCCGAAGGGGTACACGCTCCGGGTGTCACCGACATCACGACGGCGTTGCAGGTCGCGCACGAAGTCCTGGTCTCGCACGGGATGGCGACGCACGAGCTGCGAGAGGCCGTGCCCCGTGCCCGCGTCGGCATCACGCTCGACGTCAACGTGTTCGCCCCACTGGATCCTGACGACCCCACGCACGTCCGGGCGGCGACCCTCGCCGACGGGCAGCACAACAGATGGTTCCTCGACCCCGTGACGGGCCGGGGCTACCCGGAGGACGTCGTCGCGTTCTACGGCGACGCCAACCCCGACATCCGCCCCGGCGACCTCGACCGGATCGCGGCACGCACGGACTTCCTCGGCCTGAACTACTACCGGCGCGACACCGTCAGGCCCGCGGATGACGGCGACTGGCGAGCTGGCGTCCACGCACCGCCGCCCGGGGCGCCGCTCACCGCGATGGGCTGGGAGACCCACCCCGACGGCATCCACGAGATCGTGCAACGGGCCGCGACCCGGTACGGCGTCGAGAGCATCTACGTCACGGAGAACGGTGCCGCCTACGAGGACCCCCCCGTCCGTGACGGCACGATCGAGGACACGGACCGCGTCGCCTACCTCGAGGCGCATCTCGGGTCGGTGGATCGGTGCCGAGCGGAGGGCCTGCCGCTGCACGGCTACTTCCTCTGGTCGCTGCTCGACAACTTCGAGTGGGCGGAGGGGTACGGCAGGCGCTTCGGCATCGTGCACTCCGACCCTGGCCGGTACGTCCGTGTCCCGAAGGACAGCTTCCATCGGTACAGGGAAGCGATCGCCTCCCGCCGGTAGCTCACGGCGCGACGTCGACCTCGGCCGCCCGGTCGTCGAAGAGCTGGTCGACGATGCCGACGATGGCGAACGGCAGGATGGACCCGCTCACCAGCGCGAAGTCCGGTCGTACGAGGAGCAGGACGAGCACCCAGGCCGTCGCGGCCGCCGCCGCATAGGCGCGCCATCTCAGCGAGTGGTGCTCCTCCCGCCGGATCGCGGCGACCGCGCCCGCGCTGTAGCCGGCGACGGTCGCGACCATGAGATCCAGCAGGGCCAGCGAGAACGCGAACACGATGAAGAGACCCATGGCCTTGAGCACCGCCCCCGGCGCACGCTCGTGTCGCGAGCCGAACGCGAGCAGGACGAAGAGGAGCGGCGCGAGGCTCAGCCCGAGCATCAGGCCCCCGCCCGACGCGGGTGGCTCGACGCCAGCGCTGGCGGCCGCGACCGACGACACGATCGGCCAGTAGCTGAACTGCAGGAGGACGGTGGCCACCGCGATGAGCAGCCACCGTCCTCGTAGTGTCAGCGGGTCGCGCCCGAACACGTCCCTCCTAGCCCTTGACCGCGCCGGCCGTCAGCCCGCGCACGAAGTAGCGCTGCAGGCTGAAGAACACGACCAACGGAAGTGCCATCGTGATGAAGGCGGCCGCGGGCAGCAGGTGGGCGAACTGGCCGAACTGCCCCTGCAACTCGGCGAGCGCCATGGTCAGCACCTGGACGTCCGGCGTGCCTCCGAGGAAGACGAGCGCCACCAGCAGGTCGTTCCACACCCACAGGAACTGGAAGATCGCGAACGAGGCCAGCGCGGGGACCGACAGCGGCACGATCAGCCGCGTGAAGATCTCGAAGTGCGTGGCGCCGTCGACCCGGGCCGACTCGATGATCGACGAGGGCAGCGACCCGATGTAGTTGCGGAGCAGGTACACCGCGAGCGGCAGGCCGAAGCCCGCGTGAGCGAGCCAGACCGCCGGATAGGTGCCGGCCAGGTCGAGGTCGGGGAAGATCGTGACACCGAGGAAGGTGCCGCCCTGGGTGTACAGCCGCAGCAGCGGGATCAGGGCCATCTGCAGCGGGACGACCAGCAGCGCGACGACCGAGACGAACATGACCTGACGGCCACGGAACTCCATCCAGGAGAACGCGTAGGAGGCGAATGCCGCCATCGTGATCGGGATGACGGTCGCCGGGATCGCCACCGCGAGCGAGTTCCCGAACGCGTTCCCGAAACCGCGACCGGTCAGCACCTCGGAGTAGTGCGACAGCGTCCACTGCGCCGTGTCGAACGGGTTGGCGAAGAACGTCCACCAACCCTCGGCCTCGGTGATGGCCTTGATCCTGAGGGACGAGACGAGCAGGCCCAGGGTGGGGATCAGCCAGATGACGACGATCAGCAACAGCGCCAGCTTCACGGGCCACCGGCTGAAGAGCCTCTGCAGTGGGCTCGGCTGCTTGCCCTGGACGAGCTCGTTGGTGTCGACGGTGGTCGCGCTCATCGGATCTCCTCCTCGGCCTGGAAGCGGCGGACGTTGATCATCATCACCGGGATGATGGCCAGGAAGAGCACGACGGCGATGGCCGCGCCTCGGCCGTCGTGGTCGTTGCGGAAGAACCACCGGATCATCCGCTCGGCGATGATCTCCGTCCCACGCTCGCCGTTCGTCATGACGAACACGATGTCGAAGACCTTCAGCACGTTGATGATCATGGTCGTCGTCACCACGACGATCGTGGACATGATCGACGGCACGACGACGCGGAAGAACACCTGGATCTCGTTGGCCCCGTCGATCCGCGCCGCCTCGAGGATGTCGTCGGGGACCGACTTGATGGCTGCCGAGAGGATGACCATGGCGAACCCGGTCTGCATCCAGACCATGATCACCATCAGGAAGAGGTTGTTCCACGGCTGCAGCGACAGCCATCCGACGGGCTCGTTGCCGAGTGCCGTCCAGATGCCGTTGAGCAGACCGGTCTGGCTCCCGAAGATCTTGAAGTCGTAGATCAGGCCGAAGACCACGCTCGCGCCGACGAAGGACACGGCCATCGGCAGGAAGATCAGCGACTTGACCGCGGACTCACCCCGATCGAGCTTGTCCGCGAGGACCGCGACGGCGAGGCCGAAGGCGACCGAGACCGTCGGCACGATGACGATCCACCCGAGCGTGTTGCGCATCGAGCGCAACATCCCCTCGTTGGTGAAGACGAAGCCGTAGTTCTCGAGCCCGACCCAGGCGTCACCTGTCGCGTCCTTGAAGCTGAGGAGCGTCGTGTTGATGGCCGGGTAGACCAGGAACACGGCGAGGACCGTGAGGGCAGGTCCGACGAAGACCCAGGGGCGGACGGAGTCCTGGAAGCGTTCGGGTAGCTGGTCGGTCACCTTGTCCATGCCGTAGTACAGGGCGAACACCCCGAACACGCCGACGATGACCGCGACCACGACGACGACGATCCGACTGGCATCGGTGTCGCGCAGCCAGTCGAAGGTGAACCAGAGCGCGGCCAGCGACACGATCGGGATCAGCAGTGCCGCCGCGACCCGGTAGAGCGTGAGTCCGACGTTCTGAACCGCCGTCGCCTCCTCGGGTTCCCGTGGAGGGCCGGACGGCGGTTCGGCTCCTCGAGCAGGCGCCGGCGTCTGTGACGTGCTCATGCGCTCCCCTTCGTGTCTCGCCGGTGGCGTCGGCCCCGACTGCTCCCCCGCGCCGCTGTCCGCCTGGCTCAGCAGCGCTGAAGCACCGCGGGGCGCCCGGTCCGTGTGGCCGGTCGCCCCGGGGTGTGTGTCAGACGACCGTCATCACGCCGGCCAGCTGTCCTCGATCTCCTGCAGGACCTGGTCGAGGTCCTTGCCACGCATCCACTCGTTCATCCCGGTCCAGAAGGACCCGGAACCAACGGAGGACGGCATGAGGTCGGAGGCGTCGAACCGCGCCGCGCCGGCCTTCAGGGCGTCGATGATCGACGCTGCGGCGGTCGCCGCGACCGGGTTGGCGTAGCAGTCAGCTGTCGTGTTGACGTTCGGCGAGATACGGATGATCCCGGCCTCGCTGCCCTGCGCACACTGCGCCTCCGTGGAGATGAAGGCACGCAGGAAGCCGCGGACCTCAGGCGCGTCGCGGAAGATGGCAGCCATCTCACCCGCGATGAGTGCGCCGGACTGGTCGATGTCCGGGAACGCGAAGACCCCGGCGTTGTCAGCCGTGCCCTCCGGGAAGAAGTTCACGATGAAGCTGGCCTGGCGGTGCATGAGGCAGCCGGGCGGGTCAGCGAGCATCGGGTCCGGAGCGTCACGGAAGTCGAGGTCAGGGATCTGCGAGGTCTTGCCGAGGATGAAGTCCTCGTTGAACGCGATCTCGGCGAACGTCTCGGCAGCGTTCTTGACCGCCGGGTCGTTGAACGGGATCTCGTGGCTCACCCACTGGTCGTAGACCTCGGCGCCCGCCGTGCGGAGCATGATGTCTTCCATCCAGTCCGTCGCCGGCCAACCCGTGGCCGCGTCGGAGCCGGTGCCGATGCAGAACGGCGTGAAGCCGTCATCGACCATCGTCTGGCTGAGCGCGAGGAGCTCGTCCCACGTTCCCGGCGGCGAGTAGCCCTGGGCGTCGAAGACCGACTGGTTGTACCAGACGAGGCTCTTGAGGTTGACGTTGGTGGGAAGGCCGTAGTGCTTGCCCTCGTACTCACCGAGCGACATCAGGTACTCGCCGAAGGTGGCGTTCAGCTCCGCGATGTCGAACCCGAGGTCCTCGAGTGCGATGGCGGTGCCAGCCTCTGCCTGCTCGATGACCGAGCCCGGCTGCGGGTAGACCGCGACGTCAGGCGGGTTACCACCCTCCACACGGATCTTGATCTGCTCCTCGAACGACTCGGAGCCCTCGTAGAAGGCGTCGGCGCCCGTCGGAGTGTTGAAGAACTCATCGATCACCGCGTTGACGGCGTCCGCCTCGACGCTGGTGAACGCGCCGAAGATGGTGACCTCGGCGCCGGCGAACTCGCCACTGCCTTCACCGCCACCCTCGCCGCCGGTGTCCCCGTCGTCACCCCCGCCACACGCCGTCGCGATCATCGCCGCGGCGGCGAGCGCGGCAACGGCGCGGAGCCGCTTCCGTGCCCTATAGGTCTTCACGTGTTTCTCTCCCTTTCGGTTGGACCACGCTCGTGGCCCGTGCCGGTTTCGTTTGACCCGGGCGTCTAGCGCAGCGCGCTGCCGTCCTGCGGGTCGAAGAAGTGCAGGTAGTCGGTCCGGAAGCCGACGCTGATCTTGTCGCCGGGCTTCGGCGGCGCGCCCGGTGCGAACCGCGCGGTGAAGGTCAGGCCGCCGGACTCGGCCTCACGCTCGAGCGCCTGGAAGGCCTCGTGGTCGTCGATCGCCTCGCGCATGTCATCGGTGATGACGGGCTTCACCCGGGTCCGGAAGTGGACCAGCATCTCGGCACCGAGCATCTCGACGAGCGTGACGTCGTAGTCGTGCAACTGCTGGCCCTCGGGGACCTCGCCGGCCGGCACGAAGTGCTCCGGACGCATGCCGACGATGATCTTCTTCCCGACGAACTCCTTCGCCCGCGGGTAGCGACCGAAGGCCCCGTCACGGACGTGCAGGCGCTGCCCACCGCCCGTGACGACGTGGTAGCCGCTGGCGTCCTGGACGAGTTCGGCCTCACCGATGTTCATCGACGGCGACCCGATGAACCCGGCGACGAACAGGTTCCTCGGGTTGTCGTAGAGCTCCTGCGGGGCGTCCACCTGCTGCAGGACCCCGCGCTTCAACACCGCGACGCGATCGCCCATCGTCATCGCCTCGACCTGGTCATGGGTCACGTACATCGTGGTCACGCCGAGACGGTTCTGGAGCTCGCTGATCTCCGCACGCATCTGGACGCGGAGTTTCGCGTCGAGGTTGGACAGCGGCTCGTCCATGAGGAAGGCCTGCGGGGAGCGGACGATCGCGCGCCCCATCGCCACGCGCTGCCGCTGGCCACCGGAGAGCGCCTTGGGCTTGCGGTCGAGGTGCTCCTCGAGGTCGAGGATCTTGGCCGCCTCACGAACGCGGCGGTCGATCTCCTCCTTCGGCGTCTTCGCCAGCTTGAGCGCGAAGCCCATGTTCTCGCCCACGCTCATGTGCGGGTACAGCGCGTACGACTGGAACACCATCGCGATGTCCCGCTCCTTGGGGGACAGGTCGTTGACGACGCGATCGCCGATGGCCATCTTCCCGCTCGAGATCTCCTCGAGCCCCGCCACCATCCGCAGCGCCGTCGACTTCCCGCAACCGGACGGACCGACGAGGATGACGAACTCCCCGTCCTTGATGTCCAGGTTGAGGTCGTGGATAGCGTGGAAGCCGTCCGGGTAGATCTTGTTGATGTTCTCCATCGTGATGCTGCCCACGTCTGGCTCCTTAGGCGAGGACCGCGCACGGACGGTCGCGGTGATCAGGGGTGACGGCGACAGGCCGGAGCGCGAGTCGACAAGCACCGACGAACGCGCGGACGCAGCCGTTCGGCGACGCGACACGACCCAAAGCGGGCTCCTCCCGGTGTCTCGTGGCGGGCATCATGGCCTGCCAACTCCTTGTCTGCAAGCGTTTTCCGTGGCCAGCGCACTCCGAGCGCGCTGAGCGGTACGACCTGACTAGTAGGGCGCCGGCCCTGTCGTCCGGCGAACGACCAGGTTCGTGGGGTGGTTGAGCTTCTCGTTGGGGATGGGTACGCCGCGAAGTCCCGCGAGCGCCATCTCGGCCGCCAGGGACGCCTGCGTGGACACGTCCTGACGCACGGTGGTCAGTCCGACGAACTCCGCCACCTCGTTGTCGTCGAAGCCGACGACGCTGACGTCCTCCGGGATCCGACGCCCGGTGTCGCGGATCGTCTTCATCGCGCCGATCGCCAACTCGTCCGACATCGCGAAGACCGCGGTCGGTGGCGCGCCGATCGACAGCAGCGTGGCCATCGCCTCGGCCCCGGACCGGTACGTGGACTCGCCGGGGACCTGCAGCTCCGGACGCGGGTCGATGCCAGCCTGCGCCAGGGCGGCGAGGTAGCCCTCGCGGCGCTCGGTCGGCGTCGTGAACTGCATGCCCTCGTCGGACGTCACCCCGATGAGGCCGATCGAACGGTGGCCGAGGTTGACGAGGTGGCGCGTGGCCGTGGCCGCCGCGGCCACGTTATCGATCCCTACAGCCGGAGAACCGGGCGAATAGGTACCCACCGAGACGATCGGCAGGTCGCCTGTTCGCAACTCGTCGAAGTCCCGGGCATCGAAGGGCAGGTCCACGACGATGAGGGCATCCACGCGTTTGCGGTACGGCTTCACTCGCAGGAAGCGGTCGATCGCCTCGACGGTGGGCAGTGGGAACGGCAGGATGTCGTAGTGCTGCTGCGCAAGGGTCCGCTCGGCCCCCATGAGGAACTGTGCGTAGTACCACGGCCCGAGCGTCGGCACGACGATGCCGACGGTGGCGGACTGGCGAGCGGCGAGGCGCGCGGCGTGTGGGTGGGCGACGTAGTTCAACTCCCGGGCCGCCCGACGGACGCGTTCGCGCGTCGCGGGCGCGACGTTGGGGAGGTCGCGAAGGGCGCGACTCACCGTCGCGACGGACACCCCGGCCCGCTTGGCGACGTCCTCGATGCTCGCCGACACGCAAGCCTCCACCGTGGGGACGGGGACCGCGTCCCGCATGCCGTCCCCGGGTGGCCGCCTCGCGAGCCAACTCGCGCGGAGATGGACCACCGCTAGGCTGTGAACCTACCGCCCGAAAACGCTTCCATCAACCGGGTTCGCCAGCGGGCCCGTGACCGCCGAGGGACATGCATGGCTGAACGACGTCCGTGGTGGCAGGGTGCCGTCGGCTACGAGATCTACATCCGCTCCTTCCAGGACACCGATGGCGATGGGGTCGGGGACATGGAGGGCATCCGTCGCCGACTCCCCTACCTCGCGGACCTCGGCGTGAACATCCTCTGGATCACGCCCTGCTTCCCGTCCCCCGGCTTCGACCACGGCTACGACGTCAGCGACTACCGCGACATCGACCCACTGTTCGGCACGCTGGACGACCTCGACCGGGTGGTGGCCGAAGCACACGATCTCGGAATGAAGGTGCTGGCCGACCTCGTCCCCAACCACTCGTCGCACGAACACCCGTGGTTCCGAGCCGCGACGGCCGACCCCGAGGGCCCCTACCGCGACTACTACGTCTGGCGCGATCCGGCCCCCGACGGAGGCCCGCCCAACAACTGGGTCAGCCACTTCGGTGGCCCCGCCTGGACCCTGCACGAACCCACGGGCCAGTACTACATGCACCTGTTCCTGCCGGAGCAGCCCGACCTCAACTGGCACAACGAGAAGGTCCGCGAGGAGTTCGACGAGATCCTGCGGTTCTGGTTCGAGCGCGGCATCGACGGGTTCCGGATCGACGTCGCCCACTCGCTGCTGGAGGACCAGGAGTTCCGGGACAACCCCAAGCGCGAGGGCGACGCGCTCCACGGCGAGATCCCGGGCACCCAGTTCGACCACTTCGACCACGTCCACAACCTCGACCAACCCGAAGTCCCCGACATCTATCGCCGCTGGAACCGGATCGCCGCCGAGTACGACGCCATGCTCGTCGGCGAGGTCTACGTGCTCGAGGCGGAGCGCCTCGTGCGCTACGTCGATGGCGGACGCGCGCTGCACTCGCCGTTCTACTTCGCGACCCTGAAGGCCCGGTGGGACGGCCAGGAGATCCGCGAGACGCTCGCCAAGGGCACCGCGATCAACGGCGACACGCTGAGCTGGCCGCTCTCGAGCCACGACGACCCGCACGCGGCCGAGCGCTTCGGCGGCGGCGAGGTCGGCGCTCGCCGCGCGCTCGCCTACCTCACGCTGCTGATGGGCCTGCCCGGCCTGCCGTTCCTGTACCAGGGCGACGAGATCGGCCTCGACAACGGCAAGGTCGACGTCAAGGAGGATCCCATCGCCGTCCGCACCGCGGGCGCTCTGGGACGGGACGGCGTGCGCACGCCCGTCCCGTGGTCCCCCGCCGAGCCGGGCTTCGGGTTCACGACCGGCGAGCCGTGGCTGCCGTTC
>JBFHRB010000065.1:0-13794 GCA_041591915.1 Nitriliruptorales bacterium
GCCCGTAGCGGTCGATGTGGCCGGCGCCCAGTCGTGCGATCTCGCGGATGTCCTCGTCGCGGCGATCTCCAGGTGCGGTCACGACGACGGCCCGCTCGGCGTCGACGTCGAGCCGGGCGACGGTCTCGACCACCGTCTTCACGGCGGCGGGGTTGTGGGCGTAGTCGAGGATGACGCGGAACGGATGCTCGTCGTAGACGTTCATGCGGCCGGGCGCCTGGAAGAACGTCGTGTCGAAGGTGCGCAGGCCCGTGCGCATGTCCTCGAGGCCGACCCCCATGGAGAAGGCGATCGCAACGGCGAACATGGCGTTCTGCACGTTGTGCGCGGCCCGGCCCTCGAGCGTCGCCGGGATCAGGTGCGTCCACAGCAGCGGGATGTGTGCGCCCTTGTCGTAGATCGTGATCATGTCGCCGTTCATGCCCTGCTCGAGGACGACGGCGCGACCGCCCGAGCGGATGTGCTCGCGCACGAGGTCGTGCTGGGGCGCCATCGTCACGTAGCAGAGGTGCTCGGCGTCGGTGTGGTTGGCCATCTCGAGGCAGCGAACGTCGTCGGCGTTGAGGACCGCCGTGTCCCGGGCGACCTCGACGACGATCCGCTTGACCTCGGCGAGCTGCTCGAGCGTGTCGATGCCGCCGAGCCCGAGGTGGTCGGCCGCGACGTTGAGCACGGCGCCGACGTCACAGTGCGAGTAGCCCATGCCAGCCCGGATCAGTCCGCCCCGGGCGGTCTCCATCACGGCGACGTCGACGCTCGGGTCGCGCAGCACCATCCGGGCCGCGGTGGGGCCGGTCATGTCGCCCTTCACGGTCAGCTGGCCATCGATGTAGACGCCGTCCGTGGAGGTCATGCCGACGGTGTGGCCGGTCCCCTTGAGGATGTGGGCGACCATCCGCGAGGTCGTGGTCTTGCCGTTGGTGCCCGTGATCGCGGCGATCGGGATGCGGCTCGGCGACCCGGGCGGGAACAGCATGTCCATGACCGGGCCCGCGACGTCGCGGGCCTGGCCCTCGCTGGGCGCGACGTGCATGCGGAACCCGGGGGCGGCGTTGACCTCGACGATGCCGCCGCCGATGTCCTTGTACGAGCGGGTGATGTCCTCCGTGAGGAAGTCGACACCGCCGACGTCGAGCCCGACGGCCCGGACGGCGCGCTCTGCCATGAGCCGGTTGTCGGGGTGGACGACGTCGGTCATGTCGATCGACGTGCCGCCCGTGGACAGGTTGGCGGTGGAGCGGAGGTAGAGGACCTCGCCCTCGGGCAGGACCGTCTCGAGGTCGTAGCCCTTCTCGCCCATCAGCCGCTCGGCCTGGCGGTCGAACTCGATGCGGGTCAGGACCTTCTCGTGCCCGACCCCGCGACGGGGGTCGGAGTTCACGATGTCGACGAGCTGCTCGATCGTGTGCTCGCCGTCGCCGACGACGTGGCCCGGGACGCGCTTGGCGACGGCGACGAGCTTGCCGTCGACGACGAGCATCCGGTGGTCGAAGCCCCGGATGTAGGACTCGACGACCACGGCGCGGCTGCTGCCGTGCTGCTGGGCGACCTCGAAGGCGTGGGCGACCTCGTCCTCGGTCTCGAGCTCGATCGAGACGCCGCGCCCGTGGTTCGCGTTCAGCGGCTTGACCACGACCGGGAAGCCGATCTTGCGGGCGCCGCGGACGGCCTCGCGCTGGCTGTAGGCGAGCTTCTGCACCGGGACGGGCAGGCCGAGGTCGCGCAGGAGGTCGTGCGTCTCCTCCTTGTCCGACGCGATCTCCACCGCGATGTGGCGCGTCTCGGAGGTGATGGTCGCCTGGATGCGACGCTGGTACTTGCCGTGTCCGAACTGCACGAGGCTGTACCGGTTGAGGCGCAGCCACGGGATGCCACGGCCGTCCGCCGCCTCGACGATCGAGTTCGTCGAGGGACCGAGCTCGCGACGCTGGCAGAACTTGATGAACGCCTCGCTCTCGGCGTCCCAGTCGAACTCCTCCTCCGCCGGGTCGTCGAGCTCGGCCCGGGCCTCGGCCGGCAGCAGGTCGAGGAGGAGGCGGCGGGCGACGTCGCTCGCCTCGAGCCCCACGTCGCGCTGCTGGTACTCGAAGACCATGTGGTACTGCCCGGGCGCCCCGGCGCTGCGGGTCTTGCCGAACGTCACGTGCGAGCCGGCGACCTGCTGCAGCTCGATCGCGACGTGCTCCCAGATGTGGCCCAGCCAGGTGCCCTCGTCCTCGGTGAGGCGCCGCACGAAGCCGCCGGGCTCGCCGTAGCTGCAGCCGTGCTCGTGCAGGCCGGGGAGGCGCTCGAGCAGGCCCTTCTGGAACGCCTCGCCGAGGCGCCCCGACGGCCACTTCTCGAGCGGCCCGAGGTCGATCACGTGCCGGATCACCGGGAATCGGGCGTAGACGTTCGGCCCGACGTAGACGTTGGTCTTGAGGATCTCCACGCGTGCTCCCTACAGGTCCCTCGGCGGTGCGAGGCAACGTACCGTCGAGGGGGCAGGGCGCGCCCGGGAGTGGGGGAACCCGGCGAGACGCCTCAGCGGAGGCTGGCCGTGCGTGACTCGAGGTCGTAGCGGGCGCCGTGGGCCAGGATGTGCAGGCGCAGGTCGATCATGGTCACCGGGTCGCCACCACGCGCCTTGGCCATCGACGAGTGGTTGAGGTCGGACGGGTCCACGACCGTGACGGCCCCGGTGCCCACCACCTCGACGCTGCGGTCGGGGCCGATGAAGGCCGCGGTGTCCTCGTCGATGCCGAGCCCGATGAGGAACGGGTTGAAGGACACGGCGGTCAGGAGCCGACCGAGCCGGTCACGCTGGCGGAAGTGCTGGTCGATGACCACGCGGTTGGTCAGGCCGAGGCCCGGCGCGAGGGTGACGAGCGTCGCCTCGGGTGTCGGCCCGCCGTCGCCGCCCGCGATCATGTGCTCGGGGATGATGGCCGCGCCGGCGGACGTCCCGGCGACATGCGTGCCCTCCGCGTTCACCTCACGCACCGCCTTCGCCATCGGCGTGCCGCCGATGATGGTCGACAGCCGGAGTTGGTCGCCGCCCGTGACGAAGATCCCCGTGGCGCGACGGATCTCCTTGACGTAGTCGTCGCGGCGAGCGTCGTCGCGGGTCCGGATCGGCAGCGACACCGCGTCGGCGACCCCGAGGTCGTCGAAGACCTCGAGGTAGCGGGAGCCGGTGTCCTTCATGCGGGAGGCGGTCGGGATCACGGCGATGACGGCGTCGCGTCCGCCGCAGAGGTCGACGAACCGCTCGAGGATGCGCGGGTGGTCGTGGTCCTCGGCGCCGCCGATCGGGATGATGAAGCCGCGGTCGGTGCCGGCGGGGGAGGTGGCGGGGCTCATCGGGCGGGTCCTGTGGTTCGTGGGTCGGGAGGGTCAGCGCTCGAACGTGCCGCGGACGACGACCTCGCCGTCGCGGACGTGCCAGCGGCCCCGCGCCATGACGGAGGTCGGGCGGTGGTCGTCGCCGAGGACGAGGAGGTCGGCGGCGGCGCCGACCGCGATCGTGCCCTTGTCCGCGAGGCGGAAGACGCGGGCAGGGTTGGTCGTGAAGGCGGGCAGGACGTCGGTGGGGTCGCGGCCCTCGCCGAGCAGTGCGGCGATGGTGTCGAACAGCGTCGACGGTCGGCCGGTGTCGAGGCCGTCGACGCGGCCGTCGGCATCGAAGGTGGGCAGCGAGCCGCCCGCATCGGAGCTCACCGTCAGTCGCTCGGTCGGGAGCCCCGCGTCGAGGTAGCGGCCGACGGCCTCGGCCGCCGACCACTCGTCTGCGTCGTCGTCGGCAGGTGGGAAGGCCGTGACGTCGATGGTCACGCCGCGCTCCACGAGCTTGAGCGCCTCGTCGAAGAGGGCGCGGCGGCGGTTGACGTGGGTGGGGTGGAAGGTCGAGGCGGGGAGCTCGCTGTCGTCGAGCGCGCATCGGACGAGGTCGAGGCCGCGTTCGCCGTCGCCGACGTGGAGGTGGACGACGCCGGCCTTGCCCGTCATGAGTCCGGCGACGTGCGCGTCGGCAGCCACCGCCAGCAGGTCTGCGAGGGTGGGTTGGCTCGAGCGGTGGTCGCTGATCGCGACCTCGCCGACGCCGATGACCGGATCGAGGTGCACGATGTCGCTTCGGACACTGCCGGTGAGCGTGCGCGGCGGCAGGTGGTAGCCGCCGGTCAGGCACCACGCGGAGATGCCCTCCGTCCTGAGCGCTCGGGTCCTGGCCAGGAGCGCCTCGGTCGAGCGGACGGTGTCGTCCGTGCCGAGCAGGCCGACGACCGAGGTGACCCCAGCCGCGGTGAGGTGGGAGAGCGGGACGGGCGGGACCGAGGTCTCGAACCCCGCTTCGCCGCCGCCACCGGTGACGTGGACGTGGCCGTCGACGAGCCCCGGCATCACGCGGGCGCCGTCGAGGTCGATCGTGTCGACGTCGAGGCCCGCGAGCTCGGGCACGGTGTCGCCCATGGCCACGATGCGGCCGCCCGCGAGCAGCAGGTGGCGCACCCCGATCGGTCGCGGGGTGAGGACGTCGGCGTTGGTGAGCAGCGTCAGCATGGGCAGCGGGAGGGTACGCCGCCGGCCGTCCACGCCCTCAGCCGCGCCGCCGACGTGCGCTCACCGCTGCCGCCGGTGCCAGGAGCAACGCCAGCCCGGCGGCTCCGGCCCCGGTCGCCGGGAGTGCCTCGGTGTCCTCGGCCGCGACGGCAGGCGGTTCGGGCACGACGGTCGGCGCCGGTGCGCAGTCTCCGGCGCCGCCGATCTGCACGACGGTCGGCGCCGTCAGCTCACGTGAGCTGCGACCGGCCCAGACCGAGTAGCAGCCCGGCGCCACGGCCCAGTCGGAGGCGTCGACGTCCCAGTGCGACAGGGCACGGTCGCTGATCGGGAGCGTGACGTCCGCGCTGGCGCCGGGTGCGAGCTCGACGCGCTCGAAGCCGACGAGCCAGCGCGGAGGCTCGGGCGCCGCGAGCGTGCCGGGCCGGCCGAGGTAGAGCTGCACGACCTCGGTCCCGCGACGGGCGCCGGTGTTCGTGACGGTGGCGGTCGCCTCGAGCGCGCCCGTCGCGTCGCGCGTGACGGCCACGTCGCCGAGCTCGAACGTCGTGTATCCGAGCCCGTGCCCGAACGGGTAGAGCGGCTCGATGTCGTTGTGGTCGTAGTGGCGGTAGCCGACGAAGACGCCCTCGAGGTACTCGGCGCGCAGCCCGACGCCCGGGTACTTGCGGGGGTCGCCGAACGTCGGCAGCTGGGTGTCGTCGACCGGGAAGGTGATCGGCAGGCGTCCGGTCGGCTCGGTGTCACCGAAGACGATCTCGGCGAGGGCCGCGCCCGCCTGCTGGCCCGCGTACCAGCTCTCGAGGATCGCCCCGACCTCGCCGGCCCACGGCATGAGCACCGGCCCGCCGGTGTACAGCGCCACGAGCGTCGACGGCTGCGCGGCGGCGACCCGGGTGATCAGCAGGTCCTGGCCGCTGCGCGTCGACGGGTCGTCGACCCGGGGGTTGACGATGTCTGGGCCCTGTGGCGAGCAGTCGAGGAAGAGGCAGGGTCGGTCGGCGAACTCCTGCGAGGCGTTCGCGGCAACGACGATGGCGAGGTCTGCGGACGCCGCGACGGCACCTGCCGCCTCCGGGTCGGACCCGCTGTCGTACACGACCTCGATGCCGGCCTGCGCCGCGCGGGCGGTGATCCCGTCGAGCGGCGACACGGCGTTCGTGGGCGTGACCGACGACGAGCCCCCGCCGTTGGGCACCTGCGTCGCGGCCTCGCCGATGATGGCGATGCGCTCGATGGCCGACTCGTCCACCGGGAGCAGGCCCTCGTTGCGCAGGAGCACCGCCCCGGCCGCAGCGATCTCGCGGGCGATGTCGTCGTGGGCTTCGCGGTCGAAGGCGTCATCGGCGACCAGCGGCGGGCGGTCGAAGATCCCGAACGCGAACATCGTGCGCAGGATCCGGTGGACGGCCTCGTCGATCATCGCCTCGGTGATGCGCCCGGCCTCGAGCTCGGCACGCAGCAGCGACGGTTCGTAGAACCAGCGGTAGGGCATCTCGAGGTCCGTCCCGGCCTCCACGGCAGGGCCGGTCGAGGACATGGCGGCGTACCAGTCGGTGAGCGCGATCCCCTCGAAGCCCCACTCGTCCTTGAGGATGCCGCGAACGACCTCCTTGTTCTGGGTGACCTTCTCACCGTTGAGGCGGTTGTAGGCGAGCATCACGGTGCCGACGTCGGCCTCCTTCACCGAGGCCTCGAACGCGGGGAGGTAGATCTCGCGCAGCGTCCGGTCATCGACCTCGGCGCTGGTGACGAAGCGGTCGGTCTCCTGGTTGTTCGCGACGTAGTGCTTGACGTCGGCGATGACCGGCTCGGACTGCGCGCCCTCGATCCAGCCGACCGCGATGCGGCTGGTGAGGTGGGGGTCCTCGCCGTAGGCCTCGAACGTGCGGCCGCCGTAGGGCGTGCGGGCGATGTTGACGTTCGGCCCGAGGATGACGTGGCGGCCCTTGTGGAACGCCTCGTTGCCGATCACCTTGCCGTAGGTGAAGGCGTACTCCTCGCTCCACGTCGAGGCGAGCGCGATGGCGGTCGGGAGCTGGGTCGCCTGGCCGTCGCGCACCCCGACCGGTCCGTCGGTGAACAGGAGGTCCGGGACGTCGAGCCGTGGGACGCCGTTGAGCGTGCCGGTCGGGATGCCGTCGACCAGCGCCCCGAACTGCTCGTCGCCGCCCATGAGGTCGAGCTTCTCGTCGAGCGTCAGCTCGGCCAGGACCATCCGTGCCCGGGTGTCGGGGTCGAGCGCCGGATCGCACCACGCGTGGGCACCACAGACGGCGTCGGCGGCGAGGGCCGCGGTGGGGGAGAGGGCGCTCAGTGGTCCGACCGCGATGGCGGCCGCCGCGAGCGCGGCGAGTCGGCGACGCATGGGGAACTCCAGAGGGGGAGACGTGCGTCTGCACGACTTCGCTCCTCGATGCGGGGAATCCTCCTGCGCGTGCGGCCCCGGAACGTGATCGAGCCCCGCCGAAGCGGGGCTCGATCGAGGTCTGATTGTGCCGTCAGGCTGGCCGGACCTCGGAGGCCTGCGGGCCCTTCTGGCCCTGCGTGACCTCGAACTCGACCTTCTGGCCGTCCTCGAGCGTCTTGTACCCCTGGCTCTGGATGGCCGAGAAGTGAACGAAAAGGTCCTCGCCGCCGGCGTCGGGTGTGATGAACCCGTAGCCCTTGTCAGCGTTGAACCACTTGACGGTGCCGCTTGCCATGTTGTCTTCCTGTGATGCCGCACGGCACGGGTGGCTCTCTGAAACGAAGAAACTCGACGCCCCGAGCACGCGCGACTGCGGAAGGTAGCGCCTCCGGCGAGCGTTTGTCGCGCGTGCTCTCCCAGCGGGCGCGCAGCGTCCGCCCCGCGAGGTCGTCCACTCGGCGCTGCGAGCGTGTACGCACGGCCCCGGCAACGTCGAACGCCCCGCCGAAGCGGGGCGTTCGCGTGGTCGTTCGTGGCGTCAGACGGTGGCGGGCTCGAGGCCGAGGACGCCGTCGATCTTCGCCTCGATCGCGTCGCAGTCCTCCGACATCGCCGCGGCGACCTCGGAGCACAGGAGCTGGCGGGCCTTGTCGAACAGGCGCTTCTCGGCCGGCGACAGGGCCTTGGACTGCGACTTCGCCGCGAGGTCGCGCAGCACCTCGGCGACCTGCTGCGGGTCACCCGAGCGGAGGCGGGCCTGGTTCATCTTCAGGCGCTGTGACCAGTGGCCCTTCTGCGGGCCGGCGTCCGTGCCGAGGACGGTCATGATCTCGCTGACCTGGTCCTGGTTGATGACGCTGCGGAGGCCGATCTCCTCGCACCGGTCCTCGGGCACCTTCACCGTGAGGTCGGCGGAGGGGGCGGTGAGGACCAGGAACCTGGTCTTCTTGCCCTGGAACTCTCGCTCCTCGACGGCGTCGATGAGTGCGGTCCCGTGCTGCGGGTGGACGACGGTCTGGCCAGGGCTGAAGGTCATCGGAGTCGCTGATCCTTGCTCGGAGTGGACGTCGGACGTGCGGCCGCGCGCATCGGCGCGCTGCGATCATCTCGGTCCGGATGAGGCCCCTCCCGGGCCTGCCCGGCGATGAAGCGGGCGCTGTCGGCGGTGCGCCGCACTGTCCTTATGGTAAGGGGCCGGTGTACGTCCGGCCAACCGGCAATCTGTACTTGCGTGCATCCGCGCACGCGTCCCGCTCAGTCGCCGCTGGAGACGTCGACGGCGTAGGCCTCGTACAACAGGTCGGCGCCGCGATGGCGGTGGCGTGTCATGTGCCCCAGCAGGCGGACGACGTCCTCGCGCACGTCGTCCGGCTCGAAGGCGTCCGCGCAGCGACCCATCAGGTCCTCGACCGTCGCGGTCAGCTCCTTGTGGTCCTGCTGCAGCTGCCCGATCCGCGCGTGGAGGCGGGCGTGGTCCACCAGCAGCTCTTCGAAGAGCCCGGCCGGTCCCTCCGTGCCGGCGATGTGCTCGTCGAGGACGGTCGCGACCTCACCCAGGGTCTCGCGGAGGTTCGCGCACCACGCGGTCCGATTCTTGACTGGTGCCGCATTGGCTGCCTCCAGGGCGACCAGCATCTCGTACAGGCGCTCGCGACGGTCCCTGGCCTGGCGGATCCTGTCACCCATCGGGGGCTCCCATCCATCGATCGGTCCGGGCACCGTACGAGCGTCCGGGCCGTTTGTGAAGGGCAACCCGACCCCACTCGACGGGGCCGCTCACCGGCCATCCCGCGAAACGCTTCACAACAGCCGTGCACTCGGCCAGACTGGTCTGATGCGTCAGGCGCAGGGGGACGGCGTGCGGGGTTCGGGACGTTGGGTCGCCATGGTGGCGGTGCTCGGGCTGGTGGGGACCGCCTGCGGTGGCCGGGCACCGACCGAGCCCGATGGCACCGCTGCGCGGATGGCCATCATCGAGACCAACGCCGACTGGCGCGAAGGCGACATCGGCGAGTACGTCAGCGGCACGGACGGTCAGCCGCTGGACGTCGGCAACTGGGTGCGCACCGACCAGACCGGCTTCGCGGAGCTCGAGTACATCGACGGCTCGCTCACTCGGCTCGACATCGAGACCGAGTTCCGCGTCAGCGAGCTGGCCGGCGACGAGACGATCCCGGAGGTGACCGTCGAGCTCGACGCGGGACGCATGTGGTCACGCGTCAAGACGGTGACGGCGACCGAGGGACGCTTCGACGTCGAGACGTCCGTCGGCGTGGCGACCATCCGCGGCACCGGCTTCCTCGTCGACTGCTCGCTCCCCGGCGGCGCCTGCCTGGTCGCGGTCTCCGAGGGCGAGGTCGTCTTCCTCGGCCTTGACGGCGAGGAGCTCGTCACGATCGTCGCCGGCGAGCAGGCGACCATCGACGCGGACGGCAACGTCACGGGCCCGGAGCCCATCGACCCGGCGCTGCTGGCCGACCCCGACGGTTGGGTGTTCGTCAACGAGGGACTCGACGCGGCCACGCAGCGGTTCGTCGGCAACCGCTCCCTCTGCAACGGGTCCCTCAAGGGCCAGAGCATCGGTCGCGCGACGACGCCCGATCGCGCCGTCGTCGTGCAGTACGACGACGTCGGCATCCCGGCGACCGGCGTCGTCGTCGGCCAACCCACGTCCTACGACATCGACCTCGTCTACGGCCCGTTCGCGTTCCCGGCGGCCGACGGCCCGATCAACGACGGGAGCAATCGCTGGTCCGCGCGGGTCGACATCGAGCCGTACGCGCGCTTCGGCGTCGGCCTCTACGAGGTCCACGCGTCCACGGGCGGGGCGCCATGCGATGCGCTCGCGTACGTCATGGTGGCGGGGGGCAACCCCCTGAGCACCATCGCCGGGCTGGTCGCGCTCGCACTGATGGTGTTCGGCGGCCTGCTCGCGCTGCTCGCGCGCCTGCGTGCTGGCCGCAGCGGCCGCGGACACCGGTTCATGGGTGGCTTCGGTGGCCTCCTGGCGGGCCCGGGCACCGCGATCATGCTCCAGCAGTACGGCTTCATCGCGATGACCCTGCTGTGGCTCGTGGGCAGCGCGGTCGTCGGGCTCCTCGTCGGGATCGCGCTCGGCTGGCCACGCGGCGGCCGGGCTGCGGCGGCACCACCAGCCCCCGACGGTCCGGCCGACCTCGGCGCGTACCAGCCAGGGGAGGCAGGTGAGGGCGCGGGCGACGGTGGTGGAGACGGCGGGGGCGACGGGTAGTCGTCAGGCGATCGAGATGGTCTCCATCATCCGGTCGAGCACGGCCTTGTCGCGCTCGTAGTCGGTGTCGCCGATGTCGTGGGTCGCGGCGACGAGGACCTGCCCGTCGAGGTCGATGAGGTACGTGTAGGAGATCGTGCCCGCGGGAGCGAGGCCGCTGGACGACTTGCGCTCCTCCTCGACGACGGCGCGACGACCGTCGATCGTCAACTCGCGGCGGTAGAGGGACTCGTCAGGATCGTCGGACTCGCGCGTCGCCGCATCGAAGTCGACGTCGTCGATGTAGAGGCGAACCGCGTAGTGCAGGTTCTCGCCCTCGACCTTGCCGAACTCCTCGGGATGGAAGGCGCGGCAGGCGTCTGCGTTGGTGGTGTCGTTGGTGAACCAGACCGACGGGTACTCGATCGTGAACCGGTCGGCCCGACACGTCGTGAAGCCCAGTTGGCTCACCGGTGTGCCGGATGCGGTCGTCCGGTCGGGTGACGGCGCCGGGCTGTGCGCGGAGCCGACGTGCGGCGACGGGCGCGCGGTCGGGTCGAGCGGCGGGAGGGCGTCGTCGCTGCCGAGGTCCCCGGTGGTGCCGCAGGCCGTGACGGCGAGCGCCAGTGCGCTGGTCGCGGCGAACGCCTTGCGTGCGGTCGTTCTCACATCGTCCTCCTGAGTGGGGGCGGTTGCGAGACCAACCATGTGGTGGGCGCGGCACGAGGTGCCAACCGTGGGACCTGCACGACCGTGCGGGCGTCCGGTCAGCGCTCGGTGAACCTGCACGGAAGGACGGGGGTGGCTCAGCCGAACGGGTCGCAGTTGTCGACGTTGCCGGTGTCGAAGCCGCGCCGGAACCACTCGACCCGCTGCGCTGACGAGCCGTGCGTCCAGGTCTCGGGCGTGACCCGCGTGCCGGCGCGCTTCTGGATCGTGTCGTCACCGACCGCCGCGGCCGCCCGCAGGCCCTCCTCGAGGTCGCCCGACTCGAGGATGTCGGCCTCGAAGGCCGAGTAGCCCCAGATGCCCGCGAAGCAGTCGGCCTGCAGCTCCAGCGCCACGTTGAGTTCGTTCGCGGCGTCGGGGTTGCGGCGCTGCTCCTCGCGGACCTGGTCGCTGACGCCGAGCAGGTTCTGAACGTGATGCGCGATCTCGTGCGCGATGACGTAGGCCTGCGCGAAGTCTCCCGGTGCGCCGAACTGGGTGCGGAGCTGGTCGAAGAAGCTGAGGTCGATGTAGACCTTGGAGTCGGCCGGGCAGTAGAAGGGGCCGGCGGCGGCGGAGCCGAAGCCACAGCCGGCCGTGTCGGTGCCGCCGTCGTAGAGGACGAGGATCGCGTCCTGGTACTGCAGGCCGGCCCCGTCGAAGATCGCGTCCCACGTCGCCTGGACGTCGTCGAGGACGAACGACACGAACTCGACCTGCTCGGCGTCGGGGTCGAGCTCCGGTGGGATCGGATCGCCCGGCGGGGCCTGGCCCAGGCCCGACGTGCCGGGGTCGATCGCGACCCCGCCGCCGCCGAGGAGGCTCGAGCCCCCGCCGAGGAAGAACAGCACGGCGATGAGGATCAGGCCGGGGATCCCGAGCTTGCCCATCCGCGGGATGCCGCCGCCGCGGCGCGCCCCGTCGGTCGGCATCGGGAAGCCCGCGGGAGCGCCCCGGGACCGGCGCCCACGCGAGCGCCCGCGGCGGTCCTCGATGTTCTTGCTGCGGCCGCGGCGCTCGTACTTGACCATCGGGGCGTGGTCTCCGGTCGGGTCGACGATGGGGTGCATCGTTGCGCATCGTGCGGGCCGGCGCACCCGCGTGCCGATGGTCCGCCGGGCCACGGGGCATCATTGCTGCCAGACGTGCGCATGCGCAGGTGGGGGATCGACGTTGCGGAGCGGCGAGGACACGGGTGCCGAGGGGCCCATGCCGGGCCGCTTCGCCTCGCCTCGTGAGCGGCGCCTGTGGGTCCTCGCGGGCGTGCTGGTGGCGACCATCTACGCGACGCTCGGCCTGCAGCGCCGACTCGTCGACGCCTTCGGTGGCAACCAGGACCTGATCAACAGCATCTCGTTCTGGGGTGCGATGCTGATCTTCGCGTCGATCGTCGTGCACGGTGTCCGCAACCGCCCGCACGGCCTCGAGGTCGGCATCCTCATCGGCATCTTCGGTGCCTACGCCATGCTGGCCATGCGCACCGTCACGGCCTTCGAACGCTCGCACCTGATCGAGTACAGCGTGCTCGCGCTGCTGGTCCGGGCGGCGCTCCTCGAGCGCGACGGCGCGGGGCGAGAGGTCGCCCGGCCCGGGCTCCTCGCCTTCGCCGCGACCTCGGCCATCGGCATCGTCGATGAACTGCTGCAACTGGCCATCCCGAGCCGCGTCTTCGACCCGGTCGACATCGCGTTCAACGTCTTCGCGGCAGCACTCGCGGTCGGGGGCGTGACGGGCATCGGGTGGGTGCGTGCGAAGGTCGCGACCGCGCGGCGCTGACCGGTGGGCGGACACGCCGTGACAACCCTTGCGGGGGCGCGACGGTTGGGCTTAGGTCGTTCATGTGCGGACGGGGGACCGCACGCGGGGTGTCGCTCCGCGTCCGTGCAGGCCGGAGGCCGCCGTGGATGCCGCGCACCGTCGCCCGTTCGCTTCGATCGCCGCCACGCTCCTCCTGGCGGCGGTGCTGGTTCCGGCGCTGGGCGTCGAGCCCGCCGCCGCGGTCGGCGACTACGTCGTCAACGACGCTGGCGACGTGGCGGACGGCATCCCAGGCAACGGGGTCTGTGACACGGACCCGGACCTCATCGCGCAGGACGGCACGCCGTGCACGCTGCGTGCCGCCATCGCCGAGACCCAGGCACTCGGTACCGGGGACGGCAGCCCGTGGGTCATCGAGATCCAGGCTGGCCTCGGGATCGCCATCGCTGGTGCTCCCCTGACCATGAACACCCACCCCGTGATGATCGAGGGCAACAACGCCACGGTCAGCCGCGGCGCGGGCGACAGCGTCTTCGCCATCGATTCGAACAACGTCACCGTCATGGACCTCAACGTCCAGGGTGGCGGCGGGGTCAACGGCGGCGGCTTCAACGTCACCTCGCAGGGCCCGACGAACACCTTCCAGCTCATCAACTCCGACGTCACCGAGAACATCGTCACCGGTGATGGCGGGGGCCTGTTCGTGTCCGGCGGGATCGTCGACATCGTCAACACCCAGTTCGGCACCCTCGGTGGCGGCGGCGACAACCTCGCCGGCGGCAACGGCGGCGCGATCGCGTGCTCAGGCTGCTGCCTGTCGTTGCAGGGGGCCCGCCTCTACACGAACGGCGCGAGCGGCAACGGTGGGGGCGTCTACCTGGGCGCCGGTGCCGTGGCCGAGTTCCGCGGCGGCTCCGAGCTGCGCGACAACGTCGCAACCGGCAACGGCGGCGGCGTCTGGCTCGGGCTCGGCGACAGTCTCGACGTCTACGAGGGCGTCGGCTTCTACAACAACGCCGCGGGCCCGGACGCCGCTGGGCTCGGTGGTGGGATCTACGTCACCGGCGGGACCGTGACGGTCGACGCGAGCGAGCTCGGCAACCTCGTCAAGGGCGGCAACGTCGCTGGGCTCAACGGTGGTGCCATCTAC
>JBFHRB010000066.1:0-13709 GCA_041591915.1 Nitriliruptorales bacterium
GCGGCCCTGCCGCGCGCGTCGCGCGTCTGCACACTCCCCGCTCCCCGGAGTCTCCCGTGGGTCTCAAGATCGGCCTCGTCGGGCTGCCCAATGTCGGCAAGTCCACGCTCTTCAACGCCCTGTCACAGGCCGGGGCGGAAGCCGCCAACTTCCCGTTCTGCACGATCGATCCCAACGTCGGCGTCGTTGCTGTCCCCGACCCCCGGCTCGACCACCTCGGTGAGCTCGCCGACAGCGCGAAGGTGATCCCCACCTCGCTCGAGGTCGTCGACATCGCCGGCCTCGTCGCCGGCGCCAGCCAGGGAGAGGGCCTCGGCAACCAGTTCCTCGCGCACATCCGCGAGGTCGATGCCGTGTGCCACGTCGTGCGGTGCTTCGAGAACGACGACGTGGTCCACGTCGTCGGCAAGGTGGACCCGGCCAGCGACATCGAGGTGATCGAGACCGAGCTCGTCCTCAAGGACCTCGAGACCGTCGAGAAGCGCCTCGACCGGGCGAACCGCCAGGCCCGCACCGGCACCCGCGAGTCCAGGGAGGAGCTCGCGATCGTGCAGTCCCTCCATGACCACCTCGCGGACGGCCAGCCGGCCCGGACCTTCCGCTGGCCCGACGAGGCCGCCACGATCCGCCGTGAGCTGTCCCTGCTGACCGGCAAGCCCGTCCTCTACGCGGCCAATGTCGCCGAGGACGACCTGCCCGACGGCAACCAGCACGTGGACACCGTGCGGTCCATCGCCGCCGAGGAGGGCGCCGAGGTCGTCGTCATCTCCGCACAGGTCGAGGCCGAGCTGGTGGAGCTGCCCGACGAGGAGCGGGCGGAGTTCCTCGAGTCCCTCGGGCTCGAGGAGTCCGGCCTGCAGCGGCTGATCCACGCCGGCTACCGCCTCCTCGGGCTCATCACGTACTTCACGGCGGGACCCAAGGAGGCGCGCGCGTGGACCGTCCCCGACGGCTCCACCGCGCCCCGCGCGGCGCGCGAGATCCACACCGACTTCGAGCGCGGCTTCATCCGCGCCGAGGTCATCGCCTACGCCGACTACGCCACGCTGGGCTCGGAGCAGGCGGCCAAGGAGGCCGGCAGGCTCCGGGTCGAGGGCAAGGAGTACCGGGTGAAGGACGGTGACGTCCTGCACTTCCGCTTCAACGTCTGAGGCCCCCGGTACCTTCGACCCAATCCACGTCTGCCCGCAGGTCCGGATCCAGGAGACAGCGATGGCACGTTCGCAGCCGATCACACGCCTCGAGGTCGCGGCCTGCCCCACCCACCGGGTGGACGTCCGGCACTACGCCAAGCACGCCGTGGGCTGCGACTGCCTGAGCGATCAGCGACGCGCCGAGCTGGCGCAACGGCTCGAGGCGGCACGCGCCGAGGGCAACCCACTGGCAGACATGGCGGAGTAGGAGACGACGTGGCACGCAACGGCCTGGGCGGGCGCTTGGGCCGAGGTGCGCGCCTCGCGCGGACCGGCGTCCGCGGCGTCACCGGCATCGCGAGCGCGAAGGCCCGCGAGCTCGCCGGCCTCGAGACCGGCGATCCGCGCGCGGTCCACGACGAGGTCGCCCACCATCTCGCGGAAGTGCTCGGTGAGATGAAGGGCGCGGCCATGAAGGTCGGCCAGCTCCTCAGCTTCGTCGACGTCGACCTGCCCGAGGAGGTCCGCGGGGCCTACCACGACGCGCTCGCCAAGCTCCGCGATGCCGCTCCCCCGATGGACCCCGTCGCCATCCGCAAGGTCATCATGGAGGAGTACGGCGCGCCACCGGAGGCCGTCTTCGCGAGCTGGGACGACGAGGCCCTGGCAGCCGCGTCCATCGGGCAGGTGCACGCAGCCAAGCTCGACGACGGCCGTGAGGTCGTCGTCAAGGTGCAGTACCCCGGGGTGGCCGACGCCGTGCGTGCTGACCTCAGCAACGCCGAGCTCTTCACGCCCATCGCCCGGCTGGCAGCCCCGGGCCTCGAGATCGAACCCCTCCTCGAGGAGCTTCGGGAGCGCGTCAACGACGAGCTCGACTACCAGCGGGAGGCCCAGTACCAGCGCGCGTTCGCCACGCGCTATGCGGGCCATCCCTTCATCCACGTACCGGAGGTGGTGGCAGACCTGTGCCGGGCCCGCGTCCTCGTGATGGAGCGAGTACGTGGCAAGACGTTCGACCGGTTCGCTGCCGAGGCCGACGAGGCCGACCGGCAACGGGTGGCCGAGACGATCTTCCGCTACGCCTTCGGCACCATCGCGCGCTTCCGACTCTTCAACGGCGACCCGCACCCGGGCAACTACCTCATCGAGGAGGACGGCCGCGTCGCCTTCCTCGACTACGGCTCGGTCAAGATGTTCAGCCGGGAGCGGTACGCCCACATGCTCGAGACCGACAACGCGGTGCTGAGCGGCGATCAGGACGGCTTCATCACCGCGATGAACGCGGCTGGCTTCATCCCGCCCAACCTCGCGATCGACGAGGACCGGCTGTTCGAGTGGTTCCGCATGTTCATGCGCCCGGTCGTTGCAGAGCAGCCCTTCAGGTTCACGCGCGAGTACGCGGCGGAGATCGTCGCCAGCGGCTCGGACCCGCGCAGCCCGTACTTCGAGGTGCTGCGCCGCCTGAACCTGCCCCCGGACTACCTGCTGCTGAACCGGATCCAGTTCGGCGTGAACTCCGTCCTCGCCCGCCTCGATGCGACCAACCACTGGCTGGACATCCGCGACGAGTACGTCCGCCCGGACGCCGAACCCGCCACCGAGCTGGGTGAGCTCGACGCGGCCTGGTGGCGTGCCCGCCAGCCGCAGGTCGATCCGCCGGCCTGACACCCGTTCGCCCCGTGGTGAACGAAGGAGGGCCCCCCTACGGGGAGCCCTCCTCGTGAAGCGGTGTCGCGTCAGGCGCGGCCGTACATCTCCTCGATGACGTGGCCGTACTTCTCGGCGACGACGTTGCGCTTGACCTTGAGGCTCGGCGTCATCTCGCCGCCCTCGATCGTGAAGTCCTCCGGCAGGATGCGGAACTCACGGATCGACTCGGCCCGGCTGACCGCCTTGTTGGCGTCCTCGATGGCGGCCTGGATGGCCGCCTTGAGGTCGGCGTCGTCGGCCAGGTCGGCGATGGACTTGCCGGTCTTGCCGTGCTCGTCCGCCCAGGCCGGGAACTCGTCCACGTCGATCGTCACGAGGCAGGCGATGAACTTCTCGCCGTCGCCGACGACCATGCACTGGCTGACGAGGCGGTTGGCGCGGAGCCGGTCCTCGAGCACGTTCGGCGCGACGTTCTTGCCCGCCGCCGTGACGATGATCTCCTTCTTGCGCCCCGTGATGCGCAGGAAGCCGTCCTTGTCGAGCTCGCCGATGTCGCCGGTGTGGAACCAGCCGTCGGGCTCGATGGCCTCCTTGGTGGCCTCGTCGTTCTTGTAGTAGCCCGAGAAGACGTTGCCGCCCTTGAGCATGATCTCGCCGTCCTCGGCGATGCGGACCGAGGAGCCCGGGATGGGCTTGCCGACCGTGCCGATGCGGAACTCGTTCGGCTTGTTGATCGTGGCGGCGGCGCTGGTCTCGGTCAGGCCGTAGCCCTCGAGGATCCTCACGCCGATGCCGTTGTAGAAGTGGCCGAGGCGCTCACCGAGCGCCGCGCCGCCGGAGACGGCGTAACGGGCACGACCGCCGAGCGCCTCGCGGATCTTCGAGTACACGAGCTTGTCGAACACGGCGTGCGCCAGCTTGGTCTTCAGGCTGACGTTGCCGTCCTGGGTCTCGCGCGAGAAGTCGATGGCGACCTGGGTCGCCTTGTCGAAGATCTTGCCCTTGCCGTCGGCGTGGGCCTTCTGCTGGACGCGGTTGAACACCTTCTCGAACACGCGCGGGACGGACAGGATGAAGGTCGGCTTGAACATCTGCAGCTCCTCGGAGAGCTGCGGGATGCCGGTCGAGAAGCCGAGCTTCACGCCCATCGAGACGGTCGAGACCTGGATCACGCGCGCGAAGATGTGGGCGAGGGGCAGGAAGAGCAGCGTCGACTCGCCCGGCGCGAAGAACTCGCTCGCGGCGGCCGCGACCTGCTTGACGTCCCAGACGAAGTTGTGGTGGGTGAGCTCGCAGCCCTTCGGGCGGCCGGTCGTGCCCGAGGTGTAGACCAGCGTCGCGAGGTCGTCGGCGTTCACGGCCTGGGCGCGCTTCTGCACGTCCTCGTCGCTGACGTCGGTGCCCTCGGCCATGACCTGGTCGAGCGCGCCCTCGTCGATGACGAACACGTGCTCGACGTCGTTGAGCCCGCCGGAGACCTCGTCGAACGTCGACTTCAGCTCGGCGTTCTCGAGGAAGATGGCGACCGCGCCAGAGTTCGACGCGATCCACTCCACCTGCTCGGCGGACGAGGTCTCGTAGATCGGGACCGTCACGCAGCCTGCGGCCCAGATCGCGAAGTCGAGGTACGTCCATTCGATCCGCGTCTGGGACATGACACAGATCTTCGACCCCGGCTCGATGCCGAGCGCGATGAGGCCGGCCGCGAGGCGGGTGACGGTCTCGGCCATCTGCTTGGTCGAGACGTCGACGAACTGGTCGCCGCTGCGGTACGACAGTGCGGGACGCGTCGGGTAGGCGCGCGCGTTCTCCCACAGTGAATCGGTCAGGTTCTCGTCCGGCGCGACCTTGACCTCGCCCGGGCTCGTGTACTCCTGGACCATCTGGGCTCTCTCCTCCAGAAGGGCGGTTCGTATGACGGCAGCCGCCGTCAGGGGAAGTCCCCCATTGGGTGCGAGCCTAGCAACCGGCCTCGATGGCCACGGCCGTCCGTACAGTGCGGCCGACGACGCTCACTGAGGGGACGTGGATGACCGTTGCCGTCGAGACCAGCGGGAGGGTCCGGATCGTGCGGATCCAGCGGCCGGGAGTGCGCAACGCGGTCGACCGGCCGACGGCCGACGCCCTCCGCATCGCGATGCTCGACCTCGCGGCCGACGACAGCGTCGACGTGGCGGTCCTGACCGGAGATGGCGGGACCTTCTGTGCAGGTGCCGACCTGCACGCGCTCGCCTCCGGGGACCCGGAGCGGGTCAACCGGCTCGAACCGACGGACCGCGCCCCCATGGGCCCGACGCGCCTCGAGATCGACAAGCCGGTCATCGCCGCGATCGAGGGGCACGCCGTCGCGGGCGGGCTGGAACTCGCCCTGTGGTGTGACCTCCGGGTGATGGCGGAGGACGCCGTCCTCGGCGTCTTCTGTCGCCGCTGGGGCGTCCCGCTCATCGACGGCGGGACCGTCCGGCTGCCGCGGCTCATCGGCATGTCCCGAGCGCTCGACCTCATCCTGACCGGTCGAGCCGTCCACGCGCAGGAAGCCCTCGACCTCGGACTCGCCAACCGCGTCGTGCCCACGGGCTCGGCCCTCGACGAGGCCGTCCTGCTGGCCGAGGTCATCGCCAGCTTCCCGCAGACCACCATGCGCTCGGACCGGCGCTCCGCCCGCGGGTCGTGGGACCTGCCCCTGCGGGAGGCGCTCGTGGCCGAGCACCACCTCGGCGTCGGCAGTATCGAGTCCGGCGGAATGGGCGATGGCGTCGCTCGGTTCACGTCCGGCGCGGGCCGTCACGGCTCCTACGACGACTGATCGTCAGCGAGGTCCTGGCCGGGCCTCGGCAACGGCGGTGGCGGGGGCACGACGGGCGTCCCCGGGCCGGCCTCGAGCAGCGCGATGAGCGCCTCGGAGGGCAGGGGCTTGGCGAAGTGGTAGCCCTGGCCCAGGTCACACGACCACCGGTGGAGCTGGTGGTGCTGTGTCTCGTACTCGATGCCCTCCGCGATCGTGCGAAGGCCCAGGGAGTGGGCGAGCTCGATGATGCCTCGTGCGAGCAGGGCGTCGTCCGTTCCCTCCTCGATGCCGTCGACGAACGGCTTGGCGACCTTCAGGATCGCGACGGGGAACCGACGGAGGTACGCCAGCGACGAGTACCCGGTCCCGAAGTCGTCGATGGCGAGCGAGAGGCCCAGCGACGTCAGCTCGTCCAGGCGCTTCAGGCTGAGATCGGTGTCCTGCATGACGACCGACTCGGTGATCTCGAGCACGAGCCGACCGGCTTCGAGCCCCGTCTCGTGCAGTGCCTCGCGCACGTCCTCGATGATCCGCGGGGCGACGACCTGGCGACCGCTCAGGTTGACGGTGAGGAGCATGGGCGGATGGTCCGGGAAGCGCTCGTCCCACCGAACGACCTCCCGGCAGGCCTGTAGCAGCACCTGGCGCCCGATCTCGACGATGAGGCCCGTCTCCTCTGCCAGCTCGATGAAGTGGAACGGGCCGACGATCCCGCGCTCCGGGTGGTTCCAGCGGACCAGCGCCTCGACGCCCACGACGGCGGCGGACGACAGGTTCACGATCGGCTGGTAGTGCAGGACGAACTGCTGCTCGTCGACGGCCCGCTCGAGCTCCGCGCGCAGTCGCAGCCGCTGGATCGCCGCCTCGTGCATCCCGGCCTCGAAGACGGCGAACCGGCCCTTCTCGTGCGTCTTCGCCTCGTACATCGCCACGTCGGCGTTGCGCAGCAGCTCGGCGGACGTCGGCGTGTCGCCCATGGAGACGGCGATGCCGACGCTTCCGCGCACGGTCATCTGGTTCCCGGCGAGCCGCAGCGGCTTCTGCATCGCCTGGATGATCCGCTCCGCGAGATGGACCGCGGTCACGGCGCCCTCGCTCTCCGGCAGCAGCACGGCGAACTCGTCTCCACCGAACCGCGCCGCGGTGTCCGACGGGCGCAGGCAGGAGCGGAGCCGGTGGGCGACGGCGATGAGGAGCTTGTCCCCCGCCTCGTGGCCGAGGCTGTCGTTGACCGTCTTGAAGTCGTCGAGGTCGATGAACAGGACCGCGACGTTGCGATCCTCCGGGCAGGACTCGAGCGCCGCATCGACCTGCTCCACGAACATCCGGCGGTTCGCGAGCTGGGTCAGGGAATCGTGCAGGGCCTGGTGGCGGAGCCGCTCCTTGAGCTCGGTCAGCTGTGCCAGTGTCTTCTCCAGGCGCCCGTACTCCAGCGACACGGACGCCTGGTTGCTGAGCGTCTCGAAGAGGCGGACGTCCTCGCGGCTGAACCGCCCTGCGCTCGAGATCCGGTTCGCCATCACGAAGGCACCGATGGTCCGGGTCTCTCCCTGCAGTGGCGCGATCATCGCGTCGCGGTAGTGGCGATCGTGCACGTACGGCGCCACGAGCGTTCCCGCCGTCTTCGCGTCGTGGACGACGACCGTGCGACCGTCTGCCACGAGATCCCTCAACGCGTCGTCGACCTCCGACTCGAGCACGGGGACGAGCACCTCGAGCTCGTCGTCGCCGCGGACGCTCGTGCGCAGGGTCCCGCGGTCGTCGTCGATCGCGAACAGGATCACCTCCGCCGCCTCGGCGCGGAAGGTCTCACGCGCCTCTCGCAAGAGAGACAGGAGCGCCTGCTCGATCTGGGGCGACTGGGTGAGCAGGCGCGACGACTGGTACAGGAACTCCAGGCTCTGGTGCTTGCGGCGTTGCGCCGAGTAGGCCCGGTACGCGGCGTAGAGCATGAGCGTGGGGCCGACCAGGAGGACGACCGCGGTCGGCTCGTGCCACAGCAGGACCGCCGTCGCGAGGGCGATCATCGTGTTGCCCAGGGCGTTCAGGGCACCGAAGAACGCCACCTCGCCGCGGGTCTCGGTCGCCCTCCCCGCGCCCTCGGCGAGGTTGATCGCGAGCGAGGTCGCGGTGACGGAGACGATCGAGGCCACCGCCGCGCCGGCGAGGGCCGCGAACCAGCCTCGCAGCGCCACGGGGGTCTCCCCCGCGAGGATCGCTCGGTGCACGACGACGCCCAGGGCGGAGCCGAGGGCGAACTGCGACAGGTTGAAGCTGATCTTCAGCGGGGACTGGCGCCGGTGGATCGCAAGGGCCAGCCCGGTGCCCACGATCTGGGCCGGGACGATGAACGCGGGCGGCGTGAAGATCAGGCCGAGGACCAGCGGCACCTCGTTCAGGCTGAACGAGTGCGAGCTCTTGCGGAAGTCGAACTTGATGACGTCGATCTCGACGACGTAGAAGATGCCGGCGAGGGCGAAGATCGAGATCGACAGCGGAGCGTCGATGCGCTCCGCACCGATGTTGCGCAACACGTAGACCAGTAGCGCGACCAGACCGATCGCGCCGGCCACGGCCCAGAGTCGACCCTGTTGGTCGACGCGGGCCCGCCGGCTCGCCCCAGGCACCCCATCGCCTCCGTCGTGTCCGCTCGGGTGAGCCTACCCCCGGGCATCCCGCGTCCGCCCGGAAGGCACCGGAAGCGGCCAACCGCGTGCCGGCGCTGGGTAGCATCCGCGCCCGGCACAGGGAGGCACAGGTGAGCTCGGACGACCTCACTCGCGAGGAGGCCGCTGCACGCGCGGCCCTCATCGGCGACGCCGCCTACGCCATCCACCTGGACCTGCGACGCGACGACAGCTTCACCTCGACCACCACGGTCACGTTCCGGTGCGCCGAGCCGGGCGCGGCCTCGTTCATCGACGTCGCCGCGCTCGTGGTGGAGTCGGCGACGCTGAACGGCGAGGACCTGTCCACGGACGGCTACGACGGCGCTCGCCTGACGCTCGCGGGCCTGTCGGCCGACAACGAACTGGTCGTACGCGCACGCCACGCCTACAACCGCGAGGGCAAGGGGCTGCACCGCTTCGTCGACCCCGTCGACGGCCGGCCATACCTGCACACGCAGTTCGAGCCGCGCGACGCGCACCTCGTCTACGCGTGCTTCGACCAGCCCGACCTCAAGGCCACGTTCGACTTCTCCGTCGATGCGCCGGGCGACTGGGTCGTCGTCTCCAACATGGCCGCACGGGAGGCCGGGCCGGGCCACTGGGCGTTCGCGACGTCCCCTCGCATGTCGACCTACGTCACGGCCGTCGTGGCCGGTCCCTACGTCAGCGTGCACGACCGCCACGGCCCCATCGACCTCGGCATCTACTGCCGCCAGTCGCTTCGGGAGCACCTCGACCCCGACGAGATCTTCGAGCAGACGAAACAGGGCTTCGACTTCTTCGAGCGTGCCTTCGGCATGGCCTACCCCTTCGGGAAGTACGACCAGCTGTTCGTGCCGGAGTTCAGCGCCGGAGCGATGGAGAACGTCGGCTGCGTGACGTTCCTCGAGTCCTACATCTTTCGTGGGCGGGTCACCGAGTCCGCCCGAGAGCGGCGCTGCGAGACGATCCTCCACGAGATGGCGCACATGTGGTTCGGCGACCTCGTCACCATGCGCTGGTGGGACGACCTCTGGCTCAACGAGAGCTTCGCGACCTACATGGCCTCACACGCCCAGGTCCACGCGACGCGCTTCACGGAGGCGTGGGTCACCTTCAGCGACCGCTGGAAGGCCTGGGCGAAGCGTCAGGACCAGTTGCCGACCACCCACCCGATCGTCGCCGACGTCCCCGACGTCGAGTCCGTCTTCCAGAACTTCGACGGCATCACGTACGCGAAGGGCGCATCGGTCCTGCGCCAACTCGTCGCCTTCGTCGGTGAGGACGCGTTCTTCGAGGGCTGCCGCCGCTACTTCGATCGCAACGCGTACGGCAACGCCACGCTGGCCGACTTCCTCGCCGCGCTCGAGGAGACGTCGGGACGCGATCTCGGGTCGTGGGCCGGAGACTGGCTCGAGACGGCCGGGCTGAACACCCTGCGCGCCGAGGTGGACGCCGAGGACGGGCGCATCACGAGCTTCGACATCGTCCAGACGGCCCCCGACGACCACCCGACCCTGCGGCAGCACCGGATCCGCGTTGGTCTCTACCGCACCGGCGGCGACGGTCTCGAGCGCGAGGAGTCGGTCGAGCTCGACGTCGACGGTGCGCGGACCCCGGTCGAGCAGCTCGTCGGGAAGCCGGTCGCTGACCTGGTGCTCGTCAACGACGACGACCTCACCTACGCGAAGCTGCACCTCGATCCCGAGTCCCTGCGCAACGTGGGCGAGCGCCTGCGAGACCTGCGCGACCCGATGGCCCGGGCCCTCGTGTGGGGCAGCGTCTGGGACATGCTCCGCGACGGGGAGCTCCCCGCCCGTCGCTACGTCGCCCTCGTGCACGCGAACGTCGACGGCGAGCGGGAGATCGGGGTCCTCGAGACGCTCCTGGCGCGCGAGCGGACGGCGACGGAGCTCTACGGCGCGCCGGAGAACCGGCAGCGGCTGCTGCGTACGGTCGCGGACTTCGCCGAGGCGCGGGCGCGCGCGGCCGAACCGGCGAGCGACGCCCAACTCGCGTGGGCGCGGCACTGGGCCGCGGTCTGCGAGGATCCCGACCACGCAGCGCGCATCGAGGCGCTCCTGGCCGGTGAGCTCGTGCTCGACGGGCTGGTGCTCGACACGGAGCTGCGCTGGACACTGCTCGCCGGCCTCGCGGCCCGCGGCCACGTCGGCCCCGAGCGCATCGAGGAGATGCTCGCCAGCGACCCGACCGACATCGGCAAGCGCCACGCCCTGGCCGCGCACGCGTCCCGTCCCGAGCCCGAAGCCAAGGACGAGGCGTTCCAGCGGCTGGTCGACGACCAGGACCTCAGCCACCTCGAGCTCCGGGCCATCGCGGGAGGCTTCAACCGCTCCGACCAGGGAAACCTCCTGACGCCCTTCGTCGATCGCTACTTCGAGGCGCTGCCGAAGGTCTGGGAGACCCGTGCGCTCGACACCGCCCTCGACTTCGCCGAGGAGACGTTCCCCTTCGCGGCGTCCTCGGAGGCCGTCCTCGCGAAGCTCCTCGACGCTGCCCGACACCTGCCCCGACCGGCGGCTCGCACGCTTCTCGAACACAGCGACATCGTCCGTCGGGTCATCGCGGCCCGCGCCTGCGACGCCGGCGCCACGGAATAGCGCCGTCCGCTCCCCTGTTCGGACGGACGTGCACCTCCGTCGTCCCGTCCGAGCGGCCATCCCTTGTCCCGTCCTCGCCGACTCAAGGCCCTGCTCCCCCTGGCCGCCATCCTTCTGGCAGCGTGTGGCGGGTCGGCCGGAGTCGCCGGCGGTGGGTCGGCCGGAGGCGCCTCGCACGGCGAGGACGAGGCCCTGACCGACATGACCCCCAACGCCTGCCCTGACGGCGAGTTCTACTGGTCGGTGCCCGGCTGCGAACCGAGGGCAGCCATCGACGTCGGCGAGATCCTCAGTGGAGGTCCGCCGCCGGACGGCATCCCGCCGATCGACGACCCCGTGTTCGAGGACCTGGCAGCCGGGGACGAGTGGCTCGACGCAAGGTCCCCCGTCCTCGCGCTGGCGGTCAACGGGGATCGACGGGCCTACCCGTTGGCGATCCTGACGTGGCACGAGATCGTCAACGACGAGGTCGGTGGGTTGCCCGTCGTCGTCACGTACTGCCCGCTGTGCAACTCCGCGCTGGTGTTCGAGCGAACCGTCGAGGGCGCCGTCCTCGACTTCGGCACGAGCGGCCGCCTGTACCGGTCGAACCTGGTGATGTACGACCGCCAGACGAAGAACCTCTGGAGTCAGTTCACCGGCAAGGGCGTCGTCGGCGAGTCCTACACCGGGACCCAGCTCGAGCGTGTGCCATCGACGGTGCTGTCCTGGGAGGAGTTCAAGGGAGGTGCGCCCGACGGCGTCGTCCTCAGCCGAGAGACCGGGCACCGCCGGTCCTACGGCGAGAATCCCTACACGGGCTACGACACCGAGGGCTCCCGACCGTTCCTGTACCGCGGACCCGAGGACGGGCGCTTCGACCTGATGACCCGCGTGGTCGGCCTCGGCGCCGAGGAGGACCCGATCGCCGTACCGCTCGCCGGGCTCACGGCGGCTGGCGTCGTGGAGGTGCAGATCGGCGACCATGAGGTCGCCGTGGTCTGGTCGCCGGGGGCGGCCAGCGCACTCGATGACCGCTTCATCGACCTCGGCAAGGACGTCGGCCAGACAGCGGCCTTCGTCGCGGAGCATCCGGACGTCGGCCCACTGACGTTCGAACGCCCGGACGAGGATGGCCACTTCAGGGACGTCGAGACCGGCACGACGTGGAACCTGCTGGGCGACGCCGTCGAGGGGCCGCTGCTGGGGAGCAGCCTCGAGAAGGTGCCGCTCGACGACACGTTCTGGTTCGTCTGGTACGCGTTCCTGCCGGAGACCAGGGTCGCCGAGGGCACCCCCTAGGCCGGGAAGGGCACCACGTTGCGGTTGCCGTCCGGGCCGGGCAGGAACAGGTTGCGCAGCTCCTCGAGTGGCAGGACACCCGCGAGGTGGTAGCCCTGCCCGTATTCGCAGCCGAGCTCCTTCAGCTGTTGCAGCACCGACCCGACCTCCACCCCCTCGGCCACGACGGCCAGCCCCATGGTGTGCGCGAGCTCGATGACCGCCCGCGCGAGCACGGCGTCGTCTCCGCCCTCAGCGAGTCGTCGCACGAACGTGCGCGCCACCTTGATGGTGTCGATCGGGAAGCGATGGAGGTACGACAGGCTCGAGTAGCCGGTCCCGAAGTCGTCGATGGCCAGTTGCACGCCCAACGCCTTCAGGCGATCGAGCGTCTCGATGGTCGCGTCCGGGTCCATCATGATGTCGGACTCGGCGATCTCGAGGACCAGGGCCTGCGCCGGGAGCCCGCTCAGCTGCAACGACTCGGCGACGTCCGAGACGAGGACCTGATTGCGGAGTTGGTGGAGCGACAGGTTCACACCGAGGGTCAGCGGCAGCCGCGTCTCCTTGCGAAGCAACGAGATCTCACGGCAGGCCTGGCGCAGCACACCGGACCCGATGGGCACGATCAGGCCCGTGTCCTCCGCGAGCTCCAGGAACTCTGCGGGGGCAACGGTGCCGCGCTCGGGGTGCGACCAGCGCAGTAGGGCCTCGGCCCCGACGATCGCCCCGGATCGCAGGTCGAGGACGGGCTGGTACGAGACGTCGAACTCGCCGCTGTCGACCGCGCGCGCGAGCTCCGCCTTGAGGTTGAGTCGTTCGATCGCCGCCTCGGCCATCCCCGGCTCGAACATGGCGTAGCCGCCCTTGACCTTGCTCTTGGCGTCGTACATCGCCACGTCGGCGTTGCGCAGCAGCTCCGATGCGGACGCAGTCTCGGCGCTGCTCATCGCGATCCCGACGCTGGCGTGGACGAACACCTCGTCGTCGCCGAGCCGGAACGGGGACTTCATGGCCAGTTTGATGCGCTCGGCCACGTCAACCGCCACACGAGGATCGTCGAGTTCGTGCAGGAGGATCGCGAACTCGTCCCCGCCGAGCCGCGCTGGCACGTCGTTGGGCCGCAACGAGTTGCGCACGCGTCCGGCGACGGTCTGCAGCAGCTCGTCGCCCGCCTCGTGGCCCAGAGAGTCGTTGATGGTCTTGAAGTCGTCGAGGTCGAGGAACATCACCGCGATCTCGGCATCGGAGGCGCGTTCCCCGACGGCCGCCTCGACCTGCTCGATGAACAGCGTCCGGTTCCCGAGGCCGGTCAGCGGGTCGTGGTAGGCGCGGTGGCGGAGCTCGTCCTTCAGCTCCGTCAGGTTGCGCAGGGTCTTGTCCAGCTGGCCGTTCTCGAGCGAGACCGACGCGTTGTACGCGAGCGTCTCGAAGAGGCGGAGGTCCTCTCCATCGAAGGTCGTCACGTCCCCGATGCGATTGCCGATCATGATGATGCCGAGGGTCGAGCGCTCACCCTTCAGCGGGGCGACCATCAGGTCTTCGATGTCGCGGTCGCGCAGGTACGCGCCCACGAGGCCACCCGCGTGCTTGCGGGCGTCGAGCA
>JBFHRB010000067.1:0-13651 GCA_041591915.1 Nitriliruptorales bacterium
GCCGACGTGGGTCGACTTGCCGGTGTCCTCCTCCATGTGGAGGCGCTCGATGCCGACACGGACGGGCCCGGCCTCGGTCTCGATCTCGAGCCAGCCGTCGTGGCACAGCGGTATGTCGTACTGGCTGATCTGGTAGTTCTTCGGCAGGTCGGGGTAGAAGTAGTTCTTGCGGTGCATCTGGCAGTGCTCGGTGATCGAGCAGTTCAGCGCCAGCCCGAGCCGCGTCGCGGCCTCGACCGCCGTGCCGTTGATGACGGGCAGCGACCCGGGCAGCCCGAGGCACACCTCGCAGACGTTGGTGTTGGGCTCGGCGCCGAAGTCGACGCGGCAGCCGCAGAACATCTTCGTGTTGGTGTTGAGCTCGACGTGCACCTCGAGCCCGACGATCAGCTGGTAGCCGTCGATCAGGTACTCGGTGTCCTTCGCGAGCGCGACGGTCGTCGTCATGCCGACACCTCCGGGACCGTCACGGCGTTGGGGCCGCGCGGGATGGGCTCGAAGCCGAACTCCTGCTCCGCGGCCCAGGCCACGCGGAGGACGAGGTCCTCGCGCAGCACCGGCCCCATGACCTGCAGGCCGACCGGCAGCCCCGCGTCGTCGAGCCCACAGGGGATCGAGATGGCCGGGATGCCGGCGAGGTTCGCCGGCACGGTCGCCACGTCGTTGAGGTACATCGCGAGCGGGTCGGCGGTCTTGTCGCCGAGCTTGAACGCGACGCCCGGCGAGGTCGGCGAGACGAGCACGTCGACCCGGTCCCAGGCCGCCTTGAAGTCGTTGCCGATGAGCGTGCGGACCTTCGACGCCTGCAGGTAGTAGGCGTCGTAGTAGCCGGCGCTGAGCGCGTACGTGCCGATCATGATCCGGCGCTTGACCTCGTCGCCGAAGCCCGCCGCTCGCGTCGCGCGGTTCATCGCCGCGGAGCCGCCGGAGTCGACCCGACGGCCGTAGACGGTCCCGTCGTAGCGGGCGAGGTTCGAGGACGCCTCGGACGGCGCGATCAGGTAGTACGCCGGCAGGCCGTAGGGCGCGTGCGGGAGCGAGACCTCCTCGATGGAGGCACCCAGCTTCTCGAGCGACGCGAGCGCGTCGTTGAAGCGCGCGAGGACCCCCGGCTCGTAGCCGTCGCCCTGCAGTTCCGTCACGACCCCCACACGGAGCCCGTCGATCCCGTCACGCAGGTTGGACAGGACGTCGACATAGCCCTCGGGGATGGACGTCGAGTCGCGCTCGTCGTGGCCCTGGATGACGTCCTGCAGGAGCGCCGCGTCCTCGACGGTGCGCGTCATCGGACCCGCCTGGTCGAGGCTCGACGCGAAGGCGATCATCCCGCGCCGGCTGACCGTGCCGTAGGTGGGCTTGAGGCCGACCGTGCCGGTGACGGCGCCGGGCTGGCGGATCGAACCGCCGGTGTCGGTGCCCAGCGCCAGCGGCGCCAGCAGGCCGGCGACCGCCGAGGACGAGCCACCCGACGAGCCACCCGGGATGCGGTCCAGGTCCCTCGGGTTGCGTGTCGGCCCGTAGGCGGAGTTCTCCGTCGACGAGCCCATCGCGAACTCGTCCATGTTGGTCTTGCCGAGCGGGACGAGGCCCGCGGCCTTGACCCGCTCCACGACCGTCGCGTCGTAGGGCGGCACCCACCCTTCGAGGATGCGCGAGCCAGCGGTCGTCACCACGTCCTTGGTGACGAACACGTCCTTGATGGCGATCGGGACGCCCGCGAGCGGACGCTGCTCCGTCCCGGCGGCCCGCGCGTCGTCGATGCTGCGCGCGGTCGCGAGGGCCTCGTCGGCAGCGACGACGAGGAACGCGTGGAGGTCGCCGTCGACCTCGGCGATCCGGTCGAGGTACGCCTGTGCCACCTCGACGGCGGAGACGTCACCGGCCCGCAGCAGGGCGGCGAGCTCGGCCGCGGACTTCGTGGTCAGGATCTGGTCGGCCATGGCTCAGTCCTCCCCCACGATCTGGGGGACGGCGAACTGGCCGTCCTCGGCCTGAGGCGCTTCACGCAGCGCTTCGTCCTTCGGGATCGACGGCCGAGGGACGTCGGCCCGGAAGACGTTCTGCAGGGGGTACGGGTGGCTGGTGGCATCGACGTCGCCGGTGGCGAGCTCGCCGACCTGCTCGGCGTACTCGAGGATGGCGGAGAGCTGACCGGAGAGGCGCTCGACCTCGTCGTCGGCCAGGTCGAGCCGGGCCAGCATGGCGACGTGGCGGACCTCGTCGTTTGAAAGGGCCACGATCGGGCCTCGATTCGGGTTCGCGGGAAGAGGAGAACGGGCGCGGAGGTTAGTCCGCGCCCGCTCGGGTCAGCCCGTCGCGTCCGTCCTCCGGACGCGCGAGGGGTCAGGAGGCCGTGGGACTCAGGTAGAGCCGTACGCCGTAGAGGAAGTGGAACTCGTCGAGGCAGACGCGCAACGAGTACGCGACGTCCTCGGTCACGTCCACGGGACCAGTGAGGGTCACGTCGGTCCAGCCCTTCTTCCCCAGCGACTTGCCCTCGGAGGTGGCCGTGGCCATCACGGTCTTGAGGCCGGTCGTGATGTCGACGCCGACGAGGTCCACGCTCATGTCGTTGAGCCCGTTGTCGACGCCGCGGGCCTCGACCGCCCCCAGGGTGTAGAACGGCGGGAGCGTGATGCCGGCGTACGCGCACCCGGGGGTCGCCGAGCTGCCCCACAGGTAGCCGAGTGCCACGGAGTACTGCGTCAGGCCGTTCTCGTCCTGGAAGTCCGCGGCCGGCACGACGAGCGTGAGGTCCTCGCCGAACCCGATGCCGCAGGTCACGGCACCACCGGCATCGAGGCCCGTGACGACCAACCCGGCCGGGCAGCCCTGGTCGCCGGTCACGAAGTCCGTGGCGTCGAGGCCGTCGAGCTTGTCGGCGTTGAGGTTGGAGACGGTCGCGCCGTCCGTGACCGTCAGGGTGTCCGTCGCCAGGCTGCCGGCACTGACCGAGCCAGCCGTCAGGGCACCGGCGACGGTGGCCGCGCCTGCGGTCAGTTGGCCGGTCGACACGTCGTCCGCGTCCACCGCCTCCGCGACGACGTCGCCGTTGACGGTCCCGGCGTTCACGGTGTCCGCGCTCAGCGAACCGGTGGAGAGGTCGCCGCTCACGGCGCCGTTGCCAGCGACGTCGAGCGTGCCCGCTGACAGGACGCCCATGACGTCGGCCGCCCCGTTGGAGCTCAGGGCGCCGGCGTTGACCTCGCCGCCGACGTTGACGTTGCCGGGAACGACCTTGCTCCCCGTGACGAGCGGGCGCCCGAGCTCGAGGGACGCCAGGAACTCCGCGAGCGCCGCGGCCGTCGCGTCGCGCGAGGCACCGAAGACCCGTACGACGTCCCAGTCCCCGGAGGCGTCGATGGCCGCCAGGACCTCGTCCGTGATGGCGGACGTCCCGCCGACCACGACGACGGTGTCCGGCGCGTAGTCCGCGATGGCCGCGCGGGCGGACTCGCTCAGCGAGGTCGGACTCGTGATGGCGACGATGCCGCCCACCGCGCCCGCGATGGGGCCGACCGCGAGGGCATCGAAGGGGACGTCGTTGCGGGTGAGGAAGGCGAAGCGCGGGTACTCGTCCGTCGGCGCCGCGATGACCGGCGCGATGATGGCCCCCAGGGCGATGGCGATGACCGCGATGGTGGAGAGGCGGCCGATCGTTGCTCGCGAGCGTGGCATCCGTGCACCTGACGTCCCGGGGCGCCGTCCTGCGCCACCACTCGTACTGTCGGCACGTTCAGCCGTTGACCCAGTAGTCATTCCTGTCCATATACCTCGCGCGTACGCGCTACGCGGGCATGGTCATCCCTGCCTCGGGCCGTGGCAGCACCCACCATCGATACGTAGGCTCCGCCCGTCCGCTCCTGGAAGGAAGACCGGTGCCACGCCGTCCCAGTGTCCTCGGGGTCGTCCTTGCGGGAGGCGAGGGCAAACGACTCTGGCCCCTGACCCGCGATCGCGCGAAGCCGGCCGTGCCGTTCGGCGGCGACTACCGCCTCATCGACTTCGCGCTCTCGAACCTCGTGAACGGCGGGGCGTACAAGATCGCCGTGCTCACGCAGTACAAGAGCCACTCACTCGACATGCACCTGGCCAAGACGTGGCGGATGTCGGCGGTGCTGGGCAACTACGTCACGCCGGTGCCCGCACAGATGCGCGAGGGCAAGCGTTGGTTCGAGGGATCTGCCGATGCGATCTTCCAGAACCTCAACATCATCCAGGACGAGGCGCCCGACTACATCGCCGTGTTCGGGGCGGATCACATCTACAAGATGGACCCGAGCCAGATGATCGAGGCCCACATCGAATCCGGCAAGGCCTGCACGGTCGCTGGCATCCGGGTGCCGCGCGAGGAGGCGTACAGGTTCGGCGTCATCGAACCCGGGGCCGACGACACGATCGCCGCGTTCCGCGAGAAGCCGGCGGAGGCGGCCGGCCTGCCCGACGATCCCGACCACGTGTACGCATCCATGGGCAACTACGTCTTCACGACGCGTGCGCTCGTCGAGGCCGTCACGCGCGACTCCGCCGACGACGAGTCGGCACACGACATGGGCGGCAACATCATCGTCGACTTCGTCGAGGCGGGCGATGCGGCCGTCTACGACTTCAACTCCAACGACGTGCCAGGAGCCACGCCGCGCAGCAAGGCCTACTGGCGTGACGTCGGGACGATCGAGTCGTACTACGACGCCCACATGGACCTGATCTCCGTCGACCCGGTCTTCAACCTCTACAACACGGCATGGCCGATCCACACCTGGCACGCGTCGTTGCCGCCCGCCAAGTTCGTCCACGACGAGGAGGGCCGGCGAGGAACGGCCGTCAACTCGATGGTCTCCAACGGCGCGATCGTCTCGGGTGGCGCGGTGCGCACGTCGATCATCTCGCCACGATGCCGGGTCCACTCCTACTCTCTCGTGGAGGACTCGATCCTGCTCCACAACGTCGATGTCGGGCAGGGCGCGATCATCAAGCGCGCCATCATCGACAAGAACGTGCGGGTCCCCGAGAACGCGCGCATCGGGGTCGATCCGGAGTTCGACAAGCAGCACTTCAGCGTCTCCGACACTGGCATCGTCGTCGTCGGCAAGGGCGACGTCGTCCCCGCCTACGGGGCCACAACCTCCTCGACCCCCGACGCAGGGAGCCAACCTTGAAGGTCGCGCTGCTCACCAAGGAGTACCCGCCGGAGGTCTACGGCGGCGCCGGCATCCACGTCGAGTACCTCGCCCGCGAGCTCGCCGCCCACGTCGACCTCGCGGTCCACGCCTTCGGCGCCCCGCGCGAGGATCCGCTCGTCGCCGCCACCTACCGACCGTGGGAGGCACTGAAGGCCGAGACGCGCCATGCCGCCGCCCTCGAGACCTTCTCCGTCGACCTCGCGATGGCGGCGGGTGTCGAGGGCGCAGACGTCGTGCACTCGCACACTTGGTACGCCAACCTCGGCGGCCACTTCGCCAAGCTCGTCCACGACATCCCGCACGTGCTGAGCACGCACTCGCTCGAGCCGCTGCGACCGTGGAAGCGCGAGCAGCTCGGCGGCGGCTACGCCCTCTCGAGCTTCGCCGAGCGGACGGGCGTGCTCGGCGCCGACGCGATCATCGCCGTCAGCAACGGCATGCGCGACGACGTCCTGCGGGCCTACCCCGAGTGCGACCCCGACAAGGTCCGCGTGATCTACAACGGCATCGACCCCGACGAGTACGCGTTCGACGCCGACACGGACGTCCTCGAGGCCAGGGGGATCGACCCCAGCCGCCCCTACGTCGTCTTCGTGGGGCGCATCACCCGCCAGAAGGGCGTCGTCCACCTGCTCGACGCGGGACACCACCTCGATCCCGAGGTGCAGCTCGTGCTGTGCGCGGGGGCCCCCGACACGCCCGAGATCGCCAGGGAGATGCGCGAGGGGTTCGCGGCGCTCGACGCCGCGCGGGATGGTGTGGTCTGGATCGAGGAGATGCTGCCCAAGCCCCAGGTGATCCAGATCCTGAGCCACGCGACCGCGTTCGCCTGCCCGTCCATCTACGAGCCGTTCGGGATCGTGAACCTCGAGGCGATGGCGTGCGGCATCCCGGTCGTCGCCAGTGCCGTGGGCGGCATCCCCGAGGTCGTCGTGGAGGGCGAGACCGGACACCTGGTGTCCTTCGAACCCGGCGACGACGACTTCGGATCGCCGGCCGACCGCGAGGGCTTCGCGCGCGATCTCGCCGCGCGGCTCAACGCGCTCGCGTCCGACCCCGACCGGGCGAAGGCCTTCGGCGAGGCCGGCCGCACGAGGGTGCTCGAACACTTCAGCTGGAGGGCCATCGCGCAGCGGACGGCCGAGCTCTACGCCGAGCTGGTCTGAGGCCCCGGCGCGCTCAGGCGTCGGGCGGGTCGGTGAAGAACCGGTCGATGCCGACCCACAGCGTCTTCGACCGCGGGTAGAACAGGACCGGCACGGCGACGTTGAGCACGACTCCCGCGATCAACAGTTGCGTCCACGGGACGTCGGGCCACGAGGCCAGCATCCCACCCACGAGCACCGCCCCGAACACGAGCTCGGTCACGACGATGTTCACGATCATCGCCCCGACCCAGTAGCCCTCCTCGCGCTCGAACTCGAGGCCGCACGCGGGGCACGCGTCCGCCATCTCGAAGCGCGACGTGAACAGGCCACCGGCGCCGCAGCGGGCACAGCGCTTGGCAGCACCGCGGGCGAGTCGGGCTGCTCGTGACAACGCGCTGGTCCTCGGGCGTGGGTCGACTGGCCGGGTGGCCGAAGGGTACGGAGCGGCCTCGCCGACCTCGGCCAGGGGGCGGCGGTTACGCTCGTCCCCTGACGGACGTCACCACGGAGCGCTGACGGATGGGTCGGTCCACCGCGCTGCTCACCGATCACTACGAGCTGACGATGGTCGACGCCGCGCTCGTCGACGGGACCGTCGAGCGGCCGTGCGTCTTCGAGCTCTTCGCACGCCGACTGCCGCCGGGCCGCCGCTACGGCGTGGTCGCCGGTACCGAGCGGGCGATCGAGGCCATCCTCGACTTCCGGTTCACGGACGCGGAGCTCGCGTTCCTCGACGCCGAGGGCATCGTGTCCGAGCAGGCCCTGCGCCACCTCGAGGCCTACCGGTTCTCGGGCGACGTCCACGCCTACGACGAGGGCGAGCTGTACTTCGCCGGCTCGCCCGTGATGACCGTCGTCGCACCGTTCGGCGAGGCGGTGGTGCTCGAGACCGTCCTCCTCTCGATCCTCAACCACGACTCCGCCGTGGCCTCGGCGGCCGCCCGCATGGTGCAGGCGGCCCAGGGCCGCGGGCTGCTCGAGTTCGGGACGCGTCGCACCCACGAGGACGCGGCCGTCGCAGCGGCACGGGCCGCCTACCTCACCGGCTTCGACGGCACGTCCAACCTGGAGGCCGGCCGGACCCTTGGCATCCCGACCCTGGGCACCGCCGCACACGCCTTCACCATGGCGCACGAGGACGAGGCCTCCGCCTTCGCGGCGCAGGTGGAGCGGCTCGGCGTGGGCACGACACTGCTCGTCGACACCTACGACACCCCGCGAGGCATCGAGCGCGCGGTCGCGGCAGCAGGCCCGCAGCTCGGCGGCATCCGCATCGACTCCGGCGACCTGGCAACCGAGGCAGTGGCTGCCCGCGCCCAGCTCGACGGCCTCGGCGCAACCGGCGCACGGATCACCGTGAGCAGCGACCTCGACGAGTTCTCGATCGAGGAGCTCGTCCGCAGCGGAGCCCCCATCGATGCCTTCGGGGTCGGCACCCGCCTGGTCACCGGCTCGGGCCACCCGACCGCCGAGTTCGTCTACAAGCTCGTCGCGCGCCGATCCGCCGACGGCGGCTGGGAGGGCGTGGCGAAGACCTCTGCGCAGAAGGCGACCCGGGCCGGGGCCACGCACGCCACACGCGAGCTCGACGCTGGCATGGCGACCGCCGAGGTGCTCACGCGGGTCGCGTCGCCCGAGGACCTGCTCCGACCGCCGCCGGCAGGCCACCGCGCCCTCCAGCGGCCGCACCTTCGGGGCGGCGATGAGGTCGCGCCCGCCCGATCACTCGACCAGATCCGCCGGCACCACCGCGACGCCATGGCCGAGTTGCCGACCGCGGCCCGGCAGCGCATGGTGGAGGGAGACCCCGCCATACCGACCCGACTGGAGGGCTGACATGCCGCGCGCCTTGGTCATCGTCGATGTCCAGAACGACTTCTGCGAGGGGGGCTCGCTGGCCGTCGAGGGGGGTGCGGCCGTTGCCGCGGGGATCAGCGCCTACGTGCACGACGCCGACGGCCGCTACGACATGATCGTGGCCACACGCGACTACCACGTCGACCCGGGCGACCACTTCTCGGCCGAACCGGACTTCGTCGACTCGTGGCCGGCCCACTGCGTCGCCGGCACGTCCGGGGCCTCGTTCCACCCCGCGCTCGACGTCGGCCCGATCCAGGCCGTGTTCTCCAAGGGCGAGCGCGCGGCCGCCTACTCGGGGTTCCAGGGGACGGGGCCCGAAGGGCTGGCTCTGCAGGCCCACCTGCGGGCACACGACGTGACCGAGGTCGACGTCGTCGGCATCGCGACCGACCACTGTGTCCGGGCGACGGCCATCGACGCGGCGGAAGCGGGCTTCGAGACCCGGGTCCTGCGCGACCTGACGGTCGGGGTGGCGGACGAGACCACCGCCGCGGCGCTCGAGGAGATGGCCGGTGCCGGCGTCGAGGTCACGACGTCGAGCGACGCCTGAGTCAGCCCGACCATTCGCCGTCCGGGAGGATGGTCCCCGGCGGCCGGCCCTGCGTCGTGTTCCACGTGAACGTCGCGGCCCATCGCTGGCCTGACGGCGTCGTGACGCGCACCGCCCGACGCAGGAAGAGGTTCGGCACGTCCTCGATGCGGTCAGCGCGACGGTAGAGCTCGGCGGCCTCCGTCCGCCCCTTCGGACGCAGCAGGACGCCGCGCACGCGGCCGATGCCACCGACGTCCGCCGCCGGCCAGCCGTAGAACGTCGCGGTCAGGGTTCCGCGTGTCTCGGCATCGGCGACGACGTCGACGAGGTCGGCGATCTGCGGCCACCGCTCCTCGCCCGGCTTGAGCGTGCCGTACGTGAAGAGGTCGAGGTCGGCCAGGGTGGCGACGGGCCAGGCCCCTTCCACGGGCTCGCGCAGCTGGTCGGCCCCGAGCGGGACCGTGAGGTGGTCGTCGAGCGCCAACTGGGCGGCCTGCTGGTCGGCCTCGTGCCGGACGAGGGGGCGGCCGCCGACTCCGAGCACGCGCGTCTCCGGCCCCGGGCCGTAGGCGAGGGCATCGGCCACGAGCCACCGGTCGGAGACCGCGACCGGGCCGACGTGCCCCAGGACGTAGCGCGACCCCCGCCCTTCGGAGGCATCCAGGATCGGGGTGTCCTCGACGTGCAGTCCGAGGAGCCAGACACGCTCGACGCGATTGGGGTTCCGCCCGAGCGTGAGCGGGACCGCGCCCGTGGAGATCGACCGACGCGCCTCCCACACCAGCTCGTGGTCGACCATCTTGGCCGGGAGGAGGATCGCACCGCGCGTGTCGAGGACCTTGTCGACCAGGCGGTCCGGGCTCGCGTTCGCGCCGTAGGCCACCGACCAGTGGATCGGGCCGTCCGTCAGCACCGGCGCGCCGGCCGCGACGTCGTCGGCCGTGAACGGGTCATCGGCGTCACCGGTCAGCTCGAGCCGCCACTCGCGGCCGCCGTAGACCAGCATCGGACCCACCGGGCGCCGGCCGGGGTACGTCGAGGGGTCGAAGCGGGTCACGATGTCCCCCGTCGGTCGACGGGTCGGCGAGGTGAGGCCCGATCAGGCAGGGAGCTCCCCCGTCTCGAGCAGCCGGACGAAGGCCGCCTCGTCGAGCGTCGGGACGCCGAGGTCCTGGGCCTTGGTGAGCTTGGACCCGGCGTTCTCGCCCACGACGACGGCCGTCGTCCTCTTCGACACCGAGCCGACGACCTTGGCGCCCCGGCCCTCGAGCGCCGCCTTGGCCTCGTCGCGGTTGAACCCCTCGAGCGTCCCCGTGACGACGAAGGTCATCCCGGCGAGCGCGTCGCCCGCCTCGGTCTGCTCGGCCTCCGTGTTGACGCCGAGCTCGGTGAGCGCGTCGAGGAGCTCCGCGTTGCGGTCGTTCTCGAGCCAGGAGGCGAGGCTGTCCGCGATGATGGGGCCGATGCCCTCGGCCTCGACCAGGTCGTCGCGAGACGCGGCCCGGATCGCGGCGAGCGACCCGAAGGCGCGGGCGATGACCTTCGCCACCGTCGGGCCGACGTGACGGATGTTCAGGGCCACGAGCAGGCGGTCGAGGGGTTGCCGCTTGGCCGCCTCGATGCCGGCGAGGAGGCCCGTGATCTTCTTGTCCGCGAAGCCCGGCAGCTCCGCGAGGTCGTCGGCCGTGAGCCGGAACACGTCTGCGAGGTCGCTCACCTTCTCGTACTCGAGCAGCGCGTTGGCGGTCTCGTAGCCGAGGCCCTCGATGTCCAGCGCGCCCCGGCCCGCCATGTGCGTCAGCGATTCGAGGAGGCGGTTGGGGCAGTCGACGTTCTCGCAGAAGTTGTTCGCCTCGCCCTCCGGACGGACGAGCTCCGTGCCGCAGAACGGGCAGTCCGGGGGCAGGTGCCAGACCTCGGCGCCGGCCGGTCGCTTCGAGAGCACCGGCCCCAACACCTCGGGGATGACGTCGCCGGCACGGCGCACGATCACGGTGTCGCCGACACGCACGTCCTTGAGGTGGACCTGCGTCTCGTTGCTGAGCGTCGCGTTGGTCACGGTGACGCCGCCGACGACGACCGGCTCGAGGACCGCGTACGGCGTGACCTTGCCGGTACGCCCGACGTTGATGCGGATGTCGCGCAGGATCGTCTCGCGCTCGACGGGCGGCATCTTGTAGGCGATCGCCCAGCGTGGGGCTCGTGCCGTGTTCCCGAGCTCGGTCCGCTGCGCGAGCGCGTCGACCTTGATGACGACCCCGTCGATCTCGTAGGCCGTGTCGTAACGATGCTCGGTCCAGTGCTCGATGTAGGCCCAGACCTCGTCGATCGAGCCGACGAAACGGGTCTCCTCGGCGACGGGAAGCCCGGCCCCGGCCGCCCACTCGAGCGCCGCGTGGTGGCTCGGGAAGGCCACGCCCTCCATCGAACCGAACCCGTGGCACAGCATCGAGAGCGGACGCTCCGCCGTGACCGCCGGGTCCTTCTGCCGCAGGGTCCCCGACGTCGCGTTGCGCGGGTTCATGAACGCCGCTTCGCCGCGCTCCACCCGCTGTTCGTTCATCCTCTCGAAGTCCGTGACCGGGTAGAAGACCTCGCCCCGCACCTCGATCAGGCCGGGGACGACGTCGCCCGCCAGTCGGTAGGGAACGGCGCCGATCGTCAGCACGTTCGGGGTCACGTCCTCGCCCGTCGTGCCGTCGCCGCGGGTCGCGGCGACCTCGAGGACGCCCTGCCGGTAGACGAGCGACATCGCCACGCCGTCGATCTTCAGCTCGCACACGTAGCGGACGTCGTCGCTGCCGAGTCCCCGCGCCACGCGGTCGGCCCACGCGTCGAGCTCCTCGCGGCTGAACGCGTTGTCGAGCGAGAGCATGGGCTCGAGGTGGCGGAACTCCGGGAAGGCGGTGTCACGCGGTGCCCCGACCTGCTGGCTGGGCGAGGCCGGCGTCACGAGGTCGGGGTGCTCCTCCTCCAGTGCGAGGAGCTCGTGGTAGAGCGCGTCGAACTCCGCGTCCGGCATGGTCGGATCGCTGAGCACGTAGTAGCGGTAGCGCGCATCGATGATCGCGCGCGACAGCTCGGCGTGGCGCTCCTTGGCCTCGGCAGGCGCGGGCAACGTGGTCCCTCGTCGGTCGTGCGCGGGGTCGGGGTCGTGCCGGAGCCTAGGTCGGGGTGCGGCTGCCTCCGCGTTGCGGGCGGTCGTGCGCTGTCCGCCTCGGGCGGTGGTTGCCCTGCGGCGAGCCGAGAAGCCTCAAGACCAGCCTCGCCTGCGGGCAACCATCCGCCCTTCGCTGGGGTGTGGAGGGCCGGGTTCCCGGCTCGGGTTGGTGTCACACCCTGGTCGTAGGTTGCGGGGTATGACGTTGACCTCGCGACTCCGCCTTGGTGATCGGCCGCTGCTGCTGCGGCGGGACGTCTTGGCGTGTGAGGCGCGGGCGACGTACGGGGCTGCGGTCGAGATGCCCGATCGGGAGTCGTACGCCGGGCAGCCGGTTCCACAGCTCGCGGAGATCGTCGACCTGTTGTCGACCTCTGATCAGCTCCTCGCGCGGGTCGTGTCGCTGCTCGTCGACCTGCAAGCGCGGGGTGGGGTCGAGGCCGTGACCAGACTTCCCGTTGAGATCTGGTTGCTGCGCAACTGCGCGACCGTGCCGGCCGACCGACGGATGCTCGTGACCGCGGCGGACGTGTTGGGGCGGATGCCGCTGACGCTCGGGGCGTTCCGGGCCGGGCGGTTGTCGTGGGGGCAGGTCCGCTCGATCGTGCTCGACTGCCGCCGGCTCCGCGCCGACCAGGCTGCTGAGGTAGACCGTGCGATCGCGGACCGGCTGGACGTGTTCGCGAACGCGGAGCCCGAAGCCATCCTCTACCGCGTGACGGAGCTGGTCGGCGAGATCCGCCACCGAGACCTCGAGAGCTCCGAGGAGCGTGCGCGTGAGGGGTCGTTCCTCGCGCTGCAGCCACGGCTCGACGGCACGGGCGGGCAGCTCTACGGCGAGTTCGACGCCGTCGGGTTCGCCACGATCGCGGAGGCGCTGACGCCAGACCCTGACGGCCTCGAGCCGACGATCGATGACGAGTCCCGTGGGCGCAACAGTGAACGGCTCGGCCGCAAGCGGGCTGACCGGCTCGTCCAGCTCTGCGATGCCTGGCTCGCCGGCAACACCGACGCTCGCGACACCGAACCGCCCAAGCCCAAGGCCAAGCCCAAGGTGCTGCTCACCTGCGACCTCGACACGCTGCTCGATCTCGCGCACCGACCCGCACACCTCTTGACCACCCTCACCGGCGGGCGCCTGAGAGTCACAGGCAAGGCGGCGCGGCGGCTCATGGACGAGAACGGCGCGGCGCTGCGGCTGGTCGTGCTCGACGACCACGGCGACGTCCTCGGCGTCGGACGCCAGACCCGCATCCCACCGGGCTGGCTCCGCGACGCCTCCCAGGTTCTGCACTCGACCTGCGTCCAGCCCGGATGCCGACGGCCCGCACGTACCGCCGATCTCGATCACGGCCACGAGTGGCGACACGGCGGACGAACCGACCTCCCCAACATGGCCCCGACGTGTCGCCGGCACCACACCAGCAAGACCGACGGCAGGTGGACGCATCAGTCCAACGGCGATGGGACTCGCACCTGGCGACACACCGCCACCGACACCACGGTCACCGTCGCCCCAGACACCCTGCGCTTCCGACGAAGACCCCGCTGACCCGACCAGCCGCCACCCAACCGGTGCGCGGCCCACCGTCCTGTCCGGTCACCTTGATCTCGACGCCAAGGTCAGGCCCCGCTGAGCACCGCCGGCCGCTCGGCTGCCACGATCCTCCCGCCCCCGAGGCAGGCGTCGCCGTCGTACACGACGGCGCTCTGTGCGAGCGCGACGCCGAAGGCGGGCTCGTCGAGCTCGATGCGGGTCCCGACCACC
>JBFHRB010000068.1:0-13532 GCA_041591915.1 Nitriliruptorales bacterium
GCCCCCGCCCTTCCCGCGTCACGCGTGCCGCCGCTAGGCCGCCGTGACGTACCCGCCTCGGTGCGCCTTCGCCGCTTCGCGGCGCCAGACGGCGTAGACGGCGATCGCCGTCAGCAGCAGCAGCACGATGGCCAGCCACAACGGCCAGCCCGGCCCGGACTCCGCCTCTCCGCTCGCATCCACTCCACCGATGGCGGCGACCGTCGTGTCGGGCGGCGACGCGACGGTCTCGTGTGCCGGCGCCCCGTCGATCGCCGCAACCAGCTGCAGCGGCCCGGCGGGCAGCGGCCCGTCCAGGACCCACGTGCCGCTCAACGCACGGGCGTACCCCGGCAGGATGCGCTGCGAGGTCAGCTCGACCGTGCCGACCTCCCGGCCGTTGGAGCGGATCGACAGCGTCCCGTGCGGGCGGACGTGTACGTCGCCGGTGTTGCGGACGATGACCCGCCCGGCCATCTCGCCCGTAGCGGTCGCGACGAGGTCCGCGGACTCGACGACGACGGTCTCGTCCCATGGACGCTCGCCACGGATGAGGAGGAGGCTCGCCAGGCGCGTGCGGGTCGAGATGCCCTCGACGTCCGTCGTCACCGGCGCGAACTCCGCCACGAGCGCCGCGTAGAGCGCGGGCTCACCAGCGGGCAGCGTGCCGTCGACGAGCACCTGGACCATCTCGCCGGGCTGAAGGACGAGCTCCGTCGGGCCCTGGATGCGCAGGTAGCCCGTCGCGGGGCTCTCCGGGAACACCGGCGTGCCCTCGAGGTCGTGTCCGAGGCCGGTCAGGCGGAGGGTGACCCGCTGAGGCACGTCCTCCTCGTTGCGGACCAGCACGGCCTGGCTGACCCCGCGATCGGACTGGTCGCGCTCGGTGATGGCGGGGCTGATCTGGAGGCCACCGAGGTCGGGCGCGTCCTGCGCGAAGGCCGGGGCGGTCGAGGAGATGGCGAGTGCGGCACCGAGGACGGTGGCCAGGCGGCGGAACGGCGTGGTGAGCGGCATCGAGGTGATCCTGGATGGAACGTGCCGGGCCCCGGGGTGGGGCCCGGCGTCAACGTTCCGGTCAGAGGGTGGCGGCGCCCGTGTAGGTGACGACGATGCGGTAGGTGCCCGCGGGGTCGGTCACGCTGACCGGCTGCGCGTAGGAGAGCCCGTACGTCGAGCTGCCGAGGACGCTGGTCCCGAGGACGACGCCGCCGGTCGTGCTGGTGGCGGTGCCCGTGCCGACCGTCGTGCCCTGGCCGGTGGCGGTCAGCACCATCGGCGCCGCGAGCTTCACGGAGTCGTTGTAGGCCGCGCCGCTGAAGGCGGTCATGGCGGTCTTGTCGAATGTGACGTTGACCGAGGTCAGCACGTTGCCGGTGACGGTGAGCGTGCCTCCGTTGATGGTGTTGGCGCCGAGGACGAGCGGGACGTCGACGGTGGGGGCGGACAGCTGCAGCGCGATCGAGTTGCCGATCGTGCCGGTGATGGTCTGGGTGGTCGGGGTGGCCGCGGCCTGGAACGGGATCGCGACGAGGATCGAGGCGGCTCCGATGGTGGCGGCGATGAGGCGGCGCATCTTGCGGTTGGTCCTTGGGCTGCCAGGGTGGTCCTGGCCGGGTGGCGGCGGGTTCGCCGATCGATGGAGGTATCGCGCATACGGGGCGGGGAGTTGATGCCCCGAGTGGGTGATCTACGGGAGATCGCTTCGGTCTAGACACACCACCGGTGGCCATCGCGTCGCGCTCCACGCGCGCGCCCGGCCGAGAAGGACCCGCCGTGGTTACGCTCGCCGGATCCCGTCCGACCCACCAGAGGTCTCGCATGTCCGCCCCGGAAGCCGCGACCGACGCCGCCGCGAAGGACCCCAACCAGGGCCGCGTCGACGTCGCCGACCGCTCGATCTACACCCGCACCCTCGGCATCGAGCACGACCCGCTCGAGGGCGCCCGGCGCAACGTCGACGAGCGCGGGCGCGAGGTCGCCCCCGACCTCCTCGCCGTCATGGGGGAGACCCCGCTCGTTGCCATGCCGAGGCTCTCGCGCGATGTCCCGCCCACGATCCTGGCCAAGCTCGAGATGCTCAACCCGGGCGGGTCGGTGAAGGACCGCATCGGCATCGCGATGATCGAGGCGGCCGAGGCCGCCGGGGTGCTGAAGCCGGGCGGGACGATCGTCGAGCCGACCTCGGGCAACACCGGCGTCGGCCTCGCGATCGCGGCGGCGCTCAAGGGCTACCGCTGCCAGTTCGTGGTCCCGGACAAGGTCAGCCAGGAGAAGATCTCGCTGATGCGCGCCTACGGCGCCGAGGTCGTCGTGTGCCCGACGGCCGTCGAGCCCGAGGACCCGCGCAGCTACTACTCCGTCAGCGACCGACTCGCGGAAGAGCCGGGGGCGTTCAAGCCGAACCAGTACTTCAACCAGGCCAACCCGCAGACGCACGTCCTCTCGACCGGCCCCGAGCTGTGGCGCCAGACCAACGGATTGATCGACACGTTCGTGTGCGGCGTCGGGACCGGCGGCACCGCGACCGGCGTCGGCCGCTACCTCAAGGACCGCAACCCCGAGATCACCATCGTCGGCGCCGACCCCGAGGGGTCGCTGTACTCGGGCGACGAGATCCACCCCTACCTGGTCGAGGGCATCGGCGAGGACTTCTGGCCACCCAGCTTCGACCCGACGGTCGTCGACCGCTGGGTCCGTGTCTCCGACCGCGACTCGTTCGCCGCGGCCCGCCGCGTCGCCCGCGAGGAGGGCATCCTGGTCGGCGGCTCGTGCGGCACCGCCGTCCACGCCGCACTCGAGGTGGCGAAGGACCTCCCGGAGGACGCGACCATCGTCGTGCTCCTGCCCGACTCGGGGCGCAGCTACCTGTCGAAGCTCTACGACGACAACTGGATGGCCGAGCACGGGTTCCTGCAACGCCCCGGCGGCAAGCGATCCGTCTCCGACGCGGTCCGCTACAAGCCGGACGACATGCCCGACATCGTGCACTGCCACGCCTACGAGACGGTCGCCCAGGCCATCCACCTCCTCAAGGAGTTCGGCGTCAGCCAGATGCCCGTGGTCAAGGAGGGCGCCCACGAGCCCCACCTCGGCGAGATCATCGGCTCGATCCGCGAGAGCGCACTGCTCGACGCGGCGCTGGCCGACCCGAACGTGATGCAGAAGCCCGTCGTGGAGGCGATGCAGGCGCCGCTGCCGGTGGTGGACGTCGGGGAGCCGCTCGACGACGTGTTCAGCGACCTCGCGGCCGGCAACCCGGCGGTGGTGGTCGTCGATGGCGACCGGGCGGTCGGCGTGCTGACCCGGGCCGACCTGCTCACGTTCCTCGCGGAGTCCAGCACATGAGCGAGCACGACCACCTCGGCTTCGCCACCCGGGCGATCCACGTCGGCCAGGACCCGCGTGACGACCGCTACGGCGCGGCCACCGTCCCGATCTACCAGACGTCCACCTTCATCCAGGACGGCGTCGGCGAGCACCGCGGCTACGAGTACGCGCGCACCGGCAACCCGACGCGTACGGCGCTGCAGGAGTGCCTCGCGGCCCTCGAGGGCGCCGATGCCTGTGTGGCGTTCGCCTCGGGGCTGGCCGCCGAGGACGCGATCCTGCGCACGCTCTCCCCGGGCGACCACGTCGTGATGGCGGACGACGTCTACGGCGGCACCTGGCGCCTCATCAGCCGCGTGGTGGCGCGCTTCGGCATCGACGTCACGGCCGTCGACCTCACCGACGTCGACGCCACGGCCGCCGCCTTCCGGCCCGAGACCAGGCTGCTCTGGGCCGAGTCCCCGTCGAACCCGATGCTGAAGATCGTCGACATCGCGGTCCTCGCCGAGATGGCCCACGCCCGTGGGGCGCGGCTGGTCGTCGACAACACGTTCGCCACCCCCTACCTCCAGCAGCCGCTCAGCCTGGGCGCCGACCTCGTCGTCCACTCGACGACCAAGTACATCGGCGGCCACAGCGACGTGGTGGGCGGTGCGGTGTGCACCGACGAGGAGAGCGCCGGCGAGCTCGCGTTCCTGCAGAACGCCGTTGGCGGCGTCCCAGGGGCCTTCGACAGCTGGCTCACGCTGCGCGGCGCGAAGACCCTCGCCGTGCGGATGGAGCGCCACTGCAGCAACGCCCAGCGCATCGCCGAGTGGCTGCACGAGCACGAGGCCGTGAGCCGGGTGCTCTACCCCGGGCTCACGTCGCACCCCGGGCACGAGATCGCCGCCCGGCAGATGAGCGCGTTCGGCGGGATGATCAGCTTCCGGCTCGCTGGCGGCCGCGCGGCTGCGGACAAGGTCGCTGCGCGGACGGAGCTCTTCTTCCTCGCCGAGTCGCTCGGTGGGGTCGAGAGCCTCATCGAGCACCCGGGCGTCATGACACACGCGTCGGTCGCAGGCACCGAGCTCGAGGTGCCCGACGACCTCCTGCGCATCTCGGTCGGCATCGAGGACGTCGACGACCTCGTCGCCGACCTCGAGCAGGCACTGGCCGGCTGACCACGACGCTCCGGTCGTTCCCGCAGGAGCGGCGGCTACCGTCAGCCGTGTGACGACGACCGCACGGATCACCACCACCATCGCCGTGCTGGCGATGGTGCTGGCCGTCGTCGTCGCGGGACCTCCGACCAGCCTCGCCGGCATCGTCGAACTGGACCTCCCCGAGGTCGAACTCATCGACCGCGAGCCGCCGACGCAGTCGTTCATCTTCGACGCCGATGGCAACCGCCTGGCCGTCCTCCGCCAGGAGTTCCGGGAGCGCATCGACCTCGATGACGTGCCCCAGCACGTCATCGACGCCGTGCTGGTCGCCGAGGACGATCGCTTCTACACCCACGTCGGCATCGACGCGCCGGCGATCGCCCGGGCCGCCGTGGCCAACCTCGCGGCCGGGGAGGTCGAGCAGGGCGGCTCGACGATCACCCAGCAGCTCATCAAGAACCTGTGGATGCCGAACGAACCGCGCACCCCGGAGACGAAGCTCAAGGAGGCACTGCTCGCGCGTGAGCTCGAGGCGACGCTGACCAAGGACGAGATCCTCGAGGAGTACCTCAACACGGTGTACTTCGGGAACGGGGCGTACGGGTTGGAGGCGGCCGCCTTCACGTACTTCCGCAAGCCGGTCAGCCGCATGTCGGTGAGCGAGGCCGCGCTGCTGGCGGGAGTCATCCGGTCACCCGAGCACCTCAACCCCACGCGCAACCGCGCCGGCGCGATGGAGAAGCGTGACGACGTCCTCCGCGCGATGGTGCAGGCCGGCAAGCTCGATGCCAGCGTTGCGGACCGTGAGGCTGCACGCAGTGTCTTCATCCACGAGCGACCGCCCTTCCCCGAGGTCGAGCGACCCCGCTGGGTCGACTTCGTCGTCCGCGCGCTCCTGAGCGACCCGTCGTTCGGCGACGACGATGCCGAGCGGGCCGCCCGCCTCTACGGGGGCGGCCTGCGCATCCACACCACCCTGCGCCCGGACCTGCAGGGCCTCGCGGAGGCGACGCGCGACCGGTTCCTGCCCGATCCCGAGGACCCCGAGGTCGCGATCGCGACGGTCGACCCGGCGACCGGCCACATCCTCGCGCTGGTCGGCGGCCGGGACTACGCGCAGAGCCAGTTCGACCTGGCCACGCAGGGCAACCGCCAGCCGGGCTCCACGTTCAAGGCGTTCGTGCTGGCCGCGGCCGTCAGCAGCGGCATGGGCCCGGAGGCGAAGGTCAACGGCAACCAGGGGGTGCTCCAGACCCGCAACGGGCCCTGGCGGGTGCGCAACTTCGCTCGGGTGAGCTATGGCTCGATCACGCTCGAGGAGGCGACCCGGGCATCCGTGAACGGCGCGTTCGCCCGTCTGGGACTCGACATCGGGATCGGAAGGGTGTCCGCCACGGCCCACGCCATGGGCATCAGGAGCCAACTGAACGAGGACCCGCCGATCTCCCTCGGAGGCCTGACCGACGGCGTGACGCCGCTCGAGATGGCCTCCGCGTACGGCACCCTCGCCAACCTCGGCACCCACGTCCCCGCAACGCCCGTCGCCTACATCGAGGACGCCGATGGCGCCGTGGTGTGGCGGCCGGCCGCGCTCGAGCGGCGGGCCCTGGACCCGAGCGCGGCCTTCGTGACGACCCAGATGCTGCAGAAGGTGGTCGACGAGGGCACGGGGAAGCGGGCCGCCGTGCCGGGCTGGGAGGTCGCGGGCAAGACGGGAACGGTCCAGGACTTCACCGACGCGTGGTTCGTCGGCTACACGCCGGCGCTGTCGACCGCCGTGTGGGTCGGCCATCCGGATCGACGTGAGCCACTGCGCGACATCGCGGGCTGGCGGACCCTGACCGGCGGCTCACTCCCGGCCCAGGTCTTCTCGGCCTACATGGCTGAGGCGCTCGCCGGGTACGAGCCGACGCCCTTCCACCTGCCGGCCGAGTACTACACGGTCGTCGACATCGATCCGGTGAGTGGCCTGCTGGCCGCCGACTGGTGCGGCAGCGAGGAGCGAGCGATCCCACGCGCGATCGTCCCGCGCGAGCGCTGCCCCGTCCCGCCACCACGGCCGTCACCGACGCTGCCGCCCTGCCCCGTCGTGACCCCGCCGCCCGGCATCCCGGCGCCCGACCCGGGCCCGTGCGCGCCGCCCCCCTCTCCGACCCCCGGTGCCGCCCAGCCCGAGGTGGACGCGGAGACCGGCCAGCAGGCGCCGTCGCCATCCCCCTCGCAGCCAGCCGGCCCGCCTCCCCCGAGCCCGTCCCCCACCCCCGAGCCCAGCCCGCAGCCGTCCCCGACGACGACGCCGTCGCCGCAGCCGTCGCCCAGCCCCACGGCATCGAGCCCTCCCCCGCCGGAACCGTCGCCGACCTCACCGCCGCCGGCTGAAGGGCAGGGCTAGCCTCAGCGCCTCCGTCCGACGAGGGAGGCGCGTTGCGCGCCCTGTTGCTCTACAACCCCAACGCCACGACCACCAACGCCAAGGTCCGCGACGGGGTCATCAACCTGCTGGGCGCCGAGCTCGACCTCCACGTGCAGCCGACCAAGCAGCGCGGGCACTCGATCCACCTCGCGGCCGGAGCGGTGCACGAGGGCGTCGACGTCCTGTTCGCGCTCGGCGGGGACGGCACGGCCAACGAGGTCGTGCAGGGGCTGGTCGGCAGCGACGTCCTGCTCGGGATCATCCCGGGCGGCTCCACCAACGTGCTCGCCCGCGCACTCGGGCTGCCCAACGACCCGCTCGACGCCACGCGGCAGATGCTCGGTGCCCTGCTCGAGGGCCGGTCACGCTCGATCGGGCTCGGCCTCGCGAACGACCGGTACTTCACGTTCCAGGCGGGCTTCGGGTTCGACGCGGCCGTCGTCGCGGAGGTGGAGCGCCATCCGCGACTCCGCCGGCTGGTCAACGTGCCGACGTTCGTGACGCTCGCGCTGGCCGAATGGTTCCGTGGCGGCACCACCGACGACACGCCGGTCATCGTGGAGCTCCCGGGCGCGGAGCCACGTCCGGGCTACACCGTGACGATCATCGGCAACACGGACCCGTACACCTACCTCGGGCCGCTGCCCATGCGCGTCACCCCGAACGCGTCCTTCGAACGCGGCCTCGACCTGCTCGCGGTGCGCACCCGGTCGACCACCCAGATCCTCGACATCGTGCGGAGGGTGTTCACCAACCAGAGCCACGTGCGCCACGAGCACGTCGACCTCTGGGAAGACCTCTCGGGCTTCACCCTCCGGGCCGACCGTCGACTTCCCCTCATGGTGGACGGTGACTACGCAGGCGACGTCGAGGAGGTCGTGTTCCGGGCCGTCCCCGATGCCATCCGGGTGCTTGCTTGAGCTAGCGAACGCCCGCGCGACGAGCGCGCTGGTACGGCCAGGAGCGCGCGCAGGACGCTCGAACAGAGGGGAATCCCCCCTTCAGCGCGAACCCCAGCAAGCGAAACCCTTGCCTGCGTGAGCACCTGTCGTTAGCATCGAACCGTTCGTGAATCCGTTCACGATCTCGGTCCACCACCCGCCGGGCGGACCGCAGGGAGCGAGGCTCGAGCACGACGCCTCCCGGGGGAGCCGGACCCACCCGGGCACACGAGCAGCCCACGACCCACACGGAGAACGCGATGGACTGGCGCAGCCGCGCAGCCTGCACCGACGAGGACCCCGAGCTCTTCTTCCCCATCGGGACGACGGGCCCGGCGATCGAGCAGTCGGACGCCGCCAAGCGCGTTTGCGCCGTCTGCCAGGTCCGCGAGGAGTGCCTCGATTACGCGATCAGCTCCAACCAGGACGCCGGCATCTGGGGTGGCCTGACCGAGGACGAGCGTCGCACGCTCAAGCGCCAGCGCCAGCGGGCCCGTCGCCGCATCGCGAGCTGACCACCCTCCGCATCACCCCCCAAGAGCCCGCCCCCGTGGCGGGCTCTTCGCTGTCGATAGGCTCACGCCGATGCGCACCCACACCCTGTTGTCGACGCCGCCCGGCCAGGAGCCGGAGGCCGTCTCGCCCGTCCGCGCGTCGGCGTCCGAGCTGTACGTCCCGGGGCTGGCCATCCCGCGCGAACCCCGACCGCCCGGGCGCTACCGGACACCGGTCCTCGCCGTCGGCGGCCTGATCGCGCTCGTCCTCGTCGCCATCACGGCCTGGTGGGTCGTGACGTCGGGCCAGACGTTCGACCCCTCACTGGACAACGTCCCGACCGGGCCGTCCGACGGGATCCAGGAGCAGGACCCCACGCTCGAGCTGCCCGACGACCCGACGCTCGAGTTGCCGGACGGCGGCGAAGGCGGCGGCTGACCCACCTCGCGGGCGACGGGGACCGCCGCGCGGAGGCCCCCACCCCGACCCCTCAGCGCGGCAGCGGGAGGATCGCCTCGGCGAGGGTCCCTCCCCCGGACCCGGCCGCGACCTCCAGCGTCCCGCCGAGCTCCGAGGTGACCAGCGTGCTGGCGATGCGCAACCCCAGGTTGGCGTCGCGATCGATGCTCCACCCCTCGGGGATGCCGATGCCGTCGTCGCGCACGCCGAGGTAGAGCGACGCCTGCCGGCGATCGAGCGTCACCGAGATCGCGCCGCGACGGCCGGGGAACGCGTGCTCGACCGAGTTCTGGACGAGCTCCGACAGCACCAGCGCCAGCGGGGTCGCAACCTCGGCCGGGAGCTCCCCCGCCGAGCCATCGACCGACATCGTCACCGGATTGTCGGGGTCGGTCAGCCCCGTCCCGAGCATGTCGACGAGCCGCTGCGCGACCTTGTCGAAGCTCACGCGCTGCCGCGAATCCTGCGACAGCGTCTCGTGCACCAGCGCGATGGAGGAGATCCGTCGCACGGACTCCAGCAACGCCTCCCGGGCCTCGTCCGTCTCCAGCCGGCGCGTCTGCAGACGCAGGAGCGACGCGACGGTCTGGAGGTTGTTCTTGACCCGGTGGTGGATCTCGCGGATGGTCGCGTCCTTGTAGAGCAGCAACCGCTCGTGGCGCCGCAGCTCCGTGACCTCCCGGATGAGGACCGCCGCGCCGAGCACGTCGTGCTCCCGCGTCAGTGGGAGCAGGCGGCGCAGGACGACCGCCCCCCGCGCCTCGACCTCGGACTCGAGCGGCTCGCCGTCCCCCAACGCCTCGAGCATCGCCACGTCGTCGAGGTCGAAGTCCGCGAGGTTGCGTCCGACGATGTTGTCGACGACCCCGAGTCGACGGTAGGCCGAGATCGCGTTTGGGCTTGCGTACACGACGCTGCCGGCCGGGTCGACGCGCATCAGGCCGTCACCGACCCGAGGAGCCAGCTCCCGCTCGGGGTCCTCACCCGGGTAGGGCCACGTCCCCTCGGCGAGCATGGCCGCGAGCTCGTTCGCGGTCTGCAGGTAGGTCAGCTCGAGCTGGGACGGTGACCTGACCATCGAGAGGTTGGCCTCCCGGCTCACGACCGCGATGACCTCCCCCTCGTACTGGACGGGGATCGCCTCCTCGCGGACCGGCACGCCGGTCGACCAGTCCGGATCCCCGTCACGGATGATCTTGCCCGTGTCGTAGGCGCGGACGACCGATGGGCGGTGCTCCGCCTCGAACCGCAGGCCCACCTGGTCCTCGTGGTAGATGGTCTGGGCGGTGTAGGGGCGCATGTGCGCGAGGACGATCAGCTCGTGGGAGGACTCGTCACGACAGAAGAGCAGGAGGTCGGCGAACGAGAGGTCGGCCAGGATCTGCCAGTCCGAGACGATGGCCTGGAGCTGGTCGATCGCCGCATCGTCGAGGCCACCGTGGAGCTCAGCGATCTCCTGCAGCGACGACATCTCAGTTCTTGAGGTACTTCGCCAGCTGCTGGAGGGGAACGACCTCTCGGATGCGTTCGAAGGCTCGCTCTTCGACCTTCTTCGCCTCGGGGATGGTCATGCCGAGCTCGCGCGCGGTGTCACCGAGGTCGGCCGGATGCCCGTCGACCAGTCCCATGCGCAGCTCGATCACGCGCCGCTCCACCTCCGGCAGTCGCGCGAGCACGAGCTCGAGCGGACGCTTGAGCGTCGCCGCCTTGTCGTCCGGGTCGGGGCGGTTGGGGCGCCCGCCGCGCTTGCCGCCCTGCTTGCCGCCCTGGTTGCCGCCCTTCTGGCCACGCCCCCCGGAGCCGCGGTTGCCGCCCGAGCGGTTCCCGCCGCCCTTGCCCCCAGAGCCCTTGCCGCCGGAGCCCTTGCCGCCGCCCTTGCGCGCACGCGAGGACCCGCCGCCCGACGACGGCTTCCCGGAGCGCTCCTGACCTGCCATGGCGGCGGAGCGTAGTCGGGTGGCCGGAGGTCTGGATCAGCCCTCGGCGATGATGCCGGCGTCGCGCATGTCATCGATGAGCTTGTCGGCGTCGCGATCGAGGATCACGGCGATCGCCCGCAGGTCGTCCGCACGCACCGACAGCATCTGGCGGTTGTAGTCCCCACGCTGCAGCTGGATCGACTCGCAGTAGCGACGCAGCCCCGACCAGCGCTCGGAATCGTCGGTCAGCCGGCTCAGGTCGATGACGACCCCGGCACCGCGGTCCATGGGGCGAGGAGCGTCGTCCTGCGGCAGCACCTCGGCGGGCGACACGCCGTAGAACTCGGCGAGCTCGCACAGGCGCGACGCCGAGATGTTGCGGTCGCCCCGCTCGTAGGAGCCGACGACCGCCGCCTTCCACTCTCCCTCAGAGCGCCGCTCTACATCCTGGAGCGACATGCCCTGCTGCACCCGGATGCGCCGGAGCCTCGCACCGACATCCTCGGCGTAGGACACCCCTGCCCACCTTCCTCGGTAACTCAGCGTGAGCATACCGCGCAGAACGCTGTCATGCGTGTGCGGAGCGTTACCCGCATGGGGTGTTCGGTAACGAAGCGTTGCGGCTCAGCGGGCGACGGCCGCGCCGACCGCCCAGCGCAGCGTCTCGGCGAGGCCCTCCTCGAGGGTGGTCCAGGGCTTCCACCCCAGTTCCTGGGACGCCCGCCTCGGATCGATGGTCCGCACCGGCGCGTCGAGCTCCCTCGGCGGGGCCGGGACGGGTTGCCGGTCGTAGCCGATCGCCGCAGCCAGCGCGCGGTACAGCTGGCCGATCGCGGTGCCCTCGCCGGTCCCGATGTTGATCCGCTGGCCATCGCCCCGGTCCATGGCGAGCACGAAGGCGTGCACGACGTCGTCCACGAACACGAAGTCGCGGACCGTGCTCCCGTCCCCGTGGACGATGCAGGGCTGGCGCCGGAGCATCCGCTCGGTGAACGTCCCGACGACCCCACCCCCGTCATCGGTACCGCCCTGCCGCGGCCCGTAGACCGATGCGAGGGCGAGGCTCGTCCACTGAAGGCCGTAGAGCTGCCCGTACGTGCCGAGGTACTCCTCGGCAGCCCGCAGCGCGGCGCCGTAGTGACTGGGGGCCGGACCCGGCGCCGCCTCGTCGAGCGGCGCGGGCGCGTCCACGGCGTAGATCGCGTCCGCCGCCGAGGCGAACACGACCTTCCGGGTCCCGCCGGCCAGCGCCGCCTCGAGCACCGCGAGCGTGCCGAGCACGTTGACGTTCGCGCGCCCCATCGGGTCGACCGCGGCAGCGTCGTCGTCACGACGGGTCGCGAGGTGGACGATCACCTCCGGGCGGTGCCGCTCCGCCACCGGCGTGAGCGCCCCGCTCGTCACGTCGAGGCGCTGGAACTCGAAGCTCCCGGGAGCGACGCGACGCGCATCCTCGAGGTTGGCGAGGCGTCCCGTCGAGAGGTCATCGGCGACGACGACGCGCCGGCCCTCGGCGAGGAGTCGGTCGACGAGGTGGGACCCGATGAAGCCCGCCCCGCCGGTGACGAGGACGGTCTGGGAGGGATCGGTCACGACAGCGTTCCAGGGGCGGGAGACGTCATCGAGCGTATCGACGCGCCCCAGCGAGCCCGGGCAGGCGCGACGGTCGAGCGGCGCGGCGCGCTCAGGCCTCGACGCTGTCCAGGTAGCCCCGGATCTTCACGAGGAGCGTGTCGGGCGCCCGCTCCGCACAGCTCTCGCGCACCATCGTCCGCAGCTGCTGCTCGAACTCGGCTCGATCGCCGCACCCGTAGCAGTCGGCCAGGTGGGCAGACATCGACTCGACGCTCTCGGACGGCAGTTCGCCGTCGAGGAACCGCTCGAGGCGCTCGCGGATCTCCTGGCAGTTGACCTGGCCGTCGCTCATGCATCCGCCTCCGAATCGATCAGGCCGCGAGCGCGCGCATACTCGGCCAACGCGCGCTGCAGGCCCTTCCTTCCCCGGTGCAACCGCGACATGACGGTGCCGATCGGCGTGTCCATGATCTCGGCGATCTCCTTGTACGCGAACCCCTCCACGTCGGCGAGGTAGACCGCGATACGGAAGTTCTCGGGGAGGTCGCTGAGGGCCTGTCGCACCTCGTCGTCGGTGATCGTGTCGAGGACCTCCGCCTCGGCACTGCGCCCCCCGCCGTTCACGGCGTCGTAGAACGAGAAGTCGTCGATCTCGTCCTGCAGGTTCTCCTGCGGCCGGCGTTGCTTCTTGCGGTACTGGTTGATGTAGGTGTTCGTGAGGATCCGGTACAGCCAGGCCCGCAGGTTCGTGCCCTGCTGGAACTGGTGGAAGGCGCTGAAGGCCTTGGCCATCGCCTCCTGGACGAGGTCCTCGGCGTCTGCCGGGTTACGCGTGTACCGCAGCGCCGCCGCGTACAGGCGGTCGACGTAGGGCATGACCTGTTCCTCGAACAGTGTCCGACGCTCGGACGGCGTCAACTCCTGCCGAACGATCTCCCCGGACGAGTCACGGGCGTCGTCGGCAGGTATCGCCTGCACCGGTGCGTCGCTCACGCCCTCACTTCCGTCGCGGGTCATCGGTTCGAGCATAGGCACTGCCCAACGCCTGGCCCGGATCCGTTCTTCCACAGGTCGCCCGAACTCGGTCTTGCAGTCGTTGGCGCGCCGTCGTACAACTCAACACGGCTTAGCAAGGTTTAACAATTTCCAAGAAGCCTTGGAGGGGTTCGAGATGGACGGGGCGGCGCGACCCGATCAACGACGAGACGACGACCGGCCGGCGCGGCCGATCCCGCCCCCCGACGCGCCGGTCACTGCCGACCGGCTCCCCCTCGAC
>JBFHRB010000069.1:0-13353 GCA_041591915.1 Nitriliruptorales bacterium
ACGACGTCGGTGAGCTCTGGATCGGCGACGACCGGCTCGAGGTCGCACGCGTGCGCGCGGATGGTCGCGGGGTCTGGCACTGGGTGAGCTCGGGGGACGGGACGCTCGACGCGCTGCCCGGTGCCGGGACCGCCCTGCGTGGCCAGGTCGACTGGGAGCGGCGTTACCGGCTCATGCGGACGCACACGGCCATGCACGCGCTGTGCGGTGTGGTGTGGGAGCGGTTCAGGAGCCCGGTCACGGGCGGGGACATGAAGCCCGGTGAGGGCCGCCTCGACTTCGAACTGCCCGACTGGAGCGCGGACGAGCGCGACCCTCTCGAGGAGGAGCTGAACCGCCAGATCGCGGCGCACCGCCCGGTGGAGATCAGCGTGCTCCCGCGGGAGGAGGCGGACCAGGACCCGTCCCTGATCCGGACGAAGGTCAGCCTGCTCCCACCTTCACTGCGGGAGGTCCGTGTCGTCGACATCGTCGGCCTCGACCGCCAGGCGGACGGCGGAACCCACGTCAACAACACCGAGGAGGTCGGACGCGTACGGATCACGAAGGTCGAGTCGAAGGGCAAGGGCTTCCGACGCATCCGCCTGGCCGTCGACGACTGACGGCCGAGCAGGGGAGGCTGGGATGCGCGTTGCCGCGCTCTGGCGCTATCCGGTCAAGTCGCTCCGCGGGGAGTGGCTCACGGAGGCGCCGTTGACGCGCACGGGCCTGGGTGGCGATCGGGCCTGGGCCTTCGTCGACGACGCCACCGGTGACGTCCTGTCCGCGAAGGCGGTCGCGAAGCTGCTCGACGGCACGGCGGTGATCCGAGACGGCCGCCCGGTGGTCGTCCTTCCCGACCAGACCCAGCTCGAGGCCACGGACCCGGCGAACTGGCCGAGCTTCATGCGGTGGCTCGGCTGCCACGTCCGGGTGGTGGCCGCCAGGCCGGGCATCGAGGCCGGGTTCACGATCCCGCCGAACGAGCTCGATCCCGATGACGAGCCATCCCGATTGGACTGCCCGCCGGGGACGTTCTTCGACGACGCTCCCGTCCACGCCCTGACCACGGCCAGCCTCCGCGCGGCCGCCGCCCTGGCGCCGCAGCTCCACTGGGACGCGCGCCGCTTCCGGCCGAACATCGTGGTCGAGGTGGCGGAGGACGGCTTCGTCGAGGACGGGTGGGTGGGTCGGCGCCTGCGCGTCGGCGAGGTCGAGTTCGAGGTCGCCAGGACCACGGGCCGATGCATCGTGACGACGCACGGGCAGGGCCCCGGTCGCGATGGCTCGGCGGTGCTGCCGGTCGAGCGCGACGTCCTGCGGCGGCTCAGGTCCGAGCGTGACGGGCGACTCGGTGTCTACCTGCGCCCACTCGGTGAGGGCGTGGTGCGCCGCGAGGACCCCGTGACGTTGCTCGGCTGAGTCAGAGCTCGCGTGTCCGCAGTCGCCGGGTCGCCCACCACCAGGCGCCGGCGCCCGTCACGCCGGCGACGGCCAGCGACCGCAGGAAGTCGCCGCTGGGGCGGCCCCGGATGGTCTCGTCCACCGCACCGAGCAGCTCGCTCGGAAGCCAGGGCTCGAGCCACGAGACCAGCCCCAGCGCCGGCAGGGCGATCAGCGTGCCGAGTGTCCACAGGACGATGGAGAGGACGCGCTCACTGATCGAGGATGCGACCGCGGTCAGCAGGATCGCCCAGGCGAGGTAGGCGACCCCGAGCAGCGTCCCGATCACGAGGGGGCCGATGTCCAGGGGGCCGAGCAGGATGCGGGTCAGCGCATAGGCAACGGCTGTCCCGAGCAGGTGCACGGTGACGGCGAACAGCGTCGCCGCGACGTAGCGCGGCAGCAGCAACTGCGCGGGGTCGGCGACCCGCGTCCTCAGGAAGACGGCCCATTCGGGCCGGGTGTCGAACGCGAGGGTTCCGGCCGAGACGATGACGACCGTGAGGAGGCCGAGTTGCGACACGTTCGCCGTGAACTGCGTGATGCCGTCGACGGGTACACCCTGGGGGATCAGCTCGGCGGCGTCACCGAGCCCGCCGATGGCCTCGAGGAGCTGGCGGATGTACCGCGCCGTCAACGGTCCGGTGATGGCGAAGAATCCGTAGACGGCCGTCAGCGCCACCCACTTCCGGGTGCGGAGGTGGCGCAGCAGCTCCAGGCGCCAGAGCGTCATCGCACCATCTCCAGGAAGACGGTCTCGAGGTCCGTCGCCGGCGTGAAGGAGACCAGCGCCACGCCCGCCTCCACGAGTGCCCCGGCGATGTGGTCTTCGGCCGCGGCGGCATCCACGACGTCGAGGTCGATGATCCCGGGACCGGTGAGCGTCGCGGCCTCGACCCAGTCCCGGCCCTCGAGGGTCGCGACGAGCCCCGTCGGGTTCCCGCGCACGACGAGCCGGTAGCGCGCCGTCACGTGCGCGAGCAGCTCGCGCAGGGGGCCCTGGTAGCGGAGCGTCCCGCGATCGATCACCCCGACGGTGTCGCACACGCGCTGGACGTCGGCGAGCACGTGGGTCGAGAGCACGACCGTGCGCTCGCCCGCGAGGGAGACGAGCAGGTCGAGGACCTCACGGCGGCCGGCCGGGTCGAGGGCGGCAGACGGCTCGTCGAGCAGCAGCACCTCCGGCTGGCCGACGAGGCAGGCAGCGATCCCGAGGCGTTGCAGCATCCCTCGGCTGAACCCGCCGGTGCGGCGGCTGGCCGCCTCGGCGAGGCCGGCCCGGTCCAGGGCCTCACCCACGGCCGAGCTCGGTTGCTCGGGCGCGACGAGGTGACGCGCCAGGTCCACCACCTCGGACGCCGTGAGCCACGGCTCGAACTTCGGCGTGTCCGGGAGGACGGCGACGCGAGAGCGTTCCACCGCGAGGTCGATCTCACCGGCGCTCGGAGCACGCAGACCCGCCAGCATCGACAGGAGCGTCGTCTTGCCGGCACCGTTGGGGCCGATCAGGCCGTAGACCGACCCGCGCGGGACGTGCAGGTCGACGTCGTCGACCGCGACCACGTCGGCGTACTCCTTCCGCAGGCCGCGCGTGGCGACGACCGCCTCGCCCGAAGGTGGCGGCGAGCGCAACTCGTCGAGGCGCAGGTGGGACGAGGTCGACGTCGGTGGGCCCGTCGGGGGTGGTAGCTCGGGCCCGCTCGCGGGGGTCGAGGGTGGGGGCGGCTCGCTCACGCCACGGACTCTAGGTCGGGGAACTCGCGTCGCGACGGCGCCGAGTAGCGTCGGCGGCGGCCGATGGAAGGCACGAGGGTGGCGGTCCTGCCGTCGCAGCGGCACCTGTTCGAGATCCCGCCCGACATCGCGTACCTGAACGTGGCCTACATGGCCCCGAGCCTGCGGGACGTGACGGAGGCGGGCTGCGCTGCGGTGCGCCGGAAGGCGTCGCCCTGGGACATCGCGCCCAGCGACTTCTTCACGACCGCCGACGAGCTCCGGACCGCCTTCGCGCAGCTGCTGGCTTCCACGTCGGGGCCGGTCGAGGGACTCGACGCCGACGGCGTCGCGCTCGTCGCGTCGGTCAGCTACGCGATGGGCATCGCCGCCTCGAACCTCCCTCTCGCTGCCGGTCAGCGTGTCCTGGTCCTGGACGAGCAGTTCCCGTCGAACGTCTACCCATGGCGCTCGCGCGCAGCGGAGATCGGGGCGGAGGTGGCCGTGGTCCCCAGGCCGGCCGACGATGACTGGACCTCGGCGATACTCGAAGCGATCGATGACCGTGTCGCGGTCGCGGCGCTGCCGAACGTCCACTGGACCGATGGCACGCTGATCGACCTGGCCGCGGTCAGGCAGGGGCTCGACGACGTCGGTGCAGCGCTCGCGCTCGATGTCACCCAGTCGCTCGGTGCGCTCCCGGTCGATCTCGCCCAGGTGCGGCCGGACTTCCTGGTGGCGGCCGCCTACAAGTGGCTGCTGGGGCCCTACTCCCAGGCCTACCTCTACGTGGCTCCCGAGCATCGGGAGGGTCGGCCCCTGGAGTACAACTGGATCACCCGGAAGGGCTCCGTCGACTTCTCCCGCCTCGTGGACTACCGCGACGACTTCGACGAGGGCGCACGTCGGTTCGACGTCGGCGAGCGCAGCAACTTCGCGCTGCTCCCGATGGGGCTGGCGGCCCTGCGCCAGATCCTGGACTGGGGTGTCGAGTCCATCGCGGACACGGCCGCCGCGTGGTCACGCCGGTTCGCGTCTGCGACCGCGGAGCTCGGCTACCGGCCCGTCGCCGAGGAGCGTCGCGGACCGCACCTGCTCGGGCTTCGCTCGCCCGCAGGCCTGCCGACAGGTCTCGCGGAGCGACTTCGCGAGAACGGCGTGTCGGTCAGCGTCCGCGGGTCGTCGGTGCGCGTCAGCTCGCACGTGTACGTCGAGGACGGCGATGTCGAGCGCCTGCTCGACGCCCTGGCGCGGCGGTGAATCTCCCCATGGTCGCCCGCTGGGCTAGCGTCGACCCATCGTTGGGACTCTGGAAGGACCCGTCGGCGCAGACGGGTGGGGGGTACAAGTCCTGATCGTGACTGGAACCGTGGACCCGAGCATCGACGTGCTCGAGGTCGCCGAGCGGACGGTGCCTGGCATCGTCGGACTTCCCGAGGACGACGCGGGGCGGTTCGTGCTGCACTTCCAGCCGACGGTCGCCATCGGGACGGGTGCGGTCATCGGGGTCGAGGCGTTGCTGCGTTGGCAGCACGATGCCCTCGGCGTCGCGGCCCCGGGCGGGTGGCTGACCCGGATCGAGGCGACGGGGGCGATCCACCGCCTCGGGCAGTGGACCCTGCGGGCGGGCATCGGCACGCTGGCGCACCTCCAGCAGGTCGCTGGGCCGGACTTCCACATGGGCATCAACGTCTCCCCGCTGCACCTGCTCGACGCCGACGTGGTCGGTGCCGTGTCGGCGGCGCTGGACGAGCACGGCGTCGCTCCCGAGACGGTCACGATCGAGCTGACGGAGACCTCGCTCTTCGCCGACGTCGACGCGATCCGCGAGCAGATCGTCGCGATCCGTGGCCTGGGCTGCCGGATCGCGCTGGACGACTTCGGGGTCGGGTACTCGAGTCTGCAGCACCTGCACCGGCTGCCCGTCGACGTCCTCAAGCTCGACCGCAGCTACGTCAACGGCCTCGGGGTCGACAAGGCGGGGACGGTGATCGTGCAGGGCGTCCTTCGGATCGCCCGCGGCCTGCACGTCACGACGATCGCCGAGGGGGTCGAGTCCACCGAACTCCGGGACGCGTTGCACGACCTCGGCTGCGCGTACGCGCAGGGGTTCCTCTACGACGCGGCGCTCCCCGTCGATGCGCTCGAGCGGCTGCTCGCGACGCACCCGGCCTATGCGCCGCTGCGCGCTGGCGCCTGAGCGAGCCCGGCTGTCAGGGGTTCGAGGGCTCGTCGTCCTCGATCTCGCCCTCCCCGGTGTCGTCGCCGCCGTCGCCCGTGGCGTCGCCCTCGGCCAGGAGACGGTCGAGCACCGGGTCACCGGGGGGCGGCAGCTCCTCGCGCAGGACGCCCTTGCCACCGTCATCGGGGCAGGTGTCCTGCCAGGGCAGGAGCTCGCGACGGCAGATGAGGCAGGCGCGCAGGCCGAGGTCGATCCCCAGCTCGTCCCCGCTCAGGTCCTGCTTCCGCTCGAGTGCCACGTCAGTCTCGCTTCCTGGGGCCCGTCCAGGCGGGCAGGATCCGTAGTTGGCTGACGGCGGCCCGCTCGACCTCGTCGGGGGAGAAGGCGATCCGGATGCCCCTGCCAGCCTCCCAGAGCTCGAGCTGGTCGTCGTAGTGGGGGGAGAAGGGGTTCCCGGACACGCCGCCCGGCAGTGCCCAGCGGCTCGACTCCCAGTTGCCCACGTCGATCGCCATGCGCAGGGTCGCGATCGAGTTCGGGCTCGCGAGGGGGTCCAACGGTGGGACGCCCGCCTGCGGGATGGTGTGCGCGTCTCCCCCGATCCGCAGTGGGCCGCGGTCGAAGATCGCGGCGATGGCTGCCGGGGCCCCGTCGGAGACGAGATGGCGCAGCACGAGTGGTCGCACGTCGCCCCAGGCCCAGGCGAGGACCTCGTCCCCGAACTCGGCCCGCAGCCGACGCACCACGACGGCGAGGGCGTGCTCGATCTGGGCGTCCCAACCGTCGTCGAACCAGCCGTCCGGCTGTTCACCAACGAGCCGGTTGACCAGGGAGACGTGCTTGAGGGCAAGCAGGGACTCGTTGGTCATCGGCGTCTTGGCCTTGCCGAGCATCCAGTCCGCGGCCCGCGGGGCCTTCGCGCGCATGATCCGCACGGCCAGCTCGGACGTGAGCAGCTCGTAGATCGTGGCTGCCGGTGACTCGGCCCGGACGTGGCCGTCCCAGGCACGCAGCAGTGCCACGGCCTTGCGAGCGTCGGCGTCGGCCGGGGAGCGGTCCACGATGACGTCGCGGATCTCGAGCCAGGGCAGCGATCGGACGTCGAGCTGCAGCGCGAGGGTGGACCTGACGTCCCAGTCGTCGCGATCGGCGAGCTGTTCGGCGATGGCCGCGGCGCGGTAGCCCTCGAGCCAGTCGACGCCGAGGAACGCCTTCGCGTCGTCGTCGCGGACCGGCTTGTTGTTCGCGGTGGCCAGGAACCCGAGCTCCGGGTCCGTTGCGTACGGCAGGTCGTCGAACGGGACGGCGTCCGTCTCCCAGCCGACGCCGGGATCGCTGCCGTCCTGGGGCAGCGTGCCGTTGCCCCGCCGCCGGACGGGCAGCTCACCGACGAGCTGCCACCCGATGGTGCCGGTGGTGTCGCCCCAGACGAGGTTGAGCTGCATGCCGGGCCAGTCCCGGAAGAGCTCGCGGAACTCCTCGAACGTCGTCGTGCGGGGCGCATCGAGCAGGCCCGTGACCCTGCGAGCGTGCGCCCAGGTCCCCTTGATGGCGATCGAGAAGGAACCGTCGCCCAGGGCGGGGCCGACGACCGGGCCGTGCGGGGTCTCGAGCACCTCGAGGGTCTCGTGCTCGGCGCCGCGGACGTCGATGCGTTCGGTTCGCACGTCGCACGGCACGAGGTCGCCGCCGATCCGGATGGAGCGACGATCGGGGCCCACGTCGACGAGGAAGAGGTCAGTGTTGTCGCTGTGGCCAGACGTGGCACCCCACGCCCCGTGGCCGTTGTGCGCGGCCGCGAAGCCCGGCGTGCCCACGAGCGTGGCACCGGCGACGGCCCAGTCCGGGCACCGCACCTGTGCGAGGTACCACAGCGTCGGCAGCATCGGCGGGAGGTGGGGGTCGTTCGCGACGATGGGACGGCCCGTCGCGGTCCGCGACCCGGCGACCGCCCAGTTGTTGGAGGCCCCGGGTCCGGCGTACTGCCGCAGGTGCTCGAGGTCCTCGGCCAGCGCCTCGATCGTCGCGCCGGCGGCCATGGCCGGGGGGGCGGTGACCGGGAGGTGCTCGGCGTACGTGGGGTCGATGGCCGCCAGCGCCTGGGGTCCGTCGAGCGTGAGGACGAACAGGCGCGCGAGCTCGTGCTCCCAGTTCGCCGCGAGCATGAAGGCGTTGAACGCGACGATCGCCAGCACGTCCAGGCCGGTGAACGGCGTGGGCCTCGATCGCAGCAGCGCGAACTCGTGCGGCACCTTCGGCAGCCCGACCGACGTGCCGTCGGTCAGCCCTCGTCCGAACGACTGCAGCTGCGTCCGCGTCGTCTCGTCGAGCGCACCGAACTGCTCGCGAGCGATGTGCGCGAACCCGATGCGGCGCGAGAGACGGTCGATCTCGAGGCCGTCCGAGCCGACCAGCTCGGACAGCCGGCCCGTCGAGATGCGCTTCATCACCTCGCACTGGAAGGCCCGGTCCTGCCCCATCGCGAAGCCCAGCCCGTACCAAGCGTCCTTGGCCCGCTGGGCCTCGATGTAGGGGACGCCGAACTCGTCGCGCCGGATCAGGACCGGGCGGCTGATGCCGTTGAGGGTCACGACACCGTCGGTGAGCGGGAGCCGTCGCCCCAGCGTGCTGCGCAGCGCGCTGCCTGCGAGGTCCACGCTTCCCCCTGACCGGTCGGGGCCGCGAGGCTAGTGCCGCGCCCTATTCGAGCGTGACCGCCCCGACCACCCCGTACTCGCCAGCCGGCGTGTCGACGAGTACGCGGACGTCGGTCCCATCGAGCCATGCGGAGACGATCCACCCGCCCCCGTCGCAGCCGGCCGTGACGTGCGCGTAGAGGCGACCCTCGTGGACGCCGAGCAGGTGGGTGCCCTCGCCTCCCGTGCCGAGGTCGAGGCGACTCCCGGTGCCGTCGGCCTGCAGCCACTCGATCGCCGCCGCCCCACAGTCGCCGGCCCACTGCAGCAGGACGCCGTCCTCCACGGGGATGGCGTCGACGTGGCCGAAGTCGACCACGTTCGGTAGGCCGGCCGGCGGGGCGGTGAGCGGCGTGGCAGGGGACCCGTCGACCGGGACCAGCCAGAGGCGGTGGTAGTAGGTGTCATCACCATCGATGGCACAGCGGGCCAGGACGGTCACGGCGTCCCACCACCGCGAGGGCAGGCACCGCTGGGTCGGGGCGTCGAGGTCCACGATCGGCGTGCCGTCGACGGAGACCAGGGAGAACGTCCCCGGCCCGCCGACGACGACCGAGAGGCCGTCGGGGGCGTACAGCCAGTCGGCCTCGAAGGCGTACGGCATGGTCGGCTCGTCGAGCAGGACGGCGAGCACGTCGCCCTCGGGCGACGAACGCCACAGCGTCACGCTGTCACCCCAGCTGTACTGGAGCACCAGGTTGGCCCCCGTCGGCCGCGTCAGCCCGGCTGGCCACGTGCCCTCGGGCATGAACGCGGAGGTGAACGACCCGTCCCCCAGGTCGTAGCGGTGCCAGGCGATCCAGTAGCTGCCGTCCTCACTGATGGCGGTCGATGACAGGAGGGCGAGGTTCCCGTCGGGTGTCCAGTCGAGGAGGCCGTGCGGCGCGGCCTCGCCGGGCCACGTCGCCACCTCGGACAGCGTTCCGTCAGGAGCGACGAGGATCAGCGATCGTGGCGACCCGTCCAGCGGGGACATGGCGTCCGCGTGGTCGTACAGCACGAGCGTCCAGCCCGGCCCCACCCCGGCTGCGGGCGGGGGATCCCCGTCCACCGGTGCGAGCGGGGCGGGGCTGGTGGCCGCGTCGCCCGACGTGTCGGGCGGTGCCGTCGGATCCGCGACCGGGGTGTCCGGGTCGACCGGGGTGCCGGCGGAGATGCTCGGTGAGGTGGTCGGTCCGCGGTTGCCGCCCGAGAGAGCCGTCCAGGCGACGGCCGCCGACGCGATCACCCCGACGCCGGCGACCAGCGGAACGAGCCACCGTGGGCGGCTGCGGGACGGTGGCGCCGGCGCCAGGCCCTGCGTTGGCGGCGCTTGTGGGGCCGTGCGCGTGGGTGGCGGGGGCCTCGGCGCGGTGCGTGCAGGTGGTGGCGGGATGTTGCCGGTGGTGGGCGTCGGCGCGGTGCGCGTCGGCGGAGGTGGGACGTCGCCGGTGGTGGGCGTCGGCGTCGTGCGTGCAGGTGGTGGCGGGATGTTGCCGGTGGTGGGGGGCTGCGCGGCAGGCGCGGCAGACGCCGGGATGCCGCGGGCGGCAGGCGGCATGGCGTCGCGCCCGGGCGTGGGTGATGGCGGGCTGTCGCTCGTACCTGATGGCGCGCGCCCGGCGTCCGACGCCGGGGTCGGCGGGGCGTCGTGCGCGGGGGTCCGCTCGGGGTCCCGGCTCCGGGGCCGCACCCGGGTCGGCATGGCATCAGCGGTCACCGGCCCGGGCGTCCGCGGTGAGGCTGGCGCCGACCGCATGTCGGGCGGAGGCCCGACGGTGAGCCTCGCCGTCACCCCGTCGAGCGCCGCGAGCGCTCGCCCGAACGTCTCCGCCGATGCGTGACGCGCCGCGGGGTCCTTGGCCATCGCCCGCTCGATCTCGGCGGCGAACCCGGCCGGGACGCCCAGCGGGCGCAGGTCGGGCACGGCGTCGCGAGCGACGCGGGTCACGATCTGCAGCAGCCGGTCGCTGTCGCCAGCGAACGCCGGGGAGCCCTGTGTCAGCGCGAAGAGCGTCGACGCCAGGGAGTACACGTCGGAGGCCGCCGACGGGGGCTCCCCGTCGAGGATCTCCGGTGCCGCGTGCAGGGCGCTGGCGGTGATCACCCCGCTGCGGGTCTCGGTCGCCCCCTCCATCCTCGCGATGCCGAAGTCGCCGAGGTGGGGTTCGCCGTAGGCCGAGATCAGCACGTTGGCCGGCTTGATGTCTCGGTGGAGGATGCCCGCGCCGTGGGCGGTCTCGAGCGCCCCGGCGATCTTGACCCCGATGTCGCCCACCTCGCGCCAGTCCATCGGGCCGCGCTGGGCCAGTCGGTCGCCGAACGACCCGCCAGGCATGAGGTCCATCGCGAGGTACGGGTAGCCGTCGTCGGTCAGGCCGTAGCCGTACACCGTGACGATGTGTGGGTGGCCCGACAGCGCACCCATCACCCGACACTCGCGCTCGAACCTCCGGAGCGCCTCCTCGTCGACCGCACGCGACGACAGCACCTTGACGGCGACGGCGCGCTCCACGCCTGCCTGCACCGCGCGGTACACGGTCCCGAAGCCTCCGCGACCGACCTCCTCGAGGAGGTCGAACCCGTCGATCGTCGGTGCCGTCATCGGCCCTTCTCTGCCCTCTCTCCAGCCTACGCAGGGAACTCGCCCTCGTCCCCGGCCGCTCGCGCCGGCCGCTCGGTGTCCTGCCGCGTCGGCCGGACGGTGGTTCGTCCCGTTCGCGGCGCATGGGTACCGTCACGCGCCATGGACCAGCCGAACCCGATCGACCTCCTCCGCGCCCGCGGCTTCGTCAACGACATCACCGACGAGGACGGGTTGCGCAAGCTGTTCGACACCGAGCGCGTGACGTTCTACGTGGGGTTCGACCCGACCGCGCCGAGCCTGCACATCGGCAACCTCGTCGGGATGATGGCCATGGCCTGGCTGCAGCGGCTCGGGCACCGGGCGATCGCGATCGCCGGTGGCGCGACGGGCCGCATCGGCGACCCCTCGGGCCGTGACGCGGAGCGGGAACTCCTCGACGAACAGCTGCTGGAACGCAACCTCGCCGGGATCCGCCGCGACCTCTCGCACTTCGTCGACCTCGGCGACCCGGAGCGCGGGATCCTCGTCGACAACCACGACTGGATCGGGCCGCAGAGCTACCTCGGGTTCCTGCGCGACGTCGGCAAGCACTTCTCCGTCAACCAGATGATCGCCCGCGAGTCGGTGAAGCGCCGCCTCGAGGACCGCGACCACGGCATCAGCTACACGGAGTTCAGCTACCAGCTCCTGCAGGCGTTCGACTTCGCGCACCTCTACGAGGCGGAGGGATGCCGGCTGCAGGGCGGGGGGTCGGACCAGTGGGGCAACATCGTTGCCGGGATCGACCTGACCCGACGGATGCACGGGGGTGAGGTCTTCGGCCTGACCTGGCCGCTGATCACCACGTCCGACGGCCGCAAGTTCGGCAAGAGCGCCGGGAACGCGGTCTGGCTGGACGCCGAGATGACCTCCCCGTACGCCTACTACCAGTACTGGGTGAACGCCCACGACGACGACGTCGTGCCGTGGCTGCGCATGTTCACGTTCCTCGAGCTCGACGAGATCGAGGAGCTCGCGGCACAGCATGCCGAGGCCCCGGGGCGGCGGGTCGCCCACCGGCGCCTCGCCGAGGAGGCGACGCGGCTGGCCCACGGCGAGGACGGGCTCGCCGCCGCCCAGCGCGCGACCGAGGTGCTGTTCGGCAAGGAGCCGTTCTCGGGCCTCGACGACCGCCTGCTCGGGGAGGCCTTCGATGCGGCGCCCTCCGTCTCGTTCGCTCGCGGCCGGCTCGAGGAGGGCATCGGCCTGCTCGACCTGATGACGGAGGTCGATGCCGCCAGCTCGAACTCGGAGGCGCGCCGGCTGGTCAAGCAGGGTGGCGTCCGGCTCAACAACGCCCCGGTCGACGACGACGAGAAGGTCATCGGCCCCGACGACCTCGCCTCGCCGACGATGCTCGTCCTCCGGGTCGGCAAGAAGCGGTACTACCTCGCGCGGTTCGACGGCGAGGGCGAGGCGTGAGCCAGCCCGGGTGGCGCTTCAGCGGTGTCGGCGACGATGTCCGCCTCGCCTACCTCGAAGCGGGGCCAGAGGACGGCGAGCGGGTCGTCCTCCTCCACGGTCTCCCAGCCGGCGCAGAGCTCTGGCGTGACGTCATCGGCCACCTCGCCGACCAGAAGCTGCACGTGCTCGCCCCCGACCTGCCGGGCTACGGGCGAACCGAGGTCGGTGTGGACACCGACCTGTCGATGGCTGGCCTCGCCGCGATCATCGGTCGCTGGCTCGACGACAAGGGCCTCGGCCCGGTCTGGGTGGTCGGCCACGACATCGGCGGCGGCGTGGCCCAGGTCCTCGCGGTCGAGCGCCCCGAGGTCGTGTCCCGCCTGACGCTGAGCGACACGATCAGCGACAACGCCGTCATGCCGAACGCGGTGAAGACGTTCCAGCCCATCGCGCGGGCCGGGCTGTTCCCGGCGCTCGCCGCGGCGAGGCTCGCGCCCAACCGTTACATGCGCCGCGAGTTGCGCCGCGGGTTCGCGGACCCGGATCGACTCGGTGGCCTCGACATCGACCGCGTCTTCTTCGACGCGAAGTTCCGGGACAAGGGCGCGCGCCACCGTTTCGGCCGCGCCGTCGGGGCGATCGACTTCGCCGACGTCCACAAGGTCAGCCCACGGCTCGGCGACGTCGAGGTGCCGGTGCAGCTGCTGTGGGGCCAGGCCGACGTCTTCCAGCCGTGGTCGCCGACGGGCGAGCGCCTCGCCGAGCTGCTCCCCGACCCCGACATCACCCTCCTCGAGAACAGCGGCCACTTCGCACCGATGGAGACGCCCAAGGCGTACGCGGACGCGCTCCTCGCGTGGCGCGACGGGATCGGCTGAGCACCCGTTGGGCCCGGACGCCGCCTCGACGGTCGAGGCAACTGGTCTGACCAGTTGACCAACGGACCTCGTGGCCGGTAGCGTTCCGGGCATGCCCTTCGAACCGGTGACGCGCCGTTCCCTGCCCGACGAGGTGTACGACCAGCTCCTCGGTCGCATCCTCGGCGGTGAGTTCGCGGCCGGTGACCCCCTGCCCTCGGAGCGCGCCCTCGCGGAGGCCCTGGGTGTCAGCCGCCCCGCGCTGCGCGAGGCACTGAAGCGCCTCGAACAGGCCGGCCTCCTCGAGATCCGCCAGGGCGATGCCACGACGGTCCGGGACGTCCGGGCGTCGGCCAGCCTCGACCTCCTCCCGCGCCTGCTCCTGCGCTCGGCCTCCGGCATCGACGGTGGCGTCGCGCGGTCGATCATGGAGCTGCGTGGGGTGGTTGGCCCTGACGCGGCCCGCCGCGGCGC
>JBFHRB010000070.1:0-13353 GCA_041591915.1 Nitriliruptorales bacterium
CGCCGTGACGGCGACGACTGGGTCCTCGACGGCGCCAAGATGTTCATCACCAACGGCTCGCGCGGTGCGGTGACGCTCGTCTTCGCGCGGGCGATGGACGGCGACACCGACCTCGGGATCACCTGCTTCCTCACTCCGCAGGACGCCGCCGGCTACTCGGGGCACGCGATCAAGGGCAAGCTCGGCCTCCGCGGAGGCGACACGGCGGAGGTCTCCTTCGACGGGGTGCGCCTGCCGGCCGAAGCCGTCCTCGGGGAGGTCGGGGGCGGCATGAAGGTCGCCCTCTCCGCCCTCGACAACGGGCGCTTCTCGCTGTCCGCCGGGTGCGTGGGACTCGCGCGCGAGGCCCTCGAGGTCAGCGTTCGGTATGCCGGTGAGCGCGAGCAGTTCGGCCGACCGATCGCCGGGTTCCAGCTCGTGCAGGAGATGCTCGCCGACATGCACGTCGACGTCGCGGCGGCCCGCGGGCTCATCGACGTCGTCGCCCACAAGAAGGCGGCCGGGGAGCGGTTCTCGCTGGAGGTCTCCACCGCGAAGCTCTTCTGCACCGAGGCCAGCGTGCGCTGCGCCGACCGGGCCGTGCAGATCCACGGTGGCTACGGCTACATCGACGAGTACCCCGTCCAACGCATGCTGCGAGACGCCCGCGTCACGACGCTGTACGAGGGCACGTCGCAGGTGCAGCGCCTCATCATCGGGCGCCAGCTCACGGGCATCAGCGCGTTCACCTAGGAGCCATCGTGGTCAGCCTCGCCGACAACCCCGTCACCGGCACCGCCGTCGCCCTCCGCGACGACTTCCTCGCGTCGATGGAACGGCTGATGCTCGCGCATCCGACGGTGGCGGCGATCGACCTCGGCCTGCTCGGCCGCATCGCCCCGCAGTACGCCATCTTCGACCCCGACGGCGTGCAGCGGGTCTTCACCGCGCGTGACGTGTACTCGAAGGACACCCCGGTCTACCGCGAGATGGTCCAGACGCTCGGCAAGGGCCTGCTGACCACCGAGGGCGAGACCTGGGTCCGCCAGAAGCGGACGGTCCAGCCGCTGTTCACCAAGCAGCACGTCACCGCCTCGGCGGACCTCATGGCCGAGCAGGCGGTCGCCCTCGCGGATCGCTGGGAGGCTGCGGGCGGCGTGGTGGACCTCCATCACGCCACCACGGGGTACGCGCTGTCGGTCGTCGGCCGGGCCCTGTTCGGGGAGGACCTCGCGGGCCTCGAGGAGCTCCTCCTGCGCGACCTGCCGTACCTCAACGACCAGACGGTGAAGCGCGGCCTGTCCCCGTTCGCCCTGCCACGCTCGGTGCCGACGCCACGCAACCGCAAGATGCACCGTCTCCAGGCGCGCATCGTCGCCGAGGTCGATCGCATCATCGAGCGCCGACGTCGGGAGGGGAGCGACCAGGCCGACCTGCTCGGGCGCCTCCTCACGGCGACCGACCCCGAGACCGGCGCCCCGATCTCCGACGACGAGGTGCGCGACCAGGTCCTCGTGTTCCTGCTCGCCGGACACGACACGACGGCCACCGCGCTGACGTTCGGCATCTGGCTGCTCGGGCACCACCCGCAGGCGCAGGAACGCCTCCACGCCGAGCTCGACACCGTGCTCGCAGGGAGGACGCCCTCGGACGCGGAGCTGCCCCAGCTGCAGTTCACCGAGCAGGCCGTGAAGGAGGCCATGCGCCTGTACCCGTCGGCGTACGTCACCGGGCGGACGGCCGAGGAGGAGGACGAGGTGTGCGGGGTGCGGATCCCGTCCGGCGCGCTCGTCATCGTCTGCCAGTGGGCCACGCACCGTCATCCCGACCATTGGGACCGCCCGGACGCCTACGACCCGGACCGCTTCCTGCCGGAGGCGGAGAAGGCGCGCCACCGCTACGCCTACTTCCCGTTCGGTGGGGGGCCGCGGGCGTGCATCGGCGGGCACTTCGCCATGACCGAGCAGGTCATCGCGCTGGCCACGCTCGCCCAGCGCTTCCGCTTCCGTTCGCTGGATGCGGACGTCCCCCTCGAGACCGGCATCACGCTGATCCCCGAGGCGGCGGTCCGCTGCGAGGTCACGCCCCGGTGATGCTCACCCGTCGCTGACCAGCAGCGACCCGACGAGGGTCGAGGCCGCGTGGTAGCGGGCGCCCGCCATCGAGGCAGGGGCCTCGGCCACGCCGAGCTCGGTGAGGAGCGACATGGCCGCGATGATCCGGTCGTTGCCGTGGCCGCCGAACAGGGTGCGGATGCCGGCGATCGCGTCGTCGAGGAGGTCGGCAGCGGCGCGGGCCAGCGCGTCCGATGATGGTCCCTCCGAGGCGTCGACGCGTGCGCGGAAGGCCTCGAGCTCCGCGCGGGGATCGCGAAGGTCCTCCTCCGACACGCGGGGGTCGTCGGCGAGGAGCATGCGCCCGTCGTCCTCGAGCACGGCGTGCGGGTTCTGCGCCACCTCCCAGACGTGGCCATCGGGGTCCGCGAAGTCACCGCTGTACCCGCCCCAGTCCGTCGTGCGTGCCGGCTTGGTGACCACGCCCCCGGCCCGGTCGGCGGCCGCCAGGAACGTGTCGACCACGTCCGACGTGGCGACGTTGGTGGCCAGCACGGAGGTCACCGTCGCGCCGGCGTCCACCTGCAGCGACTCCGTGCCGTACAGCGCCAGCACCGTGGCGCCGCCACGCAGGAACACGATCCGGTCCTCGACCGACGTCGAGGACCGCTCCCACCCCATGGCCTCGTAGAAGCGGGCCGACCGCTCGATGTCGGTGACCCCGAGGGTCACCATGCTGATGTGCGCCACCGTCCGCTCCTCGTCGGCGCCACCGTACGCACCCTCGTCGTGCGTCGGTACCGTCCACGGCGAGACTTCCAGACCGTTCGAGGGGATCCTGCATTGCCTGGCTACGACCTCCACAGCCACACCCTCTTCAGTGATGGCACCACGACGATCGAGGAGAACGTCCGGGCCGCCGTCGAGCTCGGCCTCGAGGGCCTGGGCGTCACGGATCACGACACCGTGGAGCACATCGCGCCCGCCATCGAGGCCGCCGCGGGCACGGGCCTCGAGATCATCCCGGGGACCGAGTTCTCGGCGGAGCTCGACGGATCGTCGGTGCACGTGCTGGCCTACTGGTTCGACACGACCGACGAGCCCCTGCTCGTCGAGATGGACCGGATCCGCAACGAGCGGTTCCGTCGGGCGGAGCAGATCGTGGAGAAGTTCCACGGCCTCGGGATCCCGGTCAGCTTCGAGCGCGTGCAGGAGCTCGCCGGGGAGGCGCCGATAGGCCGCCCGCACATCGCGCGGGCGGTGATCGAGACCGGGGCGGCGTCGGAGATGCAGGAGGTCTTCGACACGTGGCTCAGCGACGGCGGTCCCGCGAACGTGCCGAAGTACGCCGTCGACCCGGTGACGGCGACCCGGCTCATCGTCGCGGCGGGCGGTGTGGCGGTCCTCGCCCACCCGGGCCTCTACGGCAAGACCGACGAGGGCATCAGCGAGGCGACCATCGAGGAGATGGTCGCCGTCGGCCTGGTCGGCATCGAGGCCGACCACCCCCATCACTCCGACGAGGCCCGCGCTCGGTACAACGACGTCGCGCGGGCGCTCGGGCTCGTCGTGACCGCCGGGTCGGACTACCACGGCGAGCGCAAGGACCTCGAGCTCGGCGATGCGACGGTGGAGCGCGCCGCGGTGGACGCGCTCCGGGCCCGGCTGCCCGGCTGACGCGGCGCGGGGGACCCGCTCGCTACGCGGTGCTCCAGACGTCGCCGGCGCCCCGCATCGTGGCGCACGCCGGATGGTCGAGCTCGATGTCGTCGATGGCTCTCACTCCTCGATCGGCGGCGCCGGCCACAGCACGACCACGACGGTCTGGTCGGACTCGTCGAGCAGGCGCTCCACGCCGTGGCCGAGGAAGAGCTCACCGCCGGCCGCACGGACCTCGGTGCCGACGACGATGACGTCGCACCCGTGCTCGTCTGCGGCGTCCGCCAGCGCCTGTGCGGTCGCGTCGCCGTCCCGCACGACCACGTTCGCGTCGACGCCGAGGCGTCGTGACAGGTCACGCGTGCGGTCGAGCTGGGTCGCCACCCGCCCCAGGGTCCGCGCGCCGCGGCGCGCCAGGGGCCAGGGCTCCATGGGTGGCGTGACGTGCATCGCGTGGACCTCGGCGCCGCTGCGGCTCGCCATGGAGTAGGCGATCTCCTCGGCGGCGCGGCCGGTGCGCGTGCCGGTCACCGGCACGAGCACGGATCGGTAGGGAGCATGCAGGTCGGTGTCGCGTCGCCCGCGACGGACCAGCAAGGTCGGGATCGGGCTGGCAGCCACGATGCGCTGCAGGCGCGGCGAGAGCGCGTGCGTCCCGGTCACGTTCTCCGACACCCCGAGTGCCAGCAGGTCGTAGCCCAGTCGAGCCTCGTCGAGGATGTCGTCGTCGACATCGGCCGCCTGGTGGATCCGATGGGTCACGTCGCGGTCCTCCAGCGCCTCGAGCACGTCCGACGCGTCAGGTCGGTCGTCCGCGCTCTGGCCGACGGTCAGCACGGTCACGGTCGCCTCGGGCGTGAGCGCGTTGTGCAGCACGTGCGCCGCCGTCGCCGAGTTCCCGCCTCCACGCGTCGGGACGAGTGCACGGCGCGCTCCCGCGACGATGGCGTTGTCGAGCAGGCGTTCGCGCTCGAGACGCTCGGCCTCCGCCTCGTCGGGGACGAGCCGGGCGAGGATGGGTCGCAGCAGCGGCGGTGCGGCGATCGACGTGATCATCGCCATGAGCACGAGCACCGCGTAGGAGGACTCGTTGAGGGCACCGATGCCGAGCCCGATCGTGGCCAGGACGATCTCGAGGGCTCCCCGGGCGTTGAGGCCGACGCCGAGCGCGAGGCCTTCGGTGTTGTTCATCCCGCCGAGCCGGGCGCCGAGGTAGGAGCCGAGCAGCTTCCCGATCGCGGCGACGGCGGTCACGACGATCGCCGCCGTGAGCACGGCAGGGTCACCGAGGACCGTCAGATCGAGGAAGAGGCCGGCGGTCGCGAAGAAGATGGGACCGAACACCCCGTCGCTGAGGCTGTCGATCGTGTGCTCGACGTCCTTGCGGGCGTAGGGCGAGCGGCCGATGACGAGCCCCGCGATCAGCGCGCCGAGGACGGCCTCGACGCCGATGTACTGCGTGACGGCACCGAAGGCGGCGACGACGGCGATCGTCGCCGCGAGGCCGGCGGCCTGGCCGCCGCGGTGGACCTGGCGCAGCAGGCGGTCGACGCCGCGCTGCCCGATGGTCATGGCCGCCGCGAGGAACACGCCGACGCTGATCGCGGTCGTTGCGAGCGCCCCCGGGTCGAAGCCGCCGGCGGTGAAGATGCCGATCACGCCGCCGAGCAGGATCCAGCCGATCAGGTCGTTGACCATGCCCGCGGCGAGGGTGACCTGGCCCACGTTGCGGCGGAGCAGCCCGAGATCGGCGAGGACCCGTGCGACGACGGGCAGCGCGGAGATGCTCATCGCGACCGCCATGAAGAGCGCGAAGCCGAGACGGTCGGCGGCCGCGCCGTAGAGCAGGTCGGGGAGCAGGAGGCCCAGACCGAAGCCCATGGCGATCGGCACGACGAGGCTCCCGACGGAGACGGTCGTCGCCGATCGTCCCAGTCGCCTCAGGATGCCGAGGTCGGTCTCGATGCCCGTCTTGGTCAAGAGGAGCGCGATCCCGAGCCATGCGGCCGCGAACAACATCGCGCTGCTCGTCGGGTCGCCCGGGAACAGCCACGCCGTCACGTCCGGCGCGATCAGGCCGAGCAGCGAGGGACCGAGGACGACCCCGGCGAGGAGCTCACCCACGACCGAGGGCTGGCCGAACCGTCGCGCGACGGCGCCGAGCAGCCGGGCGGTCACCAGCAGCAGCGCCAGCCCCACCCAGAAGGCGGTGAGCGCCGTGTTGCCGGGTGGCTGCAGGAGGGCACCTTCGACGGGAGGGGCGTCGAGAGCGAGGGGGATGAGGGCGGGCACTGATCCGATCCGATCACTTGGTACGAAGACAGATACGGGAAATGTTCTGCGTGTAAATAACTTCCGGAGTAACACTTCCCCCTAGATGACTCGGATGTGGGAGCGTGCGGTGAACGCAATCGATCGCGGAGCGCGGCTGCAGGAGCGCGCGAACGCGTGGATCGCGCCGTTCCTGATGCTCTTGCTGCCCGTTTCCGCGCTCGCGCTCGGCCTCGGCGGGTCGGGGCCGACCCGCTACTCGGCGGGTTGGGTCGAAGCCCTCGGCCTGTCCCTGACGGTGCGTCTCGACGCCCTCGGGCTCGTGCTCGTCGGCCTGATCGGGCTCGTCGGCGCGGCCGTTCTCGCGTTCGCGGAGCGCGCGGAAGATGCTGGCGACCGCGCTCGCCTGCGCGTCCTGCTGCCTGCGTTCGCCCTCGCCATGTCCGGCCTCGTGCTGGCGGACGACCTGGTCGCGCTGCTCGTCTTCTGGGAGGCGACCTCGGTCCTGTCCTTCCTCCTCGTGGGTGGAACCGGCCAGGACCCGGCCGCGCGCCGGGCTGCCCGCCAGGCCCTCGCCGTCACGGGGGCTGGTGGCCTCGCACTGCTCGCGGCGACCGTCCTCATCGGGCTCGACTCGACGACGTCGCTGTCCGGTCTTCTCGCCGAGGGGCAGCCGGTCGGGCTGGCCGCGGGCCTGCTCCTCGTGATCGCCGCCGCGACGAAGTCCGCCCAGGTGCCGTTCCACGGCTGGCTGCCGGGCGCCATGGTGGCGCCGACGTCGGTCAGCGCCTACCTGCACTCCGCGACGATGGTCAAGGCCGGCGTCATCCTGATGATCCGGGTCGTGCCGGTGCTGCCGGACGTCGCACTTGCCGTACTTGGCACGATGGGCGTCGCCACCGCGATCTGGGGCGGTGTGGTCGCGCTCCGGCAGCGCGACCTCAAGCGCCTCCTCGCGTACAGCACCGTGAGCCAGCTCGGCGTCATGATGAGCGTGCTGTCCGTCGGCACCGAGAAGGCGATCCTGGCCGCGGTCGCGCTCGTCATCGTCCACGCGCTCGCCAAGGCGGCGCTGTTCCTCGGGATGGGCGCCGCGAAGGCGGCCACCGGGACGCGTGACATCGTCGAGCTCTCGGGACTCGCCCGACGTCATCCGTTCCTGGGTGTGACGTTCGTCATCGGCTTCGCGTCGCTCGCCGGCGTGCCCCCGATCGGTGGCTTCGTCGCCAAGGAGGCGGGCCTCCTCGCCGCGCTCGACGCCGACGTCGCGTTCGTGTCCCTGGGCATCGTGCTGTCGGCCACCCTGTCCATGGCCTACGCGACGAGGACGCTGCGGCTCCTCGTGGTCCGCTGGGGCGTCGTCGCCTCGCGGGGCCTCGGCGCCGGGGTGGTGCTGCCGCCAGCGGCCCTCGCGGCCGTCGCGCTCGCGCTCGGTGTCGCAACCCCGGCCTTCGACCGCGTTGCGCGGCGTGCGGCCTCGTCGGTCGCGGCGGGGGTCGACGCCTACGCCCTCGTGCTCTGGCCCGGGCTGACCACGGCCCTGGGCCTCTCGCTCACCGCGCTGGTGGCCGGCGCCATGCTGGCCGTCGTCCTCCCGCTCGGTCGGCCACCGAGGCGCGAGGCGGCTGACGTCATCGAGGCCATCCTCGATGGCCTGGGCGCGCTCGCCGCGCGGGTGGGGGCCGTCACGGGTGCGATCTCACGGCCCTACACGCTGGGCCTCATCATCGCGCTCGCGGGCACGGGCATCCTCGCGTCGCTGGTGGGCTCCGACCTCAGCGGGGACCGACCGAGCATCGGCGTTGCCGGTGCGGCCATCGCCGTCGCCATCGCCGGTGCCGCCATCGCGAGTGCCGCCGCGCGCGAGAGGATCGCCGCGGCCATGGCGCTCGGCGGGGTCGGCCTCGCCATGGCCGGCCTGTTCGTCCTCGTCGGCGCTCCGGACCTGGCGCTGACGCAACTGCTGGTCGAGTTCGTGGTCGTCGTGGCGTTCGTCCTCGTCTTCCGCCGACTCCCTCGTCGGTTCGAGGCGAGTCGTGGTCGGTCCCGCTTCCCGCGCGCTGTGCTGGCGGTCGCGCTCGGCACCGCGACCTCGCTGCTGCTGCTGGCGGCGACGGCGACCCCCGTGGGCGCCCCGCCGACGGACCGGCTCGTGGCCGGCGCGTTGGGGCCGGGCGCCGGCAAGAACGTCGTCAACGTGATCCTCACCGACATCCGGGCGCTGGACACGCTGGCCGAGATCACCGTCGTGGCGGTCGCGGCCCTCGGGGTCGCCGCCCTTGCCAGGAAGCGAGGCTCCGCATGAGCGCCGGTCGTTCCGTCCCTGCACTGCGAGGCCTCGTCGGCATGGTGTCGCCGATCGTCATGGTCGTGGCGATCTACCTCGTCGCGGCCGGGCACAACGCCCCCGGAGGTGGGTTCATCGGCGGACTGGTCGCCGGGGCCGCCCTCGCGATGCGTGGCATGACCGGTGACACCCCGAGTCGTCGGACCGGCCAGGCGCTCGTGGGTGCCGGGCTCGCCACCGCCGCGGCCGTCGGCCTGGTGCCGGCGCTGCTCGGCGGGGTCGCCCTGGACCAGGCGACCACGACCCTCGCGCTGCCCGTCTTCGGCCAGGTCAAGGCGGGCACCGCGCTGCTGTTCGACCTCGGTGTCGTCGCGGTCGTTGCAGGCCTCGTCGCCATCGTGCTCGACGCGCTGGCGGCCGAGGAGGTGACGGCATGATCCTGCTGATCGTTGCCATCGGTGTCGTCGTCGCGGCAGGGACCTACCTCCTGACCGACCGCAGCCTCAGCCGCTCCGTCATCGGGCTGAGCCTCATCGGACACGCGACGGTCCTCGGCCTCCTGGTGGGCAGCCGCGACCTCGGGCTCGCACCGATCGTGGCCGCGACGGCTGCTGCACCCGTCGCCGACCCGCTTCCCCAGGCGCTGGCCCTGACCGCCATCGTCATCTCGTTCAGCGTGACCGTGTTCGTGCTGGCGATGGCCGCGCGGCTGTCGCCGCTCGAGGTGGCGGCATCCTCGCCCGAGGACGTCGAGCCGGTCGCGCCGGCCGAGCTCGGGGAGGTGGCCGCGTGACCAGCGTCCTGAGCCTTCTCGTCGTGCTCCCACTGCTGGGGGCCGCCCTCTCGATCATGCTGGGGCGTCGTGCCGCACACGCGCTTGGCGTGGTGACCAGCCTCGCGACCCTGGGGCTGGCGACGCTCCTGGCCGCGGAGGTGTTGTCGGGTTCGCGCATCGACGTCGTGATGGGCGGGTGGGCAGCGGACGTCGGCATCCTGCTCCGCCTCGACCCGCTCTCGGCGGTCCTCGCGGTGGTGGTCTCTGCGGTCGTGCTGGCCGTGCTGGTCGCGAGCGGTCGGCACGGTGACGAGGAGCGGGTGACTGCCGGGCCGGCGCTGCACCTGGTCCTGCTCGCCGGGGTCCTGCTGGCCTTCGTCACCGGCGACCTGTTCACGCTGTTCGTCGCCTTCGAGTTGACCCTGATGGCGAGCTACGTGCTGTTGGTCGGGCCCGGTCGGCGTTCGGGCATCCTCGCCGCGGGCCCCTACGTCGTCACCAACCTCCTGGCAGGCGCGCTGTTCCTGCTGGCCATCGGCGCGATCTACGCGACGATCGGGTCGGTCAACCTCGACGTGATCACGGCGCGCTGGCCCGAGGTCCCCGGGCCACTGGCCGCCGCGATCGCCGTCCTGCTGCTCGTCGTCTTCGGGGTGAAGGCCGCAGCGTTCCCGGTGTTCGCGTGGCTGCCGCGCGCCTACCCGGGTGCGCCGACGGTCGTGGCGGCGCTCTTCTCGGGCCTGCTCACGAAGGTCGGCGTCTACGCGCTGATGCGCACACGTCCCATCTTCCTCTCCGGCGATGGCACGGACGGCGTACTGCTGGTCGTCGCCTGCGCCACGATGGTCGTGGGTGTCCTCGGCGCCCTGGGGCAGCGTGACGTGCGCCACATCCTGAGCTTCCACATCGTCAGCCAGGTCGGCTACATGCTGCTGGGGTTGGCGCTGCTCGACCTCGCGGGAGTCGCCGGCGCCGTGCTCTACCTCGTCCACCACATCATCGTGAAGACCGGGCTGTTCCTCGTCGGCGTCCGCATCGAGGAGATCGCCGGGTCGACCGACCTCGAGCGGCTCGGCGGGCTGGCGCGGCGATCGCCCGCCACCGCTGCGGTCTTCGCGGTCCTGGCCCTGAGCCTCGCCGGCCTCCCGCCGACCTCCGGCTTCGTGGCCAAGTTCGCCCTCATACAGGCGAGTTTCGGCGCGGGGCAGCAGGCGGCCGCGATCGTCGCAATCGGCGTCGGCCTGCTCACGCTCCTCTCCATGCTCAAGATCTGGATGGGCGCCTTCTGGAGCAGCCCTGACAGGACCGTGTCGTCGATCTCGGCGCGCCAGGCCGGCATCGGCCCGGCCGCGAGCATGGCTGCCGCAGCCGTCGCCGTCGCGGCGTTCTCCGGCCCCCTGTACGGCGTGGCGACCGATGCCGCGACCGCACTCCTCGATCCCCCGACCCCTCAGGAGGTGCCCTCATGACCCTCGCGATCCCCGTCCGATCCATCCTGATACTCGCCGGCGTCGCCGTCTGGGTCCTCCTCTGGGGCACCCTGACGGTCGGCACCGTCCTGTCCGGCGTCGTCGTCGCGAGCGCCCCGCTCCTGCTCGATCGCCAGGAAGGCGGATGGCGCCGTGCCGTCCACCTCCGGCCGCTGTCTGCCCTGCGCCTCTTCCTGCACGTCGCCCGGCTCGCGGTCGTGGGAACCGCTCGGGTGGCCTGGGAGGTCCTCACGCCCCGCAACCGCGGGGTTCCCGGGGAGGTCTCCGTGCCCTACGGGCCGATGACGGACGGCCAGCTCTCGCTGCTCGTGGGTGCGATCACGGTCACCCCCGGGACGATCGTCGTGGACATCGACCCGGACGCGGAGCGGGTCACGGTCCACGCGCTGCAGCTGGAGGACGCGACGGAGGTGGCCCGAGAGGTCCTCGACCTTCGTGAGCGCATCGTCGACGCACTACCCCTCGAGGAGGTGGCGGCATGACTCCCATCCTGTTCACCGGCTCGCTGCTGCTGCTCGGCATCGCGGCGGCGCTGGCGCTCGCTCGAGCGCTGCGTCCCGGCGATGCCGACCGGGTGCTCGGGCTCGACACCCTGCTGGCCGTCGTCGTCATGGCCGTGATCGTGGATGCAGCCCGTCGCGGGGACGACACCTACCTCGACGTCGCCGTCGTCGCTGCCCTCCTGGGCTTCGTCGGGACGGTGATGCTGGCCTGGTACCTCGGAAGGAAGGAGATCGACCATGGGTGAGCTGTCCGGAGCGGTCCTCATGTTCGTCGGTGCGTCGCTCGCCGTCGTGTCTGCCATCGGCATCCACCGGTTCGGCTCGCCGCTGGCCCGAGCACACGCGGCAGGCAAGGCCGCGCCGGTCGCCGTCGTCCTCGTGGCGATCGGTGCCCTGGTGCACGGCGTGGCGGCCAGCGCCGGCGGTCGCATCGCACTCGCTGCGGCCCTGGTCGTCATCACGAGTCCGATCGGGGTGCACGTGCTCGCCCGCGCGATCCGCCGTGTCTCGGACGGGCACGTCGGGCCCGAGGCACAAGGGGTCGCGTCGAGAGGCAGGTATCGTTCATGACACTTCGAGAGGCGCCTGCGAGCTTCTCTCGAAGCGTGGGCGATGGGCCTGAGGGAGGAGCGATGGTGCGCGGAGGTGACGCGCGCTGGACCTTCCTGACCAACCACGGCCACGTGCTGATCTGCATCGCCAAGGATCCGCAACAGCGGCTGCGTGACATCGCCGAGCAGGTCGGCATCACCGAGCGCGCGGTGCAGGGGATCGTCGGCGAGCTGGAGGCGGACGGGTACCTGACCAGGCGCCGCGTCGGTCGTCGGAACGAGTACGAGGTGCACGCCGACCGGCCCTTCCGCCATCCCGTGGAACGGGACCACCGGGTGGGTGAGATGCTGCGGCTGATGGTCGACGATCCGGCGCAGGGCGACTCCGCAGCATCGTGACCCCCTGTCCGTTGTGCGGTGGCCGTTCGTACATCCCGAGTGAACGGGCAGACACGCTCGCTGTCCGGGTGGATGGTGGACACTGTCGTCACGAGGAACCACTCCGGCCAGCCGTGGTTCCCACCCAGGGAGGACCCACCTGATGACCCAGCCCGTGCAGAAGGCACAGAAGATCGTCCCCGTGCCGACACTCCACTTCAAGGAGGGCGCGCTCGCCGGCAAGGTGATCCGGCTCGACAAGGACGAGGCCACCCTCGGCCGTCGGGACGACTGCGACTACGTCATCCCCGACCCGCGGGTCTCGCGCGTCCACGCCAAGATCACCAAGGAGGCCGGCTCGATCATCATCCAGGACCTCGGGTCCGCGGGAGGCACGAAGGTCAACGGGGACGACGTCCACGGATCGGCCGTCGCCAACCACGGTGACTCGATCGAGTTCGGCCCGGTGAAGTGCACCTTCGAGGACCCGGCGATGGCCGCGCAGGGCGAGGACCAGACGATGGTCTTCGAGGTTCCGGAGATCCAGACCGGCCCGCACCTCTCGCCGCGCCAGGGCCAGGTCCTCGAGTTGATGGCCGAGGGCATGACCAACTCCGAGATCGGCGATCAGCTCGGCGTGACGGAGCGCACCGTCAAGGCCTACGCACAGGAGCTCTACGACAAGCTCGGCGTGCGCAACCGCGCCGGGGCAGTGGCCGAGGCCGCCAAGCTCGGGCTCCTCGACATCTAGACCTTCCCCCACCCCTCGGGAACGGGCGGCCTCCGGGCCGCCCGTTCGCCGTCGCTAGGCTCCGGCGCGCGTGGTCCACGCGCACGAGGTTTGCGGGAGGCAGGCGTGGCGGACGTCAACAAGGTGTTCGAGGACGGCTACGGCTTCGACGACGACGCGGTGATCTTCGGCCGCCCTCTCGACACCGATCTCGAGGGCACGCTCAACGACCACTTCGTGCAGGTCCCGCTCCGCATGCTGAACAAGCACGGGCTGGTCGCAGGCGCGACCGGCACGGGCAAGACGAAGACGCTGCAGCTCTTCGCCGAGCAGCTCTCGGACGCGGGCGTCCCGGTCTTCCTCGCCGACCTCAAGGGCGATCTCGCCGGCATGGCCGAGCCGAGTCCCGGGCATCCCAAGATCGACGAGCGCATGACGGGGATGGACCTCCCCTGGACGCCTGCGGACTACCCGCTCGAGCTCCTCAGCCTCACGGGCGACAACGGTGCGCCGCTCCGGGTGCCCATCTCCAGCTTCGGGCCGTTGCTGCTCGCCAAGGTCATGGACTGCACGTCCACGCAGGAGTCGGTCCTGCAGGTCATCTTCAAGTACGCGGACGAGAACGGGCTCGCCCTCCTCGACCTCATCGACCTCGTCACCCTCCTCAAGTGGCTCA
>JBFHRB010000071.1:0-13349 GCA_041591915.1 Nitriliruptorales bacterium
AGGGCGATGGTCCAACCGTCCACGGTGTGCCCCTTGCACTCGAGCGCCCCTGCGGTCACAGTGAGCGCGCACGGCCACTATGCCACCCGTGCCCGTACCCCCTGACGAGTGGAGCCAACCCCATGGGCACCATCCTGTTCTTCGTGCTCATCCTGCCGATCATCGGCGCCATCTTCGGGTTCCTCGCCCGCGCGATCGTCCCCGGCGACGACCCGATGAGCCTCGGCCAGACCATCCTCCTCGGCATCGTGGGGTCCTACGTCGGCGGCGCCCTGGGCTACGTGCTGTTCGGCGCAGACCGCTCCGAGGGGCTCGTCCAGCCCGGCGGGATCGTCGGCTCCCTCGTCGGGTCGATCATCGCGCTCCTCGTGTGGCGCCAGATCCAGAAGAACAAGGTCGGCTGACCAACCCTCGGGAGGTCGGCCTGCGCACGGCCGGCAGGCTCGGTTCCGGAGCTCTCGGAGGCCGTCGGTACCCTCCGGACGATGCTTCGCACCTCCCCGGCCCTCCGCCACTTCCGCCCCCTCCTCGCCGCCCTCCTCGTGCTGGGCGGCCTCCTCTCGATGGGGACCGGCGCCCTCGCGCAGGAGACCTCCGACGTCGTCAGCGTCGAGATCCTGCCGCTCGACGGCTACATCGACCCGCCATCGGCCCGGGCGATCCTCGACGTGATCGCCGGCGCGGAGGAACGCGACAGCCACCTCGTGATCATCCAGCTCGACACCGAGGGCGGACTCAGCGTCGACGGGGAGGAGCTCGTCTCCGCCATCCGCGACGCGGACGTCCCGGTCGCCGTCTACATCGGCCCACGGATCGCCGGCGCATCGGCCCAGGGACTGGGGTACGTGCTGCTCACGGCCGCACCGATCAACGGTGCCGCCCAGGACGCGATCCTCGGCAACGGCAGCCCGGCTGACCTCGCGACGGACGACCCGGAGGGCGACCTGGCCCTGTGGCGCGGCGCCGCCGCGGCACGGGCGCTCGACGACGACCTGCTCGACGCCATGCTGTGGCTCGACGAGGACCTGGCCGCCGGGGCGGACGCCAACGGCATCGAGGCCGGCGTCGTGGACGTCATCGCCAACGACCTGCAGGCACTCCTCCTCGAGCTCGACGGCCGGACCGTCACGCTCGGCGACGGCCGCGAGGTCACGCTCTCGATGCCCGCCGACTCGGTCAGCGTCACCTTCCACTCGCTCGGGCTCGTCCGACGGGCACTCCACGCATCGGCCACACCGAGCCTCGTCTACTTCCTGCTGATCGCCGGCCTGGGACTTCTCCTGTTCGAGTGGTTCCAGCCCGGCTTCGGCGTCGCCGGCATCGCCGGCCTCATCGTCCTGCCGATCGCCGTCTACGGGCTGGCGGTGATGCCCGTCGCGTGGTGGGCACTGCTCCTGCTCCTCGCCGGCATGGGCCTGCTCGCCCTCGACGTCGCCCGCGCCGGCCTCGGCCTGCCGACGGCGCTGGGCACCGCGGCGCTCATCGCCGGCTCGGTGTCGCTGTACGACTCCCCGCACCTCGGGATCCCGGGCTGGCTCATCACCCTGACCATCGCCTCCGCCGTCGTCTTCTTCACGGTGATCATCACCATCGTCCTGCGCGCCCAGGCGGGCCCGGGCGAAGGCGTCACCGAGGACCTGGTCGGCCAGCGTGGCGTTGTCCGGTCGGTCCTCAACCCCGAGGGGCACACCTTCATCGACGGCGCCCTCTGGCGCTCCCGCTGGGCCGAGGGCGAACGCAAGGTCCCGGTAGGGACCGTGGTGCGGGTCACCGGCATCGACGGCGCCGTGCTGCTCGTGGGCCCCGACGTGGCGGCCGAGGACCGGCCGACCTCCGAGTCCGCGGCCCCCTCGACCAGCTAGGACGGTCGGCCGACCTCCGAGTCCGCCGCCCCCTCGACCAGCTAGGACGGTCGGTCGACCTCCGAGTCCGCCGCCCCCTCGACCGGCTGACGCGGGCACGTCAGCCTGGCGTCGTGCTCACTTCAGTGAGCGCTCGTTCATCGAGGGCAAGCGGCCGAGCTCTTCTCCCCCGGACGGCCTAGTCCTAGGTTGTGGCGCGTCCTCCGGATGGCGTCGGGAGCCACCACCTTGTCGATCACCGAGTTGCCGCTCGGCCAGCCTGACTGGCAGGCCGGGGCGGCGTGCCGCAGCGAACACGCACCCCTGTTCTTCGGGCCCAACCAGTTCGAACCCAAGCGCGTCCGCCTCGACCGCGAGGAGGCCGCCAAGGAGATCTGCCGGGCGTGCCCGATCATCGAGCCGTGCCGCGAGCATGCGCTCGCCCAGGCCGAGCTCTTCGGCGTCTGGGGAGGCCTGACGGAGACCGAGCGCCGCGCGATCCTCGCCGACGGGCGGGCCGTCAAGAAGGCAGGCTGACCGCCCCGGTCCACCCCGGGCGGCGACACGCCGCTGCCCGCACGCCCGCGGCCTCGGTTGGCTGAGGCGTGCACCGTGCGGTACCCCGCGCAGCGCAGCCGTTCCACCACCTCGCCCCCACCACCTCGCCCATGACCCCGACGGAGGGCCCCGACGATGACCACCTGGGAGTACGCCACGGCACCGCTGATCAGCCACGCCCTGCAGGAGATCCTCAACCAGTGGGGTGGCGACGGCTGGGAACTCGTGACCGTCGTCGACAACGTCGCCTACTTCAAGCGCCCGAAGGAGGGCTGATGCCCACGCCCGAGGAACGACTGGCCGAGCGCGGCATCGAGCTGCCGAACGTCCCCGCGCCGGCCGCGGCCTACGTGCCGTTCAGCCGCAGTGGCGACCTCGTCCTGACGGCCGGCCAGATCCCGGTCGTCGATGGGCAGGTGCAGGAGACCGGCAAGCTCGGCGGCACCGTCTCGCTGGAGCGTGGGCAGGACCTGGCTCGCCTGTGCGCCCTCAACATCCTGGCCATCGCCAAGGCCGCGGCCGGCTCGCTCGACGCCGTGCGCGTGGTCAGGCTCGGCGTCTTCGTGGCCTCCACGCCCGACTTCTCCGACCAGCACCTCGTCGCCAACGGCGCCTCGCAGTTCCTCGGCGAGATCCTCGGTGATGCTGGAGTCCACGCCCGCTCGGCCGTCGGCGTGCCTGCCCTCCCCCTCGACGTCCCGGTGGAGGTCGAGGCCGTCCTCGAGATCCGTCCGTGACCGAACACCCCGAGGGAGCGCCCGGAGGACCGACGGTCGAGGACGAGGTGGACGCGGACCACGTCCGCCCCGATGACGTCGACGACGCCACGGTGGTGGCCGAGGGCAAGGTCAGCGAGGCGTTCGAGTGGGTCGAGCGTGCACGCGGTCGGCTCTACGACTTCCACCAGATGATGGGCCACGCCGACGCGCTCATGGGCGACGCGGCCGACGCGCTCGCACAGGCCGGCCACGGCGACCTCGCCGAGCAGCTGCGCCGCACGGTGGTGGGCCGCAACGTGACACCGGGCATGTGGACGTTCCAGCTCGTCGAGTCCTTCGACGACACCTACTACGGCCCGTCCCGTGAGATGGCGCACACGATCCGCCAGCTCCTGATGGGCGGCAAGCGCCACGTGTACGAGGCCGAGCTCAAGGCCGCGCGCCGGCAGGACGGCCCGACCGACGACGTCTGAGCCGTCGCCCCGCGGTCCGGCTCAGAGCGCCTGGCGCAGGAGGCGTCGGTGCTGGCCGTCGAAGCTCGTGACGCCAGCGCCGTCGAGGTACTCGAGCAGAGGGATCGCGTACTTCCGCGACGTACCCCAGATCGCGCGCGCCTCCGACGCGGTGAACGATGACGGGTCGTCCAGCTCGCTCGCGAGGGCGGCAACGGCGGTCGCCACGGCCGACCGGGCGAAGGCCACCTTGCCGCAGACGACGACGTCGCCGCGCGACCGCAGGGCGTTGACCTCCTCGAAGCTCGCACCGACCGACCGGACGACCTCGTCGAGGGCCGGGGTGCTGAGCGGGTCGGCCAGCAGCGCCGCGAGGATCGCCTCACGCCGACCAGCCGTCGCCTCGTCGCGCGCCGGGGCGAACGACGCCAGCGCGTAGGCGGACGCCGCCCGGCGCAGGTCACCGCGCGCGACCAGGTGGTCCGGCAGCGCACGCGCCGCCTCGGAAGGCGCGCCCGCGGCCTCCGTCACCGCGGCCAGCGCCGCGCGGGTGAGGCCCGGGCTCTCGGGATCGGAGGCGTGGTGCGTCCGGAGTGCCTCTGCCATGGCCGTGGCCCAGCGGTCGAGCGTCGCGGACGTCACGACGAACGGGCCGACCTCGGCCAGTCGGGGGCCGAGGTCGAGCCCGGCCGGCGCAGCGGCGCGCAACGAACGCAGCCGGCGGGCACCCCCGTGCGCCTCCGTGAGGGCGACCGCGAGGTCGGCGTCCCCCGCCGCGCGGATCCGGTCGAGTTGCTCTGCCCGGGCCAGCCGCGCGGTTACCCCGCGCACGCGGCCCGGGGGATCCGGGTCGATGACCGTGCCGCCGGCGGCCGTCACCCGCCTCCCGGCGTCACGCAGGACGAGGCGGTCGCCCGCCTGCAACGGCAGGGGCCGGTCGAGTACGAGGCGGACGTAGCCGGGCGCGTCTGCACGGACGTCCTCGTTGAGCAGGGAGAGGGCGCGCGCGGTCGTCTCGGCACTGCCGACGTGCACGTGGACGGTGGCCCCGGTCTCGACGGCCCGGTCGGGGAGGGCGACGACCCAGGCGTCGACCTCGGTCGTGGTGGCCCAGGGCGTCTCCGACGGGATCCCGCCGACGACGGCGTGGCCGCGGGCGACCTCCTCGTGGTCGAGCCCGGCGAGGTTGACGGCCACGCGCGAGCCCGGGAGCGCCACCTCGATGGCCGACCCCAGCGACTGCAGCGCCCGCACCCGGTGCTCGTCGCCGGCGGGGAGCAGCGTGACGCGCTGTCCCACCCGAAGCTGACCGCCCGCCAGCGTGCCGGTCACGACCGTCCCGGCCCCGGCGATCGTGAAGGCACGGTCGACCCAGAGCCGAGGGCGACCGACGTCCGCCGGCGCGGGGGCGGCCGTGAGCCGCCGGGCGAGCGTGCCCGCCAGCTCCTCGAGGCCTCGGCCGGCGAGCGCGTCCGTGGCGACGATCGGGGCGCCTGCGAGGGACGTGCCCGCGATGCGCGTGGCCACGTCGTCGACGACCTCGCGGGTCCGCTCCGTCCCGGCCGCCTCCGACTTGGTCACGGCCACGGCGGCAGCGGACGTGCCGAGCACGTCGAGGATCTCGAGGTGCTCCTGCGACTGTGCCGACCAGCCGTCGTCCGCCGCGACGACGAAGAGCACCGTCTCCACCGCGCCGGCCCCGGCGAGCATGTTGCCGATGAAGCGCTGGTGCCCCGGTACGTCGACGAAGGCGACCTCCATGGTCGAGGTCGTGTCCGGGACGTCGAGCTCGGTCCACACGAAGCCGAGGTCGATCGTGAGGCCCCGTTCACGCTCCTCGCGCCAGCGGTCGGGCTCCATCCCGGTCAGCGCGCGCAGCAGGGTGGACTTGCCGTGGTCGACGTGCCCCGCGGTCGCCACGACCCGCATCGGGCGCGTGGCCCCGCTCATCGCCCGGGCAGCAGCTCGTCGAGCGCGTTCGAGAGCAGGTCGGCCAGGAGGCCGTCCTGCGCTGGCGGGACCGTGCGGAGGTCCAGGATCACCCGGTCCCCCTCGATACGCGCGATGACCGGCTCGGCAGCCCCCTGCAGCCGCTGGGCCAGACGCTGGCCGAGGCCGGCGCCGTCGCCATCGGACGGCCCGCCGATCGCGACGCCGAACGAGCGCAGGTCGGCACCGGGCAGCGACCCGCCGCCCGCGAGTGCCCGCGTCTGCACGACCACCGCGGGCTCGCCGATCTCGGCGACGAGCCGCTCGGCGCGCTCACGGATGCTGCGCGCGTCCGCCATGAGCATGGCCCACGTCGGGACGTCGACCGGTGGGTCGGCTCGCAGGTGCGACTCCAGCGTCGCCTCGAGCGCGGCGCGCTGGAGCTTGTCGATGCGCAACGCCCGCGCCAGCGGGTGCCGCTTGCAGCGCAGGACGAGGTCGCTGCGCCCGACGATGATCCCGGCCTGCGGGCCACCGAGCAGCTTGTCGCCGCTGAAGATCACGAGGTCGGCGCCCTCCCGAAGGGCCTGCTCGACGCTCGGTTCACCCTGGAAGCCGTCGCCGCGGTCGCGCACGAGGCCGGACCCCACGTCGTAGACGAGCGGGACGCGCTCGGCCTCGGCGACCTCGGCGAGGCGGCTGAGCTCGGGCGACTCCGTGAACCCGACGACCTCGTAGTTCGAGCGGTGCACGGCGAGGAACATCGCCGTGTCCTGGCCGACCGCCTCCCGGTAGTCCTCGACGCGCGTCTTGTTGGTCGTCCCGACCTCGCGCAGGATCGCGCCGGAGGCCGCCATGATCTCGGGGAGCCGGAACGAACCGCCGATCTCGACGAGCTCACCGCGGCTGACGACCGTCTCGCGCCCCGTCGACAGCGCGGCCAGCACGAGCAGGAGCGCCGCGGCCCCGTTGTTCACGACGGTGGCTGCCTCGGCGCCGCACAGCTCGGCCGCGAGCGAGCCCACGTGCTCGGTCCGCGACCCGCGTGTCCCGGTGCGGAGGTCGTACTCGATGGTCGTGTAGCCGGCAGCGTCGGCGACCGCGTTGCGGGCGGCGGCGGACAGCGGGGCCCGGCCGAGGTTGGTGTGCAGGATCACCCCGGTCGCGTTGATGACGCGGGAGAGGCGCTGGTCGCGATGGGCCGCGAGCTCGGCCTCGGCCCGGGCGACGATCTCGTCGGCGCGCGGGATGACGACGCCCTTGCGTGCCTGCTCGCGGACGTCGGTGAGCACGCGACGGATGGCGTCGGCGACCGGGCGGCGGCCGAACTGCGCGATGACGTCCTCAGCATCGTCGCGCTGCAGCAGCGCGTCGACCTGAGGGATGCGAGAGAGGTCCTGCCCGGTCATAGGCCGCGCATCCAACCAGACCCCCGTGGCGCCCGCCGACGAGTGCGGTCAGGCGGGCGAGTGACCGAACACGATGTCGCGGAGCACGTTCGCGGCGTGATCCCGATCGCGGAGCACGAGGGAGTCGGGAAGCACCCTGAGGAAGGCCGCGATGCGATCGCCCCCCTCCGCCTGACGGGCGACGCTGCGAAGCTGCAGCGGCGTGGTCGGGAAGGTCGCGTGGTCCAGCAACTGGAGCAGGAACAGCGGGATCCCCATGGTGTCACCTCGGCCCGGACGCACTCCGTCGACCGCCACCCGCGGTCTCCCCCCGATGCACCGGGAACAGCGGCGCAACCGTACGGATCCCGACGACCGGGTCACGAGCGGAGACACGTTCGTGCGGAACCGCACAGGAGCCGTGCGCCCTGCGACCTACAGCCCGAGCGAGCGCGATATCACCAGTTTCTGGACCTCACTGGCACCTTCGACGATGCGGAGGATCCGGATGAAACGCCAGATCCGCTCGATCGGCACCTCGCGCATCAGCCCGGCCCCACCGAGGACCTGCATCGACCGGTCCGCCGCCCGGAACGCCATCTCCGTGTCGTAGAGCTTGACGATCGAGCTGTCGAGCATCGGGACCTCGCCCTGGTCGACCTGCCACGCGAGGTGGTAGGTCAGCCAGCGGGCAGCCTCGATCTCCACCTTCGTGTCGGCGAGCTGGAACGCGACCCCCTGGTTCTTGCCGAGCGGCTTGCCGAACGCCGTGCGCTGCTTGACGTGATCGACCGCGTACTCCAGGCAGAACTGTGCGAGGCCGAGGCACATCGCGCCGATGTAGGCGCGGCCCGCGTTGAGGAACCGCATCGCCGTGTAGAAGCCGAAGCCGACCTCGCCGACGACGTGGTCGTCGGGGACGGTCGCGTCCTCGAAGACGATCTCGTACGGGTGCGTGTCGGAGACGGTCCGTTGCTGGCGGACGACCGCGTACTGGTCACGTGGGACGACGAAGGCCGTGATGCCCCCGTGCGCACGCTTCTCCGCGTCGTTGACCGCGAACACGAGCGCGAAGTCCGCGCCGTCGGCGCCCGTGATGTAGTGCTTGGTGCCGTTGAGCACCCACCCGGCGGAGGTGTGCTCGGCCGACGTTCGGATCGCCTGCGCGTCCGACCCCGCCTCGGGCTCGGTCAGCGCGAAGCACATCGAGCCCTCCCCGCGCACGAGCGGGGAGAGGTAGCGGTCGCGGATGTGGGGCTGGGCATCGAGCAGGACGGGGCTCGGTGCCTCGGGGTTCGGCGGGCCCATGACCGCCTGCGCCAGGCGCAGCCCGCTCTCCCCGGTGTCCTCGACGAGCAGGGTCGTGCCGAGCGTGGAGACACCCTGGCCCCCGACCTCCTCGGGGAGGTAGCACGCGTAGAACCCCTCCCGAGCGGAGCGGCGCCGGAGCTCGTGAGCGGCATCGCGCACCTCGTCGGAGAGGTGGTCGGCGTTGAGCGCGTCGCCGAGGCCCTCCTCGACCGGCCTGACCTCGCGCTCGAGGAAGCTCCGGTAGCTGGCGCGGAGCTGGGTCAGCTCCTCCGGGATGCGGAAGTCCAACGTGGTCCCCTCACGACGGCTGGTGCGCCGACCCTAGGGCAGAGTCCCCGGCGCGCCGTGGTCCCCACCTGCGCTCAGCGTCCGTCGGTCGTGCCCGGCTCCCCGGACGGCGAGGGCTCCGGCGGGAGGGGCGACGGGTCGGGTCGGGGCGTCGGATCGTCCTTCGGGCTCGGCGAAGGAGACGGCGACGGGTCGTCCTTGGGGCTCGGGGACGGCGACGGCGACGGGTCCGTCTGGAACACCGTCACCGAGGTCTTGACCTGGCCGTCGACCCACCGGGCCTCGAAGACCACCCGATAGCCCTCGCGGGCGAAGCGGACGATGACCCATCGGGGTTCGTGTTCCCGGTCCGCCCGCCACGTCCAACCGTTGGCCGCCTCGACACCGGCGAGTCGGATGCCGCGATCGCCGACCTCGACGACCACGGCACCGGCCTCGGCCGCCCGGTAGCGCTGGCGCCGGGTGTCGTGCGTCGGCTCCTGGGCCGCCTGGTCACCGCCCGGCGTTGCCGCCGGCACGGGCGAGGCGTCGGTCGTCGGTGACGGCGAGGGAGTCGGGGACGGTGCGCGGGTCGGCGAGGGCTGCGACGAGATGGAGGCGTCAGTGGTCGGCTCGGACGAGGGCTCGCGCGTCCGCTCGGGTCGTGGTGTCCGGGTCGGCGACGGCGCGGGCTCGACCGTCTCCGGCGACGGTTCGGGCTCGACGGTCACGGCGTCACTGGCGGCATCGACATCCCGCGTGAGCGCGTCGAACTCGTCGGTCAGGCCCTCGCCGTCGCGCGAGGAGGCCACGGCGTCGCGCGCCGCGTCGACCGCCTGCAGCAGGTCGTCGGCCTCCGCACCGGCAGCCGCGAGCTCGCGGGCCTCCTCGATGCGGTGGCGGGCCCGGATGCTCGGGTCGAACGGGGCCCGGACCGCCTCGGAGACCTGCTTGACGGGGTACAGCAGGTCGCCGGGCAGCGCGTTCTCGGCGGCTGCCACGGCGCCCAGCGGCGCAACGATCGCCGAGGTGGCGGCGACGAGGGCGGCGGCGCGGCGGCGCCACGCGAGCGCGATCGGGGCAGGGCGCAGTGAGGCGTCGATGGCGGCGAGGTGGCGCCGACGCGTGTCGACCGGCACGCCGGTGTCGAGCGCGTCGCGGAGGCGGCGCTCGAGGTCGCGGTCTTCGTGTGGCGTGTCCATCACCCCTCCTGACGCTCGACGGGCGCCGTATCCGACGCCGGCGCCAGCAGAAGGCGCAGACGGGCCTCCCCGCGTGCGCACAGCGCGTAGACGGCGTCCCGCTCGATGCCCAGGATCTCCGCGACCTCGTGGCCCTCGAGGCTGGCGACCCGCCGCAGGAGGATGGCGGCGCGCTGGGCCTCGGTGAGCTGGCCCAGCGCCCGCAGCACGTCCGGGTCGGTGACCGCCTCGGCCACCGACCCGTAGGCGGCCTGCTCCGGCACGACGGCCGTCGGTATCTCCGGGCGTCGTCCGCGGCGACGGTGCACGTCGGCACAGCGGCGCCGGGTCGCGGTGTACAGCCAGGCCAGCAGCGCCCGGCCGTCGCCGCGGAACCGTCTGGCATGCCGCGTGAACCTCACGAAGACGTCCTGGACGACGTCCTCCGCCTGGTGGGGGTCACCGACGGCCCCGCGCGCGAACGCAAGGAGCTGCGGCGCCATGAGGTCGTACAGCTCGACGAACGCGGCGCGGTCCCGCTGCCGAAGCAGCGGGACCAGCGCGTCGAGTCGGTCGGCGTCGGTCACCCGGCCAACGCTACGGCGTCGATCAGCCGCCCGTCCCGTCCCGTGTGGCGTCCGTCGGCTTCGTGTCGGTCGGCTCGCTGTCGCGGGTCGGCTCCGGTGCCGGCTCGTACGTGGGCTCCGGCCCCGGCTCGGTCGGGCGCGGCTGCGGCTCGTCGACGGCCCGGACGACACCGTGGCGGAGCTCGCCGTCCTCGAGCCGTGCCCAGAACAACACCTTCGTGTGGCCGTCGGTGAACGTCACGCTCACCTCCGTACGGGAGCGCCGGTGGACCTCGTGCCGCCAGCCGTCGGCCGACTTCGCCTCGACGTCGAGGATCGCCTCGCGCGACCAGGTCAGCGCGACCGCGCCGAAGTCACCGACGGGGAAGACCTCGTGCCTGGTGTCTGGCGGGGGCGGGTCGTCGTGGACCCGCTCGATGCCGTGACGAAGGCCGTCCTCGCCGAGCTTGGCCCAGAAGACGAGCTTGGTGGTCTCGTTCCAGAAGGCGACGCGGACGCCCGTCCGCTCACGGGTCACGATCTCCGAGCGCCAGCCGTCGGCCGTGCGCACGTGCACCTCGGTGATCGCCTCACGCGTCCAGGACAGCGCCACCGCCCCGGCCTCGCCGACCGGGAACACCTCGTGCTTGCTGTCCGGCGGCTCCTCGGCACGGCGGATGCCGTGGTCGAGGCCGTCCTCCGTCAGGTGCGCCCAGAAGCCCAGGATCACGTGGCCGTCCCTGAACACGACGAGGACGCGCCGCGGGCCGTCCTCGACGGTCTCCGAGCGCCAGCCCTCCGCGGTGCGGACGCCCGTGATGCGGACGCCGCAGCTGTTCCACGCGAGGCCCACGCTGCCCGCCTCGTCCACGGGGAAGACGTCGTGTCGGATCGGCTGGAGGTCACACGGGTGCGGGACCGGCCGCGGGTCGACCGGCACGGGGTCGATCGGGGTCGGCTCGGGGCGTGGTTGGCCGGGGAACGGCCCGACGATGCCAGGGGCCAGGCGGTCCCGGGCGACGTCCAGACCGGGCGCGTCGAGCCCGTCGACGGCCCGGCGCTCGAGCATCGCCCGGATGCGGGCCCAGAGCGCGAGGTCGTGGTCGCGGTCGCTGTGGTGGCCGGCGCGGTCGTGGGCCACGTCGGAGGCGCGGTCGCTCGGCCCTCCCTCGGTGATGTGGGCACTGGCGGCCGTGGGGACGGCGATCAGGACGCTCAGTGCGAGCACCATGATCGTTCGGGTCGTTCGTCGCATGGTCGTGTCTCCGGTCGAGTCGTGCCCTCTCTGCTCCAACCGACGCACCAGCGGCCGACGATCTGACGGGGAGATGTGAAGGAACCGTGAAGTCGTGAGGGTTACCCTCGCCCGACCGACGAGACACCCGGGGAGGTGTCGTGCCGAGTACGGATGAACGCTGGCGCAGCGGCCCGGGGCTGCTCGCGTCCGTCTGGCGCTACAAGTACTTCGTCGGGGTGTTCGTGACGCTGGCGGCCGCCGGGGCGTTCTTCCTGTCGAGCAGCCAGGCCCCGGTCTACGAGGCGACCGCTCGGCTCTTCCTCGCCGACCCGCGCACGAGCTCGGTCTTCGGCCAGGGCCGGTCCGTCGACGCCGACCGCTACGTCCCCCAGCAGGCCGAGCGGGTCACGTCACGACCCGTCCTGGACGCGACGTCGGAGCTGCTCGGCGGGGAGTTCAGCCGCAACGACCTCAGCCGTCGCGTCGACGCCGCCGGTGACGTCGAGCTCGACATGCTCGAGATCACGGCCTCGGCATCGTCGCCGGACCGCGCTGCGGACGTCGCCAACGCGGCGTCGACGGCCTACATGCAGGTCTCGCGCGACGCGCGCCTGTCGAGCGCACAGGCGGCCGCGACCGAGCTGGACCTCGCGACCGACGAGCTCGATGACCAGATCGAGGCGCTGCAGGCCCGCATCGCCGGCGCGGTGTCCTCGAGCACGGTCGACATCCTCCGCGAGCAGCTGGACGTCCTGGTCCGCCAACGCGTCGAGATCCGGGCACGGTCACAGCAACTGCTCGTCGATGCCCGCGTCTTCGGGTCTGGCGTCGATCTCGTGGAGGCCGCGGAGCCCCCGCGCGATGCGTCGTCGCCGAACCCGGTGCGTGACACGGCCCTCGCCATCATCCTCGCCGGCGGACTTGCGGCCGCGGCTGCCTACTGGCTGGCCGGACGCTCGCGGAAGGTCGAGTCCCCCAGTCAGGTGGCCGAGATCCTCGGCATCCGCCACGTCGCCACCGTGCCGCTCTACCGGCGTGCACGCGAGGACACCCTGTCGGACCGTGCGACGCTCGAGGTCCCCCACCAGGAGGCGTTCAACTTCCTGCTGTCCTCGGTGGAGCACCTGCTCCGCACGAAGGATCGTCGCAGCGTGCTGATCACCTCGTCGCAGCCCGGCGACGGGAAGACGGAGGTCTCGCTCCAGCTCGCCCTGAGCGCCCAGCTCGAGAGCCGCAAGTCCGCCCTCGTCGACGGTGACCTGCACGTCCGCGAGCTCACACGGCTGGCGAACATGGACGGCGCCCCCGGGCTCACGGACCTGGCGACCACCGGAGCGCGCGGCGCGAGCCAGTTCCTCAGCCGCCTCGACATCCTCGGCGGACAGCTGCGGCTGCCCTTCCTGGCAGCCGGCGCCGCGGGCCGTGACTCCGCGGGTCGCCTGCGCGACCCCGGCGTCGTGCAGGGCCTGCAGCGCATCGCCTCGCAGCACGAGTTCGTCTTCGTCGACTCCGCACCGCTCCTCGCGACCGCCGACACGACGGTGCTCGCGGGCTACGTCGACGCCGTCCTGCTCGTCATCCGCGATGGCGTGGACCTCGACACCCTGATCGCCCTCCGCGAACGGCTGCGGTTCGTCGCCGGCGACATCCTCGGGTTCGTGTGGATCGGGTCGGGCTCGACCGCCACGCTCGGGTACGCCTACGGCGTCGACGCGTACGGCGAGCGCAACCGGCGTGCGGCCAAGCCGGTCATCGCGTACCCGGACCTCGACGAGGACGAGAGCACGACCGACCCCTCGGCTGGTCCCGGTGTCGCCCGGCCGCTCAAGCCGCTGTCGGCCCCGAGCCGACCGACGAGCCCCGGGGAGGAGCCGACGGCGACGTCCACGACGCCGGACCC
>JBFHRB010000072.1:0-13276 GCA_041591915.1 Nitriliruptorales bacterium
CCGGATGCCGCCAGTACCGCGAGGACGTCCTACGGGCGCAGGGCGAGGTCGGTGCCGGGGCCCCGGTGATCGACAAGCTCCGGGTCTTCTACAACCATCCCGGCTTCATCTCCGCGCAGGCGGACCGCGTCCGCGAGTCCCTGTTGGACCTCGGGGCCGGGGGCAACCCTCGACTGGTGTTCACGGCCCACTCCATCCCGACCTCGATGGCCGCCACCAGCGACTACGAGGCACAGCTCCTCGAGGCGTGCCGGCTCGTCGTCGACGACCTCGGAGCCGACCACGACTGGGACCTCGTCTACCAGTCGCGCAGTGGCCCGCCCCAGGTGCCCTGGCTCGAGCCCGACGTCGGCGATCACCTGCGCGACCTGCACACCAAGGGCGTCGAGGCCGTGTGCATCGTCCCGATCGGCTTCGTGTCCGACCACATGGAGGTCCTGTTCGACCTCGACGAGGAGGCGCGCGAGGTCTGCGAGGAGCTCGGCCTGCGGATGGTCCGGGCCGGCACCGTGGGGACGCACCCGGCCTACGTCTCGATGGCGACCGAGCTCGTCCGCGAGCGGATGGGGCTCGTGGCGCCGCGCGCACTCGGTGGGCGTGGCCCGAACCACGACGTGTGCCCGCTCGACTGCTGCCCGGCGCCTACGCGACGGCGAGGTTCCCGAGCCACGTCGTGAACCAGTAGAGGGAGCCGTAGGTCACGACGCCCACGATCGCGATGGTGACGAGGTTGCGTCGCACGCTCCTGACCCCGTCGAGCGTGCACCGGTCGCGTCGACGCAGCGCGTACCAGACGAGGCCAGCCGCGACGAGGAGCCCAGCGCCGCGGAACCACCAGGCGTAGTTGCCGTACAGGTCGTAGCTGAGGTCGTAGGCCGCCGTGGCGGAGAGGACGCCGATCGCCGCGAGCACCGTCGGGCCCACGCAGCAGAGGATCCCGACCAGGCCACCGGCCAGCCCGATGCGGAACGCCGGCAGGTCGTCGCTCGCGCCGGCACCGCCCACGACGTCGACGACGGCACGGCCGTCGGTGAGCGGGTCGTCGGTGGGGGTCGGCATGTGGCCTCGCAGGCGCGGTCGATCGTCGTTCGGAGCGGTCAACCGACCGGTCGGGCGCGATGTTCCCTCTTGGCTGCGACGGGCTCACCCGAGGCCGACGAACCCCGCCAGTGCCTTCCCGACCCGCTGGCAACGCTCCCGCGCTGCCGCCTCGCGCGCATCGACGTCGTCGCTCGCCGCGAGGTCCTCGCGCAGGTCGACGTAGATCTTGAGCTTCGGCTCGGTCCCGGAGGGGCGGATGAGCACGCGCGAGCCACCCTCCAGTTGCAGCGCGACGAGGCTGGTGTTGGGCAGCCACGCCGGACGCTCGTCCTCGCCCGTCCGGTAGTCGGTCGCGCCGACGACGCGGAGGCCGTCGAGCTCAGGCGGGTAGGTCGACGCGTCGATGCGGGTCATCGCGTCGGCGATCTCCTCGAGCCCCTCCAGGCCGGGGCGGACCAGCGACACCTGGCCACTGACCCACAGGCCGTGCTGGCGGTAGAGCGCATCGAGTGCGTCGTCCAGCGTCCTGCCCTCGGCGTGCAGCGCCGCGGCCAGGTCGGCGAACACGACGGCCGCACTGATGCCGTCCTTGTCGCGGACGATCGGGCCCACCGTGTAGCCCAGCGCCTCCTCGTAGCCGAACACGAACGCCTCGCCGTGCTCGACCTCGCGCGCCATCGCCGCGTTGGCGATCCACTTGAAGCCCGTGAGGGTCGGCTCGTAGTGCGCGCCGTGGGACGCGGCGACGTCGGCGAGCATCGGCGACGACACGATGCTCGACAGCACGAGCGGGGCGTCGACGGCCGTGTGTCGCAGGAGGTAGTCGGCGAGCAGCACCCCGATCTGGTTGCCGGTGAGCGCGACCCATGACCCGTCATCCGCGCGCGAGGAGACGGCCAACCGGTCCACGTCGGGGTCGTTGGCGACGATGAGGTCGGCACCGACCTCGGCCGCGAGGTCCTGCGCGAGGTCGAGCGCGCCGGGCTCCTCCGGGTTGGGGAACGCGACCGTCGGGAAGTGCCCGTCGGGCTCGACCTGCTGCGGCACCTGGCGGACCTCGGTGTAGCCGGCGCGGGCGAGGGCCTCGAGCACCGGCTGCCCGCCGACGCCGTGCAGCGGCGTGTGGACGATCGCGAGCGAGCGGTCGCCGTCGACGGCCGGGCGGATGGCCGCGACCTCCGCCCAGTAGCGGTCGAACACCTCGGCCGTGTCGAGCACGGTCGTGAGCTCGTGGCCGAAGGGGTCGGGGTCACGCGGGACGGCGTTGGCCGGCCCGACCGCCGCGATGGCGGCGGCGATCTCGGCATCCGTCGGCGGGATGATCTGGGCGGCGTTGGGCGCGTAGACCTTGTAACCGTTGTACTCGGGCGGGTTGTGGCTCGCGGTGATGACGACCGCCGAGGCCGCGCCGGTCGCACGCGCCTCGTAGGCGACGATCGGCGTTGCGACGGGCTCGGGGAAGACCCGGACGGGTATGCCCGCCGCCACGAGGACACCGACCGTGTCGTCCGCGAAGGCGCGCGAGTCGAGGCGTGCGTCGAAGCCGACGACGACGCCGCGCTGCGGGTCCACGCCGGTAGCGAGGATCCAGTCGGCGAGGCCACGGGTCGTGCGGATCACGACGGCGCGGTTCATGCGCAGCGAGCCGGCGCCGACGACGCCCCGGATGCCGGCCGTCCCGAACTCCAGGTCTCCGTTGAGGCGTTCGGCCAGTTCGTCGACGTCGCCACCCGCGATGAGGGCGTCGAGCTCCGCCCGCATCGCCGGGTCGGGGTCGGCATCGCGCCAGGCCCTGGCCCGTTGGAGGAGGTCGCGGTGGTCCGTCATGCGTTGGAGCGTAACCAGCGACCGGTGGGGGCTGCAGGGCATAGCGTGCGTGGCCGGACGGACGACAGGCGGTGGCGGGTGGGCCGGTTCGCGCTCAGGCGGGCGGTCGAGACGCTGTTCGTCCTCCTGGGCGCGTCGCTGCTGTTCTTCGTCCTCGCGAACCTCCAGCCGGGCGATCCGATCAGGGCGCTGTTCGGCTTCCGGCAGCCGCCGCAGGACGTGATCGACCAGCTGAACGCGAGGTACTGGCTGGATCGACCGCTCTGGCAGCAGTACCTGCGGATGTTGTGGAACCTGCTCCGCCTCGACCTCGGCACGAGCTTCCGCGGGATCCCCGTCTGGGACCTCGTTCGCCAGTCGCTGCCGGTGAGCCTGCGACTGCTCGCGGCGACGCTCGTCGTGCAGACGGTGTTCGGCGCGTTCCTCGGGCTCGCGTCCACCTTCTACGCGAGCCGGTGGTACGGCCGAGCCACGTTCGTCGTGATGGCTGCTGCCGCGATGACGCCGGCCATGGTGGTGGCCTGGATGAACCGGAGCCTGTTCGTACAGGTGATGCGGTGGTTCCCGTGGGGCGGGTCCGAGGGCTGGGAGACCTACGTCCTGCCGGCAGCCTCGCTCGGCATCGTGTCCGCGGGCTCCGTGGCGCTGCTGACGCGCGACGCCCTCCGTGGGCTGGTGTCGTCGCTCCACGTCAAGGCAGCCGAGGCACGGGGTATCCGGCGCTCGCGCATCGTCGGCGTGCACCTGATGCGGGAAGCGCTCGTCCCGGTCGCGACGGTCGCCGCGGCGCAGCTCGGCCCGTTCGTCGTGGCGCTGATCCTCGTGGAGGGCGTCTACGGGATGCGCGGCCTGGGCGGGCTGCTCTTCGAGGCCATCAACCGCAAGGACGGTCCCGTCGTGATCGGTGCCTCACTGCTGATCACCGTGGTGGCCATCGTCCTCAGCACGCTCGCCGACCTGCTGGTGGCGCGCCTCGACCCCCGAACCCGGCTCGAATGACTCAGACGGCGCGAGCCGGTGGCTCGTCGGCCTTGCGCCGCAGCAACCGCGCGGTGACCTCGGCCGCGGCTCGCTCACCCGAGCGGACCGCGCCGTCCATGTAGCCGGACCAGGTCGTCGCGGTCTCCGCCCCAGCCCAGTGGATGAGGCCGACGGGTTGGCGCAGGGCGGGACCGAATCCCGTCCAGCCTCCCGGGACCATGACCGCGCCGTAGCACCCGCGCGAGAACTCGTCATCGGCCCAGCTCTTGTCCAGGTAGTGCTCGGGGCGCGCAGCCCTCGGCCCGAAGAGGCGCTCGAACACCTCGAGCACGAACGCCCGTCGCTCGGCCGGGGTGACGCCGCCGAGGTCCCGCGCGGCCTGGCCCTCGAGGAAGCCCATGAGGATGCCGACCTCGCCTCCGGGCGGGCTGTTGTCGAAGACCACCTTGACCGGGCCGAGGTTCGAGGTCGCTGCACCGCTGAGCCCGGCCGCCCGCCAGAACGGCTCGTCGTAGACCGCATGGCACTTGATGACCGTGCCCTGCGGCATGCGCTGGGTGAGCTGGTCACGCGCGGCCGGCAGCCTCGGTTCGTACTCCAGCCGCCCCGCGAGCGTCGGCGGGATCGCCACGATGACGTAGTGGGCGTCGACGGTCAGGCCGTCTGCCTCGATCCGGACGCGATCGTCGCGCTGGATGATCCGGCGCGCGGGGTGCCCTCGATTGACACGGTCGCCGAGCTCGACCGCCATGGCGTCGGACAGTTGCTGCGTCCCGCCGACGATGCGCGAGTCCTGCGCACCGCCCTCCGTGTCGACGAGTGCGTCCATCCCTCCTGCCGCATTGGCGTAGAAGAGGAGGTGGAGCAGGGAGAGGTCCTGCGGCTCGACCGCGAAGACGGCGTTGACGGCCAGGGTGAGCAGCTGGCGTCCCTTGTCGGTCCTCATGCCGCGCTGCATCCACGACCAGACGGTCTGGGCGTCCAGCTCCATGGCATCGGGCGCCGTCCAGGGCGCGTCCGTGGGCACGTCCTTGGCCATGCGGTCGAGGCGCAGCAGGGCCTGGCCGACGTCGGCGAGCCCCAGCGGATCGAGCTTCGGGATCGTGCCGGTGTAGCGCCGGAGCCGTGAGTCCCACTCGACGAGGTTCTCGCCCTGCGTGTGCGTCTTGAAGGTCGTCAGCCCCAGCTCGTCGACCAGGGACCGCACGCGCGTCTGGGTCGGGCCGATCCACTGCCCGCCGAGGTCGAGCCAGTAGGCGCCTTCGTCGCGCGTGAGCGTGCGGCCGCCCACCCGGTCGCGCGCCTCGATGACCGCGACGCGCCGATCGGCCCGGTGGAGCCGGCGAGCAGCGGTCAGGCCGGCGAGCCCCGCCCCGACGACGGCGACCTCGACGTCGACCTCTGCCACCGCGCCCCGTTCCCTCGGTCGCCGGTGACTCTACGGCCGCGTGGTCACGCGCGGGCCGCGTTCGTGCGGGAACAGACGGAACCCCGGCGACCACGAGGGCCTCCGGGGTCCCGCGACCGGTCCAGCTGCCGCGGTGTTGCCACCGCGGGCCTTCTCGGCCGGCGATCACACGATCCCTTGCGGGGCCGGTGACCGGTCCTCCCGATGGAGGGCGTCTCCCGAAGGAGCCGCCGCATCGGGCGTGGCATCTCGACCGAAGCCGATCTGCCGTTCGGGCTGACGTTCTCCGCAAGCTCCTCCGCCAGGCGAACCCGGCGACGGAACTCCGGTCCGTCAGCCACACCGGATCGTCGCAACCGGTCCGAAGACCTGCCGCGCCGGTGTCCGGCGTCGGTGCGGGCGAGCCACGAAGCTCGGTTCCGCTCCTGCCTCTGTCACGCCCACGCACCGGGCGCCTCAGAGATTCCGGTTGACGGTCGCTCCCGATACTGGATCGGAACCTTCCGCCTCCCTCGCCGGTCGGGAGTGCGTCCCTCTCGGCTCGCCGCCCTGCCGTTCGTGCTGACCTGGCGACGAGGGGAAAACTACGAGGGATCACCGCGGCTCGGCAAGAGTCGGAGGCGAAATCCCCAGATCTTCGGCGCCCCGCGCATCGACCGTTGTGATGCGCGCGCGAACTGGGCCAGTTGTCCACGTACCCACAGGAGACCGTCCACAGTTCCCACAGCCTGTGGACGGCTGGACGGCCCGATCGGGGTCCCGGGCGGCCCCGGGGAAGCCGGTGCCGGAGCGTGGTCCCGACCGGATCAGCGGGTGGTCGGCCGTCGGCAAGCCGCCGTCGCGGCCGCGTCGAACCCGCGGTGTGGGGGCAGACGTCCCCGACGACCGCCCTCGACCGGGACCTCCCTCGTGCGCCAGACGATCCTCGACATCGACGGACCGCTCAACGCGGTGGCCGCGGGCCGCTCCAGGCCCTCGTCCGGCGCAGCCCCCGTCGTGTTCGTCCACGGCCTCGACGGCTCACTCGCGAACTTCGTGGACGTCATCCCGCCCCTCGCCAAGCACCGTCGCGTCGCCGCGATCGACCTCCCCGGGTTCGGCTACACCCGGCGGGCAGGCAGGTCGACCCGCATGCCGGCGCTCGGCGAGCTGACCCTGCGCGCGCTCCCGTGGCTCGTCGGCGAACCCGCCATCCTCGTCGGCAACTCCATGGGCGCCGCGGTCGCACTGCTGGCCGCTGCGGCCGATGCACGCGATGGGAAGGACCGCCTCGTCGCCGGGGTGGCGCTGGCGGCGCCGGCCCTGCCCCGCGCAGGGACGTCGGCGCTGGACCCCGCACTGGGGGCGACGTGGCTCTCCACACTGGCCCCGGGGGCGGCGCGGGCCGAGGCACGCAGGCGCAGCTCGCTCACCCCGGCGGGTCGCGTCGACCAGCTCCTTCGCCTGTGCGTGGCGGATGGGGCGACGGTCTCCGAGGAGGCGCTCGGCGCGATGGTCGACGTCGCCACGTTCCGGCGCGGGGACACCGAGGCGATGCGGGCCTGGGTCACGGCCATGCGCTCGCTGCTGCTGATGCTCACCCGGCGCGCCGCGTTCCACGCGCTCGCTGACGCCGTCGACGTCCCGGTGCTCGTCATCGACGGGGCGCTCGACCCGATCATCCCGGTGCGATCGGTGAACGCGATGCTCGAGCGCCACCCCACGTGGTCGCGCCGGACGCTCACGGGCGTCGGGCACGCCCCGCAGCTCGAGGCGCCGGCACGCTTCACGGAGGCCCTGACGTCGTGGGCCTTCGACCACGTCGACCCGAAGGCCCCCGGCGACGCCTACGCGGGCATCGCGTAGGCACCGTCGAGCGCGCGGACCTGCTCCCACACGGTGGTGTAGCGCGCCTCGTCGCCGACCGGCTTGCGGACGAGCTCGAGCGCGAGCTTCTGCTGTGCCGGGGTCGAGGTCCGCTTGCCGTGGAGCTCGACGGCGTACCCGCTCATGTCGCGCACGAAGACGTCGAAGACCTGGTCGATCAGCGCATCGTCGACGTCACCGCGCAGCTCGGCCTCCTCGAGGATCAGCTGCGCGTACGGCACGAGGCTGAACATCTGGCCGAGCGTCATCATGATGTCGAGGTCGCGCTGCTGGTCGGCGTCGGGCATGCCCTCCACGAGCAGGCGCTTCAGGCCCTCGACCTGGTCGCGGAACACCTCGACGTTCGGCAGGTCCTTGGAGGCCAGCACCGGGCCGGGGTCGGCGAACTGGATGCGCGAGAGGCCGCGGGTGGGGCCCTGGTCCCACAGGAACGTGTCGTCGCTGGGGTCGTGGCGCTTGGGCACGGGCGCGTACTCGGCCGGGTTGAAGAGGTAGTTGGCCGCGAACTTGAGGACGAGCGCGAGGTTGACGTGGACGGTGCCCTCGAGCTTGGGCAGCGCACGGATGTCGCGCGCGGCCATCTCGAAGTACGTGTCCTTCTCGAAGCCCTTGGCCGCGATCACGTCCCAGAGGTGGTCGATGACCTTCTCGCCCTCCGTGGTGACCTTCATCTTCACGAGCGGGTTGAAGAGCAGGTAGCGCCGGTCCTCACGCGAGGCCGACCGGAAGTAGTCGCTGGCACGGCTCGCGAAGAGCTTCATCGCGACGAGGCGCGAGTAGCCGTCCACGAAGAGCTGGCGCACGTGCGGGAAGTCCGTCACGAGCGAGCCGTAGAGGTTGCGGTTGTTCGCGTGGGTGATGGCCTCGTACAGCGCGTGCGTGCAGATGCCGATCGACGCCCAGCCGAGGTTGTACTTGCCGACGTTGACGGTGTTGAGCGCCGCCTCGAAGGCCGCCTCCCCGCGGTGCAGGATGTCGGCCGGGGTGACCGCGTAGTCGTGCAGCGCGTAGTTGGCCACGAAGTTCTGGCTGTTGACGACGTTCTTGACGACCTCGTAGCTCGGGTGCTGCGAGTCGGCCGCGAAGAAGACGTAGTCGTCGGGGTTGGGCTTGCCGCTCGCGTCGTCCGGCAGCGGCCCCTCGCCGATGCGCCCGAAGGTCGAGGTCATGCGCGCCGCGTTGGCGTTGCCGATGTAGTACTTCTCGCCGTTGGCGACGAACCCGTCGCCGTCCTCGCGCAGGACCATGTCGCTGCGGTAGATGTCGGCCCCGCGCTTCTGCTCGCTGAGCCCGAACGCGAACACCTCGCCGTCCTCGAGGAAGCGGGCGGCGCGGGCACGGGCCTCGTCGTTGGGCGACATCCAGATCGGGCCGAGGCCGAGGATCGAGACCTGCCACGTGTACCAGTACGCGAGGCCGTAGAAGCCGAGCACCTCGTTGACGTGGTTCACCCTGTTGGTGTCCCAGCGGGTGTCGCCCGCGCCCTCTGCGGCGGGCGTGAGGACCTTCGCGAACAGCCGCTCGCTCGCCTGCCACTCGATGAAGTCCTGGTACCAGGTGCGCTCGTGGTCGTCGTGCTTGAGCGCGACCTTGCCCTTGTCCTCGAAGAAGCCGATGAGCCTCTTGACGAGCTCGGCGTCCTCCGGGGCGAGGCCGTCGCCGGCGTAGGTGGCGGGGTTGAGCAGGACCATCGGTGACCTCGGTGTCGGCGGCGTTCAGCGGCGTGGCGGCTCCGGCGCCGGATGCTACGGCCGTGGACGCGAGGCACCGGAATCGACGTGTGGACCCTCGTCCGCCACTTGTCGTCTGGATGACCGCACGGCAACAGATGTCCACACGATGATGGGTCGGACCGCTCGGGCTGGGGCGGACCCCTCGGGCGGATCAGCCGGTGAGGACGTCGCCGCTGCTGAGGACGACGCCGTCCTCGCAGCGCGCCTCGATCAGGCCGTCGCCGAACTGCTGGTGGTACAGGCCCGCGTAGAGGCCCCCGTGCGCGACGAGCTCGTCGTGGGTGCCCGACTCCACGATCCGGCCCTCGTCGAGGACGTGGATCGTGTCGGCGCGCAGGATGGTCGATAGGCGGTGGGCGATCGCGATCGTCGTGCGTCCGGCCATCAATGGCGTCAGCGCCGCCTGGACCAGCCGTTCCGAGGTCGTGTCGAGCGCCGAGGTCGCCTCGTCGAGGATCAGCACCCGCGGGTCGCTGAGGAGCACGCGCGCGATCGCGAGGCGCTGCTTCTGTCCGCCGCTCATCCGGTAGCCGCGCTCGCCCACGACCGTGTCGTAGCCCTCGGGGAGGGTGGCGATCCAGTCGTGGATCTGCGCGGCACGCGCGGCCTCGTGGAGCTGGTCCTCGCTCGCCTCGGGGTGGCCGTACTGGAGGTTCTCGCGGATCGTCGCGTGGAAGAGGTAGCTCTCCTGGGTGACGTACCCGACCGCCTCGGCGAGCGAGCTGATCGCGAGGTCGCGGACGTCGTGTCCGTCGAGCAGGACGCGCCCCTCGGTGGCGTCGTACAGCCGCGCCACGAGGTAGCTGATCGTCGTCTTGCCGGCGCCGCTGGGGCCGACGAGTGCCACGAGCTGGCCCGGCTCGGCCTCGAAGCTGACGCCGTCGAGCGCCCACTCACGGGAGGTGTCCTCCTCGTCGGGGTCGCGGGGCAGGCCTGTGGGGGCGTCGGCCAGCGCCCGCAGCAGCGGGGCGGACTCGTACTGGAAGCGCACGTCGTCGAACGTGACCCGGCCCACGATGTCGCGCTTGTCGAGGTGGGTGGCGTCGGGGCGGTCGGTGATCTCGGGTGAGAGGTCGAGGTACTCGAAGATGCGGTCGAACAGCGCCAGCGAGCTCACGAGCTCGATCGCCATCTGGAACAGCATCCCGATGGGGCTGAAGAGGCGGGTCTGCAGGGTCGTGAACGCGACCAGCGTGCCCGCCGAGATCTCGATCACCGCCCCGTCGCGCAGCACCGTGCCGGCGAAGAGGTAGACGACCGCGGGGGTGATCGAGAAGAACGCGTTGATGATCGCGAAGAACGTCTGGCCGATCATCTGCTGGCGGACCTTGAGGGTCGCGAGCTCCTCGTTCTTCTCGCGGAACTCGTCGGCGTGCCGCTGGCCGCGGTTGAAGACCTTGCTGAGCAGGACCCCGCTGACCGACAACGTCTCCTCGGTCATCGCGGTCATGGCCGCGGTGGTCTCCTGCGCCTGGCGCGTCACCTCGCGGCGTCGACGGCCGACCCGCCGGGCGAGCACGACGAACACCGGGACGGTGAACAGGCTCAGGATGGTGAGCTGCCAGCTCAGGATGACCATCGCGACCAGCGTCGACAGCAGGATCACGACGTTGCTGACGATGCTCGTCGCGGTCTGCGTGACCACGGTCTGGACCCCGGCCACGTCGTTGGTGATGCGCGACTGGATCTCGCCCGTTCGCGTGGCGGTGAAGAAGCGCAGTGGCATCGACTGCAGGTGGAGGTACAGGCGCTCGCGCAGGTCGCGCATCACGCGCTGGCCGACCTCGTTGGCGAGCCAGCCCTGCAGGACGCCGAACGCCCCGGTCGTGATCGGGATGGCGATCATGAGGCCGCCGTAGAACCACAGCTTCCCGGTGTCCGGGCAGCCGTCAGCGCAGAACAGGGCCTCGTCGAAGATGCCCCGGATCAGGAACGGGTTGACGACCCCGAGCCCCGCGGTCACCAGGATGATGGCGCTCACCGCGGCGACCCGACCGCGGTACCCCCGGAACAGGCGGACCACGCGCCGGACGGTCTCGGGCCGCACGTCCTCGCCCCGGCGCAGGCGCCGCACGCGCCCCGCCACCGACTCGTCGCGCTTCCCGGTCCCGGTCACCCCGCTCCCATCACCGTGTGGACATCTGTTGCCGTGTGGACGTCTGTGCCCCAAGAAGGAACGAGATGTCCACACCGCCCGGCGCGTGCAACGCCGCAGCCCCCGACGGTACTCCCGCGCGGGTGGCGGGGTCCCGGGCATGCCGGGACGACTCCACCCGCCCAGGCGGGGTGGAGGGGTCAGGCGTCCGCGGGCGCGGGGGCTGCCGGGGTGGGGGCGAGCGGTGCCGCGGGGGGCTTGGTCCAGCGGGGGGCGAGGCCGAGCTCGGCGTGCTTGCCGTACGCCCAGCCCGGGCCGCGGAAGACGAAACCCAGGCGGTCGCCGACGGTCAGGCCGGGGCGGGTCGCGTCGCGGGCGATGTCGAGGTACTCGTGGAACGCGATCTTGACCGGGTTGTAGGTGTCGAGGTTCTTCGTCAGGCCGTAGCGGACGCGCTCGCCCTCCGCCTCGAAGGTCCGGAACAACCGGTCCCACACGATGAGGATGCCGCCGTAGTTCTTGTCGATGTACTGGGGGTTGCTGCCATGGTGGACGCGGTGGTGGCTCGGCGTGTTCATCACGAGCTCGATCGGTGCCCACATCCGGTCGATGCGCTCGGTGTGGATCCAGTACTGGTAGACGAGCGAGATGGCCTGCATCGTCAGGATCATCACCGGGTGGAACCCGATGAACGCGAGGGGGACCCAGAACAGGAACCCGCTCATGGGCGTCCAGGTCTGGCGCAGCGCCGTCCCGAGATTGTACTTCTCCGAGCTGTGGTGGACGACGTGGCTCGCCCAGAACAGCCGCACCTCGTGGTGGAGGCGGTGGAACCAGTAGTAGGCGAGGTCGTCAGCGAAGAGGACCGCGACCCAGGCCCACCAGGCCCAGCCGACGTCGAACAGGCGGAGGTTGTCCCAGACGAGCAGGTAGCCGGCGAACGCCGCGCCCTTCCAGAACACGGTGATGATCACGTTGCCGAGCCCCATGGACAGCGACGCGGCAGTGTCGCGCGTGTCGCGGTAGGCGGGCTCGCCGTCGCGGTAGGACTCGACGGCCTCGAGGACCATCGTGATCACGAAGAGCGGGATCGCCCAGAGGATGATGTCAGGCACGGTGGAAAGCATGGCTACTCCCCTGTCGTCAGGTCCGCCGCCCCCTCGAGGGCCAGGCGGAGGAGTGCGGTGAGGTAGGTGAGCTCGCGCTCCCGGCGGGGGGCGTCGGGGACGGCGAGCGAGCCCAGGGCAGCGCCCTGGATGGAGTCGATGACGAGGTCGACGACCGAGTCGAAGGCCTCGCCCTGGCGCTCCGCCGCGAGCGGGAAGAACTCGCGGGCGATGGCCCGCAGCTCCGCACGGTGCGGGGCGTCGACCTCGGTCAGGACCGCGGCGAGCTCCTCGTCAGTGCGTGCGGCGACGTAGAGCTCAATCGCGGCCTGCAGCTCGGGCTTCTGGAAGATGTCCCAGAGCAGGTCGACAGCCGCGCGGACGCGGTCCCCCGTCTCGGGAACGGCCTCGAAGGCCTCGCGGTACTCGGCGCGCAGGCGCGGGAAGAGGTCCTCTGCCGCGGCGCCGAGCAGTGCAGCCTTCGTCGGGAAGTGCTTGAACAGTGCGCCCTGGCTGACGCCGGCGCGCTTGGTGACCTCGGTCGTGGTCGTGTTGGCGTAGCCGAGCTCGACCATCGTCTCGATCGTCGCGTCGAGCAGGGCGCGGCGCGTGGCGGCCTTCCGCTCCTCCTGGGTGCGGCGGCCGTTCCCGGTGGTCGCGGGGGCGGGCGAGGACGTGGTCGTGTTCGGCATGCAGGAACCGTACGGTGCAACTTAGAAAGTGACAAGTCACTTTCTAAGTTCGGGCGCGAGGTGCACGCCGCACGCGTTCGCGCGCGCGTCTCGCACCAGCGCCAGGCGGTGTGGACGCCCGTGCGACAAGAGGGCAACAGACGTCCCCACGGCAACAGATGTCCACACAGCGATGGGGCCTCGCGTCAGCCGAGCGGACGCACGAAGACCGTTTGGCGCTTCCGGGCCTCGAATCCGCGCGCCGCGTAGAAGGCGTGGGCGCCGTCACGCTCGACCCGCGAACGGATCCGCATCTCGCCCACGCCCCGCCCGCGAGCCCACGCCTCGCTCGCGGCCAGCAGCGCCGTCCCCACGCCCCTCCTCTGCTGCTCGGGTGCGACCACGAGGCCGCCGAGTTCGGCGAAGGCCGCGACCTGCAGTCGGTGGGCCACGAAGACGTGCCCCCATCCGACAACCGCACCCGAGCGCTCAGCCACCAGGACGCCGGTGTCCTGGTCGTCGAGGAGCCGTTCGAGCCGGCGGGCCAC
>JBFHRB010000073.1:0-13267 GCA_041591915.1 Nitriliruptorales bacterium
ACGTTGAAGATGATGCCCTTCACGCGCGTTCTCCCCGATCCGCGGGCCTTTCGCGCACGAACCCGACCACGTAGCCTGTCGCACGTGCGCGCCCGATGCACCCGCATCGTCCTGTCCGTTCGGACGAGCCCATCCCGGGGGGTGGCAGCACGGACTGGAGCACCACAGCATGGCCAGCAACCGTGCCGACCGCGGCGACGACCTCGGCCGCGTCGGGAACGCGCACGTCGGGCACTCGACCGAGCTCGCCCACCTCGCCACGGAGGAGGAGCCTGCGCCACGCGCCGTCAGGGTGCTGCTCGTCGAGGACTCGCAAGACGTCCGCCTCGTCGTCCGTCGCACGCTCGAGCGCGCCCCGAACTACGAGATCGTCGGCGAGGCCGGCGACGGCGCAGAGGCCCTCCGCCTCGTGCCGGGCGTCGAGCCGGACATCATCCTCCTCGACCTCCTCATGCCGGACGTCGACGGCCGCACGGCGCTGCCGCTGCTCGCCCGCGTGTGCCCACGCGCGATGATCGTGGTCCTCTCGGCCCTCAACGCCGACCACGAGGCCGCGCCAGCCATCGCGGCAGGCGCCTTCGCCTACCTCGAGAAGACGGCGATCGGTCCGACGCTCAGCGCCGAACTGGACCGCCTCCACTCGCTCTGGCTGCGCGCGCTGCGCGGGGAGACCGTGGTGGCGCCCAGTGCGCTGACCTGAGCCTCAGCTCGCCGTGACGCGCTGGGGCGGCGTCGGCTTCTCCGGCCGGCTCGCCTTCGGGTAGGCGATGCGCGGGTGGTAGATGCCCACCAGGGCCTCGATGAACGACTCCCGGACGGCCGTCAGCTCCGCGAAGGTCAGGTCGGCCTCGGACAGTTGCGCGTCGTCGATGCGGTCGTCGAACAGGCCGGCGACGATCTCCTCGATCTCCTCCCGCGAGAGCGTGCCCCGGGCCATCGCCGCAGCTCGGGTCGACGCCTCGCACGAGTCGGCCAGGAAGAGCACGACGGCCTCCTTCCGCCGCGGCTTGTGGCCGTGGTAGCGGTAGTCGGACTCGTCGACCTGCTCCCCCGTCGACTCGGCGCGCTCGAGGGCCTTGGCGTAGAAGTACTTCACGAGCGTGGTGCCGTGGTGCGACCCGATCGCGGAGACCACCTCCGGTGGCAGGTGGTACTCGCGCGCCATCTCCACGCCGTCCTCGACGTGCTGGATGATGATGCGGGCCGAGACCTCGGGCTCCACGTCGTCGTGGGGGTTGGCGATCCCCTGCTGGTTCTCGATGAAGAAGTGTGGGCGCACGACCTTGCCGATGTCGTGGTAGAGCGAGGCGACCGACCCGAGAAGGGGGTTGGCGCCGATCCGACGACACGCACGCTCCACCAGCGTGGCGACCATGACCGAATGGTTGTACGAACCCAGCGCCTTGGACTCGAGCTCGCGCAGCAACGGATGGTTGCGGTCCGCGAGGTCGAGGAGCGTCGTGACCGTCGCGATGCGGAACGACGATTCGAGGAACGGCAGCACGCCACTGACGAGCACGGCGGACAACACCCCGTTGGCGGCACCGGCCACCATCGCCCAGCCGATGGCGTCGCGGCTGTCGAACAGGGCCGCGACGACGAAGGCCAGGAAGGTGAACGCGAGCACGCCGCGCCAGGCCGCCTTGCGCAGGTCGTTGCGGGCGTCGATGTGGCTGACGAGCGGTATCGAGACGAGGACGGCGCTGATCGTGAAGACCGCGATCGGGGTGCCTCGCGGGGCGAGGAGCACCGGGAGGACCGCCGCCGGTAGCACGGCGACCGCAGCGACGTACGGGCCGAGCAGGAGCGAGATCAGCATCGCGAGGCCGCCGGCCGGGACCGCGTACCACCATGCGCCGTTGCTCGTCGCGTCGGCCACGAAGCCGACGCCGACCGTCAGCAGCGAGTAGCCCGTGAAGAGGATCGCGAGCAGGAGCACCCGACGGCCCGACCGCAGGAGCTGGTTGTGCCGTAGGCGGAGGTAGCCCGTCACGACGATGAGGATCAGCGCCACGGAGCCGAACGCCGTCAGGACCAGTCGCGCCCGGTCCGTCCCGACGAGCCCCGACTGCTCCAGGGCCTGGAACTGCAGCTCGTCGACCTCCTGGCCAGCCCGCACGATCGTGGAGCCAGCCGGGAACGTCCGGCTCACCTCCTCGACCTCGGCGGCGGCCGCATCGCGTCGCGCCTGCGTCTGGGCCTGGTCGACGCGGACGGTCGGCTGCATGGCGAAGCGGATGATCGGTGCGGCGACCTGCGCCCCCGTGGCGCCCGGGAAGTCCCGCAGGGCGAGCTCGACCGACAGCACCTCGTTGACCCGGCTCTCGAGGTCCTCCGCCCGGATGCGCTGGCGCGCGAGCTCCTGGGCGATCTGGACGGTCTCGTCCTCGACGGCCGCGAGCTGGCCCGTCGGAACGGCGACGAGCGCCGAGAGGACGGCCGGGTCCTGGATGAAGGTGAGCCGGGCGGTCAGGGCCTCGACCTGGTCGGCGGTGCTCGGCACGACGGCCTGGCCGTCCGGGCCGCCGCTGCCCGGGCGCCGGACCTCGGCGGCTGCGGCGAACGCATCACGGACCCGCGTGACGACCTCGGCCTGCGCGGCGGGGTCGAAGACGAGCACGGACTCCACGGCGTCCATGGCGACCCGGCGCGCGCGTTCCGTGGCGGCCTGGTCCACGACGCGTACCGCCTCGGGAGCGATGACCGTGCGGGGCGACGGCTCGCCGAGACGGATCGGCGCCTCGTCGCCGAACACGGCCGCCATCATCACGAGTGGCACGGCGATGAGCGACAGGACGAGTGCGACGACGCGCTGCAACCACGTGCGTTGACGTCGTTCCATGGGTGCTCGCAGGGCTCCCGGACGGGTCGGTGGAGATCGTGGCGCGTCAACGTTCCGACCGCTGGGGTCCGCGCCACGAGTTCCCCATCGTAGGTGGACGAACGGGACCCGACGAGTGGCCGAACAGCCGCCCCGACGTCGCGCGACTCGGCCGAGGTGTCCGCTCGCAGGGTTCTGGGCGTGGCGGGCCCGTCTGGGGCACCCCAAGGTTGTCGTGCACGGAACGCGCGGAACCGAGCGCTCCAGCACCTGCGGTACCGCCACCACTCGCCACCCCGAGCCCCCGACCCGACGTGAGGAGGTCGATCCACCCTGTCCCCGAAGATCCGCCGCCGCAACCACGACGCGCCGACCACCGCTGCCGGCGCTGGCGAGACCACGCCACGGCCGCCCGCCGTCGCGCCCCTCGCGCTCGCGCCCGAGGCGATCGCCTCTGCACCGCCCCGCAGGCGCCGTCAGCTCCTGCGCGCAGCCGCCCTGTCGGGCTCGATCGCGCTGCTGCCGGTCGCACCCTCGACACCCGCGTCGTCGACCCGCGAGCTGCTGCCACTCACGCCGGTGGCGTACATCGAGCGCGACGAGGACCGGCACGCGGCCGTCGTCGGCGAGCCGATGGCCTGGGTCGAGGACGTCGAGCTCGTGGTCCCCGCCGAGGACGTCGCCCTCGTCGGCTTCCACGAGGCGTACCACCCGGTCGCGCTGCCGCTCGAGGTCGCCGGTGACGTGGTCGACAACCACAACCCGCGCTCGGACGTGGCGGTCACGAGCGACCTCCGCGCGACCACGGCGCCGCACGTCGTGCTACCCACCCGCGACCGCGAGTCGGCTCCGACGTCCGCCATCGACATCGCGGTGAGGGCGGGCCAGAAGGTGTACGCGCCGGTCAGCGGTGAGGTGGCCACCGTCCTGCACTACCACCTGTACGGCGAGCACGCGGACACCCGCGTCGAGATCATCCCGGACGGCCGACCCGACCTCCGTCTGGTCATGCTCCACGTCGATGGCGTCGAGGTCGTCGAGGGCGACCGGCTCGTGGCGGGCGAGACCGTCGTCGCGCGGTCGGCCAACGGCTTCCCGTTCGAGTCGCAGATCGACCGCTTCGCGCGGGCGACCACCGGCAGCGCGCACCCCCACGTGCACGTCGAGCTCAAACGAGCCTGAGTTCGGGAGTCAGTGTTGATGGCTTGGGTACAACTGACCCACGGTGCCGGCTTGCAGCGGCGGTTCTTCGCTGTCTCCCCGCACGTCGTCGGTTCCAGGATGCCCCCTGTGTAATGTCGAGGCATGGACCCTGACCAGGACGCCGTGCAGGCCCTCGAAGCCAACTTCTGGTCGATGTTTCGGATCCTGGGAAGTGGGCCCGGCGGCGCCATCACCGACACGCCCGAACGACTGGTCGTCGAGTCCCCGCTTCCGCAGCCGCCGTACAACAGCGTCCTGCGGTTTCGTGGCGAAGGCGACGAGCCTCTGCAGGCCGAGGTCGACGAGATCTGGCAGCGTTTTCGATCGCGTCGTGTCACGGGTCTCTTCGTGGTCCACCCGACATCACCCCCTGAGCTTCGCGCGACGCTGAGCGCGAGCGGGTTGGAGCAGGCCGAGTTGCTCCCGGGCATGATCCGGGAGCTGGACGATTCGCTGCCAGCGGCACCCGACATCGATGGCGTTCAGATCGGTGAGGCCGACGAGGCGGCGGGGGCCGACTGGGTCCACCTGGTGACCTGGCGCTACGGGCTGGAGTCCACGCACGAGTCGTACCTGCGCAGCCTGTACGCCGACGTGATCGGGAAGCACAGCCGTCTCTGGCTGGCCCGGGTCGACGGAGAGCCCGTCTCGAAGGTCGTACTCCATGTCGCCGATGGCGTAGCCGGCATCTACGGCGTCGCCACGACCGAGGCCGGACGGGGACGAGGGCTGGCCTCAGCGCTGACCCTGCATGCCCTCCATGCGGCCCGGGACGCTGGCGCCACGGTGTCCGTGCTGCACTCCACACCCATGGCACACGGACTCTACGAGCGGCTCGGCTACCGCGACGCAGCCGATTTCGAGATCTGGGCCGAGCCGGACCAGGTCCATCTCTGATTCGCAGCCGGTCGTGCCGTCACCATCGAGTGCCTGTAGTCGGCGATGCAGCACGGTGTGGTTCTTGGCGAAGGCCGCTGTTCGCACCCAATCAGCAACACTGACTGCCGAACTCTACGAGCCTGATCACCGCGCGACGCGGCCGCCCTCGACGAGCACGCCCTCGGCGGCGAGGCGACGGGCGTGCTCGACCTCGTGCCCGGGCACGAGGCGCCCCGATGCGGTGACCACGCGCCACCACGGGAGCTCGCCGCCGCTCCCCCGCAGGACGTTGCCGACGGCTCGCGCCGCACCGGGATAACCAGCCTCCGCGGCCACCTCGCCGTAGGTGACGACCTCACCGGGGCCGAGCCGCTGCAGGACGGCGGCGACGGCCTCCGTGAAGGCCGCCGTGTCGCGCCCCGCAGGCATCAGCGGTAGCGGTGCTCAGTGCCCGGCGCGATGCCGTAGACGAACACCGGCGTCCCGATCGGCGCGATGCCGGACGCCCAGACGAAGTCCATCGCCGCGTACGTGAGCCGCGTGCAGCCGTGCGACGCCGGGTAGTTCGGGACGCTCGTCGACCCATGGAGGGCGAAGCCGCCGTAGAAGTACTTCGGGCGCCAGAGCTTGCCCAGGGGTGCGTCGCGCATCCCGTCGATCTGCCGCTCCACCCGGAACGAGCCGCGGGGTGTCAGCGCGGGGCCACGCTTCTCGCCATCCACGTAGTAGTACTCGCCGTTGCCGGACGACGTGTTCATGACCCACTCGACGTGGCCGCGGTCGACGAACATCATGATCTGGCGGGTGAGGTCGATCTCGATGCTGCGCCCGTTCACGAAGTGACGGGGCTCCTGCCGCCCTGCGACGGTCAGTCGCTCTCGCGTCGAGGCATCGACGTTGCCGGTCGGGCTCAGTCCTTCGGCCTTCTGGAACGCCATGATCGCCTGGCTGGTGAGTCGCCCATAGGCTCCGTCGGCCTCGTCGAGCCAGTAGCCGAGCGCGAGCAGCCGCTCCTGGAGATCACGGACGGTGTGACCGAAGTCGCCCAGCCCGACGTCCTGGCGCCGGTAGCTCAGCTCGATGCGATGGTGGTGGGTGCGTCCACCCTCGGTGGCGCGAACGACGACGCTCACGGGGTAGCTCGCGCCGGCTTCGAGACGCAGCGGTACCGAGTCCGAGGAGAAGACGAGCGTCGACGTGAAGTCACCAGGCGCCACGGTCCCGAAGACCTCGTGGTCCTGGACGGTGACGTAGACGGTGGAGTTCGCGACATCCAGCTCGCGGTCGAACTCGAACTCGATGGTCTCGAACGAGCTGAGCTCCATGTTCTCCTTGAGGTTGGTGCGCAGGAGGGCCGGTCCCCCGCGATCCACCTCGGCACGGCGATAGTCACCGAGGACCCGGTCGTGCACGGCGGCCTCACCGCCGAGCACGACGATCCGCTCCATCGGCCGCGAGCGTGCGACCGCTCGGAGCCCGTCGGCCAGGTGCGTCGGGGGGGTCAGCAGGACCGGGAGGCCCTCCGCGGCGGCGTGGGGACCACCGGCGAGACCGTCGGGGAAGCTCAGCCCCGAGGTGAGGGCCACGCTGGTCAGCGTCGTGCCGTAGAAGCGCTCGGCGACGCGCTGGGCCGTCTCGTAGCGGTTGGGGCCAGCGAGTCGCACGACCGAGATGCCGAGGTCGCGGATCGCATCACGGACGGCGTTGCCGACGACGGCCTCTCCGCCGGCGATGAAGACCTGCGTTATGCCCTGGGACTGCAGGTACGAACGGACGCCCGGTTCCAGGACGTCCTTCGACGTGAGGAGGATCGGCATGCCGTCGCGCGCGGCGGGGCTGGCCGCGGCGAGGGCGTCGGGGAAGCTGGCGCCGCTCGCGACGAACGCCATGGAGGCGTCGGGCAGCAGCCGCGCGGCAGCGACGGCCGTCTCGTAACGCGTGGCACCGGAGACGCGCTCGACGCGGTAGCCGAGCTCACGGAGCCGGTCGGCCACGCCCTCCTCGATCGCCGCCACGCCACCCAGCAGGTAGACGGTGCTGGCCGGCAGGAGGACGCGCTCGAGCTCGCGTTGCGTCACCGACGGCAGCGAGGCCTTCCTCGTCAGGAGCAGGGGTCCGCCGACCTTCGCCGCGACCGGAGCCGCGGCCAGCGCGTCGGCGAAGGCCTCGCCCGTGGCGAGGACGGCGGCCGTCGCGGAGAGGTCCTCGAAGCGCGACCCGCTGATGGTCGCGGCGGTGGCGTACCGGTCGACGCCGGCCAGCCGCTCGACACCCAGGTCGACGGCCGTCACCCTCCACGTCCGCACGGTGCTGGCACCGTTGTCGGCCCAGAGCGACATGCGCAGGAGGTGCTCGCCCGCATCGAGCGACACGTCGGCGCTCACGATCGCGGCCGTGGCGGTGTCGTCGAACGCGACCGGCACGTCGCCGTTGTCCACCGTCAGCGTGACGTTCGCTATGCCCCGCGTGGCGTGGACCGCGGCGGTGACCCGGTGGATCCCCACGCCGACGACCGCCCCTGGCTCGGGGACCGGGTTGACGATCCCGGGGTCGGGCGGGTTCTGCACCCGTTCGGCCGCGGCGATGCCCGGCAGCGTGACGAGCAGCGTGGCCAGCAGCGTGGCGACGGCGATACCCCGACGACGATTGTGCATGGGAATGACGCTCCGTGTTCCCCCGGCCACCACGGTACCGACAAGACGGACGCCCGGCCTACGAGGGCCGGGCGTCCGGGTGGTCGTGCGTCGGGGTCAGTCCCAGCCGAGGCGGGAGCGGCGCTGGCGCCGGACCTCACCCTGGATGGACTGCGAGCCGTGCATGAACTTGCGCAGGCGGCGGTCGAAGTTCTTGTCGAGCGTGCTCCGGCGCGGGCGGTCGAGCTCTTCCTGCTCCTCCCAGCCCTCTTCGGTCTGCTTGATCGACAGGCCGATCTTGCCGTCGTCGCCGACGGAGATGATCTTGACCTCGACCTCCTCGCCGACGCCGAGGTGGGCGTAGATGTTCTCGACGAAGCCGGTCGCGATCTCGGACACGTGGACGAGCCCCGTGACGGTCTGGCCGGTGTCGGACACGATGTCGACGAAGGCGCCGAAGTCGACGAGCTTCGCGACGGTGCCGTTCACGATGTTGCCGAGACGGATCTCCTGCGTCCGCTCGACGGTGACGGCCTCCTCGGCGGCGGTGTCATCCGTCGCAGGAGCCTCGTCAGCAGGGGTCTCAACCGTCTCCTCGACGGCGGCCTCGGGGGCCTCTTCGGTCTCGGTGGTGGGTGCCTGATCCGTCACTAGCGTCGAACCTCTTTCCTGATGCGGCCGATCCCATGGCGCATGCCGGGAGCGGGGTGTGGTCTGTGGCGATGTACGGGCCGCTCTGGCGGCCGGATGCGCGCACGCCCCGGCGTGTCGTCAGGGCGGTCGGCGCGCTGACAGGGTACCCCACCCGACTCGGCGGCCTCCACGTCGGCGTCCCCAACTACCGTAGGGCGCACGCGCAGGAGCCCGCACCGGTGGCGCGCGCGGACGACACGGAGCCCGACCGATGGCCATGCCGACCATCCTCGCGGTGGACGGCAACTCCCTCTGCCATCGCGCGTGGCACGCGATCGAGTCGCCGTTCCCCCAGCGGCCCTGGGTTGCTGGCGGCGTGGTGCGGATGCTGGCCTCGGCGTGGCTCGAGGGGCCGTTCGACGCCGTCATCGTGGCCTTCGACGGCCAGGACAACCTGCGCAAGCAGCGGTGGCCCGAGTACAAGGCGCACCGCCCGGACAACGACCCGTTGCTCGTCGACCAGATCCAGTGGACGTACGAGATCCTGGCCTCCTGCGGCTTCCAGGTCGTCCAGGAGGCCGGCTACGAGGGCGACGACGTGCTGGCCCTCGTGGCCGACCAGGCGCGGACGCTGGGCGCACACGCGTGGCTCTTGTCGAGCGACCGCGACCTGCTGGCCCTCGTGTCGGAGCACGCGACGATGCTGCGACCCCGGTCGAGCATGGCCGCGCTGAAGGTCTACCGGCCGGCGGACGTCGAGGCCGAGTTCGGCGTCACCCCGGCGCAGTACCACGAGCTCGCGGCCATGCGCGGCGATCCCTCGGACGGGCTGGACGGTGTCCCCGGCGTCGGGGCCAAGCGTGCGGCCAAGCTCCTGCGCACCTACGACAGCGTGACCCGCGTCTACAGCTACCTCGGCGAGCTGAGCCCGTCGTTGCGCGAGGCGCTGCTCGCGGGACGGCCGAACCTCGAGCGCAACCTGGAGGCCATGGCCCCGATGACCGACGGCCTGTCGGTCGACGTCGCGGCGGCCATCGATGACGGGATCGACCTCGAGCTGGTCCGCGAGACGCTGACGTCGCTCGGCCTCGAGTCGTCAGCGGCGAAGTTCCGTCGCGCCATCGAGCGCGGGCCGCTCCCGCCGCTGCCGCCGCCTCCGGAGGCCCCGATGGACGACGGCGTCGAGGCCCAGCGGCCCGCGCCCACGTCGGTCCTGCCCGAGGTCGAGCGCCTCGAGCTCGACGAGGCCGAGGGCGAGCAGCCGAGCCTCTTCTAGCCGCGCCTCAGGCGGATGCCACGCCTTCGTCCTCGACGGCCACCGCGAGCTCCGCGACCTGGGCCGCGGGGAGGGTGCACCGGAAGAGGCCGCCCCCGCCGGGCGCATCCTCGTAGCGGATCGAGCCACCGTTGAGCTCGACCAGATCGCGCGTGATCGAGAGCCCGAGGCCGAGGCCCGCAGCGGTCCGGCGGTCGCCGGTCGAGGCCTGCTCGAACTTGTCGAACAGGCGCGGGACGAAGCCGGCGTCGACCCCGTCGCCGTGGTCGCGCACGATGATCATCGCCATGTCATCCACGTCGAAGCCGGTGACCTCGATCGGCGGGGCGCCGTACTTGGCCGCGTTCGTGACCAGGTTGGTCAGCACCTGGGCGAAGTGGTCCGGGTCCACGTGGACGTGGAGTTCGTCCGGCACGCTCACCACGACACCCTCGACCTGCATCGCTTCCACGGCCGTCTCGACGGCGCGAGCGACGCTCACCGGCTCGGGTAGGGCCGTCAGCGTGCCCGCCATCATCCGGGAGACGATGAGCAGGTCGTCGACGAGGCGCTGCTGTCGCCGCCCCTGCCGCTCGATGCCCTCGATCAGGTGGATGCGCTGACCGTCCTCGAACGCGTCCCAGCGCTCGATCAGCGTCTGCGAGAACCCACGGATCGCCGTCAGGGGCGTGCGCAGCTCGTGGGACACCGTCGACACGAAGTCGCTCTTGGCCTGGTCGGCGAGGCGGAGCGCGTGGTTGGCCTCCTCGATCTCCGCGAGCGAGGCCGACAACCTGGCGGTGAGGGACTCGAGCTCGCGCTGCCGGTCGGCAGCGGCGCGGTACGCGGCGCCGTAGGCGCGGCGGTACCGCGCGGTCACGGTCCCGGCCACGGCGAGCCCGACCAGGATGGTGACGAGTGCCGTGGCGAAGAGCGCCAAGCGGGTCTGCTCCACCTCGGCCTGGATCGCCTCGAAGACATCGAAGTAGGCGACCTGCTCGGCCGACAGCAGGCGCTTCGTACGGACATCGAGGTCCTCGAGCACGGCCATCGCCTGGTCAACCGCCTCCTCCGTGCCCGCCCCCGGGCCCTCGCGCAGGGCGTTGAGCCGGCCATAGCCCTCGTTGAGCGGGGCCAGGTCCGTGAGGAACGCCGTGCGCCCGAGTGCGGGGTCGCTGACCGTCGCCGTGAGGACGCCCAGCTGGCGGCCGAGCAGGCCCGAGGCGAGCGCGACCTCGTCCGCCTCGAGCGTCCCGGTGACGAGGACCGCCTCCTTGACGCTGAGGACCTCGCGGTGGACGTCGGCGAGGATGGTCACGACCTGCAGCCCCGCCGCGTGGGCACGCGACGTCTGGTCCACGCTCGCCGACGACCGGAAGACCAGCAGCGCCGTGAAGGCGGCGAGGACGACGAACAGCGCGGCACCAGCCTTCGCCACAGGTGGCAGCCCGAGGCGGGCACGGCGGCCATCGGTCGTCGTCATGGGCACGGCCTAACGGAAGGTCATGTCGCGGATCGACCAGATCCAGAGGTTGGGGTTCTCGCCGGCGACGGAGCCGTCCGCGAACACGATGCGGATCGGGCCGCCGCGATCGATCGGCATGCGACCTTCGTCATCCGATGTCGCCAGCAGCACGTCGCCGGCTCGGAGCTCCTCGAGCGTGAAGACCGACTGGTAGTCGTCGAGGGCGTCGAACACGACCTCCGTCGCGCCGTCGGGCACACCCACCGTGTCGAGGAGGGTCGTCATCGGTACCCCGGTGAACGCCATGTCGCGCTCGACGAACGGCTCGAAGAGGGTCCACTCCTCGAGCCTGAGACGCTCGAGCGTCGCCAGGTCGAGACGGACCTCGTCGCCGGAGGCCGAGTCGAACACGTACAGGACCGGCTCGCCCTGCGGCTCAGGGATCTCACCGACGGGAAGGGCCTCGCCCTCCGACACCACACGTGCTGAGGGCGTGGCGGTCTCGTCCGCATCGCCACCGCAGGCCGTGAGCGCCAGCAGCGTGATGACCGCGGCGCCGAACGCGCGCTTGAAGCGAGCCATGCGAGAACCTGTCGAGGAGTCCGGGAGTACTGCTCTCCCCATCGAGTCGGCAACCCTAGCGATGCCTGAAGTGCCCGGTACCGTCCGGGCCCACACTGACCACGAGACGCCGTGCCGCGTTCACGCTCGACCTTCGGACCCCTCGACACCGCGCTGTTCGTCGCGCTGTCGCTGATGTGGGGGCTGTCGTTCCTCTTCATCAAGGTGGCCGTGACCGAGATCCCGGCCAGCTGGGTCGTCGTGGCACGTACGGGCGTCGGCGCCGTGGCGCTGCTGGCCATCGTGCTGATCCGTCGGCGGCGGCTGCCGAGAGGAGCCGTGGCGTGGCTCCACCTGCTCGTCCTCGCGACCGTGGGCACCGCGCTCCCCTGGGGCGCCGTGGCCTGGGCACAGCGGTCGATCCCGTCGGGACTGTCGTCGCTGCTGAACTCGTTCGTGCCGGCTGCCACGCTCATCACCGCCGCGATCGTGGGCCTCGAGCGTGTGACGCCCGCACGTCTGATGGGCCTGGCGCTGGCCACCGCCGGGACGGCGATCATCGTCGGTGGCGAGGTCGGGGCCTCGGGCGAGCAGGTGCTGGCCGCGGCCATCGTCTTCGGGGCCACGCTGCTGTACGGCTCGACCGCGGTGTACGCGAAGCGCTACGTGTCGGGACGGTCGGGGCCACTGGCGATCGCACTGGGACAGGTCCTGCTGGCGTTCGCCGTCTCGCTGCCCACCGCCATCGCGATCGACGGAGTCATCGACGTGCGGGCCCTGTCGCCGGACGCGCTGCTGGCAGCGGCGGGCCTGGGGTTCTTCGGCACGGGCCTGGCCTTCGCGACCTTCTACACACTCATCGAGCGCGTCGGGGCGACCAACGCGACGATGGTCACCTACGCCATGCCGATCGTCGGTGTGACCGCCGGCTGGCTGGTCCTCGGCGAGTCGTTCGGCCTCGGCGCGCTGTTGGGCGGCCCGATGACCATCGCCGGGATCTGGCTGATCCAGCGCGATCGGGCACCATCCACCTCCGACGCCGACGACGAACCGACCGGTGAACCGGCCCTCGTGACGGAGAGATGATGGGCTACGACGCGATCCTGCTCATCTCGTTCGGTGGCCCCGAGGGCCCCGACGACGTGATGCCGTTCCTGCGCAACGTCACCCGCGGACGCGGCGTGCCCGACGAACGGCTGGCCGAGGTCGCCGAGCACTACCACCACTTCGGCGGGGTCTCGCCGATCAACCAGCAGAACCGCGACTTCCTCGAGGTCTGGCGCAGGGACCTCGTCGAGGCTGGCATCGACCTGCCCGTCTACTGGGGCAACCGCAACTGGGATCCCTACCTCACCGATGTCGTGGCGACCATGCGCGACGATGGCGTGAGCCGCGCCATCGGGTTCGTGACGTCGGCCTTCTCGAGCTACTCCGGGTGCCGCCAGTACCGCGAGGACGTCCTACGGGCGCAGGGCGAGGTCGGTGCGGGGGCGCCGGTGGTCGACAAGCTCCGGGTGTTCTACAACCACCCGGGCTTCATCTCCGCGCAGGCGGACCGCGTTCGCGAGTCCCTGGCGGACCTCGAGGCCGGGAGCAGCCCTCGACTCGTGTTCACGGCCCACTCCATCCCGACCTCGATGGCCGCCACCAGCGACTACGAGGCACAGCTCCTCGAGGCCTGCCGGCTCGTCGTCGACGACCTCGGAGCCGACCACGACTGGGACCTCGTCTACCAGTCGCGCAGTGGCCCGCCCCAGGTGCCCTGGCTCGAGCCCGACGTCGGCGATCACCTGCGCGACCTGCACACCACGGGCGTC
>JBFHRB010000074.1:0-13257 GCA_041591915.1 Nitriliruptorales bacterium
GGTGAAGTCGCCTGCCTGCATGCCGGCGTCGAAGGCATCGAGGTCGTCCTGGAACCCGGAGTTGGCCAGCATCGACCGGTAGAACGGCAGGCTCATGTAGGTGACCAGCGACTTGCGGAGGGCGTCCAGCGCCGGTCCCGGATCGTCGGTCAACGCGCACGTGATGGCGGGGATGATCTCGATCTCGCTCGGGTCGCGACCTGCGCGTGCCGCGCCTTCGGCGACGTTCGGCACGACCACGTCGCGGATGTAGTCGGGGTTGCAGAGCCAGAGCATCACGCCGTCCGCGAGCTCACCCGCGAGCTGGCACATCTTGGGGCCCAGCGCCGCGATCATGAGCGGGATGTCCGCGCGCGGCGTGAATCCCTGGAACGAGAACTGGGCCCGGTAGACCTCGCCCTCGAACTGCACCGACCCGTCCCGGAACAGCGACCGCAGGATCGTGAGGTACTCGCGCATCGCGGTGAGCGGGCTCGACGGGAACTCCAGTCCGTGGAAGTTCTCGATGACGGGGCGGTGGCTCGTGCCGATGCCCAGCACGAGGCGTCCGTCGACGAGTTCGTCCAGCGACGCCGCCTGCTGGCCGAGGATGACCGGCGTCATCGTGAAGGCGGGGTAGACCCCGGTTCCGAGCTTCGCGTTCGACGTCACGGTGCCGAACTGCGCGAGCTGCATGAGCCCGTCTCGGTTGAGGATGTGGTTGTCGAGGACCAGCTCGTAGCCCAGCACGTCGGCGAGGCCCACGAGGGTCAGGGTCTGGTCCAGTTCCTTGCCGGTGGTGAGGAACGCGGCGAGACGGTCATCCACGGGGCGGCTCCGGGCTCTGGGGGTGGGGTCGATGAGCGTAGCCACGGGTCGCGCTCGTGCCTCCGGACCATCGGTGACGGTGCGGCTACGTTGCGCGCATGTCCTACGACGTCGCGCGCACCTTCCACGATGCCACGAAGCACACGTGGCGCAGCGTGCGCACCGACCGGCATCCGGTGGACTGGGCACGCCAGCCGATCCCGTACAAGCTCTACACGGACCTCGAGCCGATCCCGCTCACGATCGACCTCGCGGAATCCGATTGGCCCGCCGTCGACGCCCTCGCAGGTGCCAGCCCGCCGGCGGGGCCGTGGGCGGACGACAGCTGGCTGGCCTCGTTCCTGTTCTACGCGGCCGGGATCACCCGCCGCTGGGAGGCCGAACGGGGCATGAACTTCCGGGCCGCGCCGTCGGCCGGTGCCCTGTACCCGATCGAGGTCTACGTCGTCTGTCGCGACCTCGGCCTCGACGAGCTGCCGGCAGGCGTCTACCACTTCGAGCCCTACGAGTTCGCGCTGCGCCAGCTCCGCGAGGGCGACCACCGCAGCTACCTCGCGCAGGCGGCCGCGACGGACGCCGTCGAGTCCGCGCCCGCCTCGTTGGTGTTCACGGGCATCCCGTGGCGCGCGACGTGGAAGTACGGCACGCGGGGGTACCGCCACCTGTTCTGGGACCTCGGCACGATGCTCGCGAACCTGCTCGCGGTGGCGGTCGGCAACCGCGTCCCGACCTCGATCGTGACCGGGTTCATCGACGAGGCCGTGGCGCGCCTGGTCGGCGTCGACATGCTGAACGAGTCCCCGCTCGCCGTCGTGCCGTTGGGGGAGGAGGCCGAGCGTGCCCCGCTCGTGGGCACACAGCTCGAGCCCATCACCTACCGGACCTCGCCCGACCCGCGCGGGTTCGGTGAGGATGCCGAGGTCGACCGCGTTCACCTCGCCGGTGTCCTCGAGACGGAGGACGACGTCTGGACGTGGCGCGAGGAGATGCGCGCCCTCCGGCTCGGCGTCACGACCAAGGTGGAGCCACCGACGTCACTGCGGTACGACACGATCGAGTCCGTCATCCTCCAGCGCGGCTCGACCCGCCGGTTCGGCCATGGCCGGGCGCCGCTCGAGTCGCTCGTCTGGCCGATGTCCGTGGCCAACCAGAGCATCGCCATCGACGCCGTGGCCGACAACGACTCCCTCCTGCAGCACCTGCTGGTCGTGCACGGGGTGGAGGACCTCGCACCCGGGGCGTACCGCTGGACCCCGCAGGGGCCGGACCTCCTTCGGCCCGGCTCGTTCCGTGGCGAGGCGGCGACGCTGTGCCTGGAGCAGGAGCTCGGTGGGGACGGTGCCTACACCGTCTTCCACACCGCCGACCTCGACCGGGTGCTGCATGCCGGTGGCGCCCGTGGGTATCGGGTCGCCCAGCTCGAGGGCGGGATCGCGGCCGGTCGGCTGCAGCTCGCGGCGTTCGCGATGGACCTCGGCGGCACGGGCCTCACGTTCTACGACGACGACGTCCCGCGGTTCTTCGACGTCGAGATCGAGCCCATGACCGTGAGCTCGATCGGGCGTCCGGGCTACCAACCGCGTGTCGGGAGCCGGCCCAGCGGCGCGATGCCCGGCCGGCTGCTGCGCCCCGAGCATTAGCGCGCTCGCGAGCACGAACGTGCTCGCGAGCACTGAGGCCGACCGTCGCCCAGACATGGGCGAGGCCCGGTCCAGTGGACCGGGCCTCGCTTCTTTGGGGGTCCGCGGCGACCCACGAGTGGGCCGTCGGGGAGGTGGCTAGGCGGCGCGGACAGTGATGTCCTTGTCGACCTTGTGCGTCCACTTCGCCGTCAGCTGGCGGGCGACGGGGATGCCGCCGACACCGAAGGCGATGGTGGCGCTGACCGCGACCGCACCGACGATCGCGTAGAAGACCGCGTTGACGATCTCCTCGGCCAGGTTGAGCTGGTTGAGGGCGGCGAAGGCACCGAAGGTCACGATCGCCCAGTAGGCGATGCGGCCACCGACGCGGCCACGCTCACCGACGTTCGCCTCGATCGCGCCACGCACCCAGGCCGCGAACGCCATGGCGATCGTGATGATCGCGACGGCCACGAGGACGAGGGGCAGGAACGAGATGAGGCCGGCCAGCATCGTCGCGAGGACGACGGCGCCGAGCGTCTCGGCGGCGAGCTGGAAGGTGACGAACAGCAGGATCCAGTACACGACGCCCGCAACGAGCTGCTTGGGGTCGTACCCGGTCGTCTCGCCGGCGGCGCGGACGCCAGCCTTGGCGAGGACGTCGTCGAACTTCACGCGGTCGAGGAACTTGACCGCGACGTTCTTGACGATCTTGGCGATGATCACACCGACGAGCAGGATCACCAGTGCGGCGACGAGCTTCGGCGTGAAGGCGGCGACGGACGTCCAGGCCTCGGTGAGGCCCTCGCGGATCGCGTTGAGCATGTCTCTCTCCTCAGGGGGTCTCTTGGGCCCCGGGCGTTCGGTCTGCCTCGGGGGAGGCGGCCACGCGGTGCGGCCGGCTCACGGGTAGGACCCGCCCCTCCGATTGGAAGTGACGTCGACGTCAACTACTGCGCGTAAGCCGCACGCTACCGAGCGTTCCCGACTCGTCGGGGTCCGCCGGTCTGCGCGCAGCGCCGCCTAGCGTGGCGTGCGTCCGTCGACACACAGGGGCCCCACGGCGGTGGCAGCGCGACTCGCGGAGATGAGCGACGAGGAGCTCGTCCGGCGTGCCCAGGCCGGTGACGTGGCGGCGTTCGAGCAGCTCGCCCACCGCTACCGCGACCTGGCCTATCGGGTCGCGCTCCGCATCGTCCGTGACCCGCTCGACGCCGAGGACGTGGCGCAGGAGGCGCTGGTGCGGTCGTGGCGGGCGCTCGCCAACTTCCGAGCGGATGCCAAGTTCTCGACGTGGCTGTACCGGATCGTCACCAACCTGGCGCTGAATCGCGTGACGCGCGGCAAGAAGACCGAGGACATCGACGACCAACGCGAGTCGCTGATCGGCAGCCGGGTCGACGATCCAGCCGAGCGCGCGGCCGGTATGGAGCGCCTGGAGATCGCCAGGCGCGCACTTGACGCCCTCACGGCCGAACAGCGTGCCTGTTTCCTCCTCCGCGAGGTCGAAGGACTGAGCTACGAAGAAGTGGCCGAGGTCCTCGAGACCTCGGTCGAAGCCGTGAAGGGTCGGCTCTACCGCGCGCGGCAGGAGCTGGCCGCGGCGATGTCCGCCTACGACCTGGAGGACGTGTCATGAGTGACGTCCCGCGCGACGCCGCGTCCGGCGGCGACGACGCAGCGGTCGATGCGGCGGTCGACTGGGTCGCCGCGGCGCTCCGGCAGTCCGAGCCGCACGCCCCCGCCCGGGTGGTCGACCGGGCCATCAAGCGCGTGCGCTTCGAGGCGTTCGCGCTCGGCGTGGTGAAGGAGCTCGGCGGGGCGTGGGTCGGCGCGCTCGGTGCCATCGCCGAGGCCCTGGGGAGCCCCGACGAGGAGACGCCCCCGGCGCCCGCCGGCGACGGGGGCATCTAGGCCGCAGCGCCATGCGGCGGGACCGGGTGCCCGTGGATCGGGCGGGCCGGTGCGACCGGCGGTTGCGCCAGCCGGTGCGTCAGTCGCGCCGAGGGCCGGGCAGCATCGCGATCAACGCGCCGGCGATCAGCGACGCAGTACCGAGCACGGTCACCATCAACTGCAGGTCCGTCATGTCACATCCCCTTCTCCGTCGACCCACCGTCACCTTGGACGCGCGAGGTGGCCCCGAGGTTGCGGTCGGATGGCGATCGGGGGGCAGGGCTACCATCGCGAGCCGTTGGCGCACGTCGCGTCCGGATGCACTTCGACGCCCCGAGGACCACCGTTCATGCCTGACAACCACGCCGATCGCATCGCCGAGCAGCGCGGCCGGGTCGAACACGTGCGCGACTACCTCGACATCGACGGCAAGCGCAAGCGGCTCGACGAGCTGCAGGCGGCCGCCGCCGACCCCTCGTTGTGGGACGACCCGGACTCCGCGCGCAAGGTCACGACCGAGCTCTCGAAGGTCGAGCGGCACGTGAAGTCCTACGACGAGCTCGTCGAGCGCCTCGACGACCTCGAGGTGCTGAACGAGCTCGCGCAGGAGGAGGACGACGACGCCTCTGGGCGCGAGGTCGCCGCCGGCGTCGAGGCGATCGTCGCCCACGTCGACCAGCTCGAGGTGTCGACCCTCCTCGGCGGCGACTACGACAGCGAGGACGCCATCGTCTCGATCAAGGCCGGTGAGGGTGGCGTCGACGCCATGGACTGGGCCCAGCTCCTGCAGCGCATGTACGTCCGCTGGGCCGAGCGCAAGGGCTACGAGGTCGAGATCTTCGACGAGTCCTTCGGCGAGGAGGCGGGCCTCAAGTCCACGGCCTTCGAGGTGCGCGGCCCCGACGCCTACGGACTGCTCTCGACCGAGCACGGCGTCCACCGCCTCCTGCGCAACTCGCCGTTCGACTCGCAGGGCCGCCGGCAGACGTCCTTCGCGCTCGTCGACGTCGTGCCCGTACTCCCGGAGGCCGACACGGACATCGACGTCCCGGAGGAGGACATCCGCGTCGACGTGTACCGGTCGTCCGGGCCGGGCGGACAGTCGGTCAACACGACCGACTCCGCCGTGAGGATCACGCACGTGCCGACGGGCATCGTGGTGAGCTGCCAGAACGAGAAGTCGCAGCACCAGAACAAGGCGGCGGCGCTCCGCGTCCTCAAGGTCAAGCTCGCCGAGCTCGAGCGCCAGAAGCGCGAGGAGGAGCTCGCCGAGCTGCGCGGCGACCGCCAGAACGTCGGCTTCGGCTCGCAGATCCGCAGCTTCTTCATGTACGGCAACCAGATCGTGAAGGACCACCGCACCGACGCCGAGAACGGCAACCCCGCGGTCGTCCTCGACGGCGGCCCCCTCCTCGACGAGTTCATGGAGGCCGAGCTCCGCCGCCGCGCCGCCGAGCGCGCCTCCACCAGCGCGAGCGCGTAGCCCCGGCCCCATCACTGTGTGGACATCTGTTGCCGTGTGGTCATCTCGGCGCCAAACAGGAACGAACTGACCACACCATGACCAACCACTACCCGCCCGTCGCGCCGGACCCCCTCCCTCGGCCGGCGGTCGTGCAGCGGTGGGACCGCCTCACGTTCGTCCACTGGCGCTACGACCCCGCCGTGGTGCAGCGGATCCTGCCGACCGGCCTCGAGGTGGACACCTTCGACGGTGAGGCCTGGGTCGCCCTGGTGCCATTCGAGATGCAGCGCGTGCGGCCGCCCTGGGGTCCGGCTGTTCCGTACCTCACGACCTTCCCGGAGACGAACATCCGCACCTACGTGCGAGGGCCCGACGGTGGTCGGGGGGTGTGGTTCAGCTCACTCGAGATCACGCGCATCCTGAGCGTCGGGGTCGCCCGCTCGGTCTTCCACGTCCCCTACACCTGGGCCCGGATGCGGATCGACGAGCGCGGCGACGAGCTCGGCTACGTCAGCGAGCGCCTGTGGCCGGCGCCACGCGGGGCGCGGTCACGCGTCGTCGTGAGGCCGCGCGGGCCGGCCGAGGCGACCCCGCTCCTCGAGTTCCTGACCAACCGGTGGAGCGCCTACACGACCGACCGCGCCGGGCGTGTCCTGCGCGCACCCGTGGCCCACGAGCCGTGGCCCCTGCGCAACGCGGACCTCACCGCGCTCGACCAGGACCTCGTCGAGGCCGCCGGACTCCCGACCCCGACCGGCGAGCCGCTGGTGCACTACTCGCCGGGCGTGACCGCCCGCGTCGGCTGGGCGCGCCCCGTCTGATCCGTCCGTCCGCCGCAGCCCCGTCTCACGAGATCACGAGGGCGTGGTCCGTCAGGTCGATGGCCGTGAGCTCACCCGTGGCCAGGTCGAGGACGATGCCCGAGCCGGCGAGGTAGACCAGCCCCGGGTCCTCGTCCCAGGTCGGGTCGAGGGCCGTGATGCCGTGTGGTAGCCATGCCTCGGACCAACCCATCCGATGCCGGACGATCTGGTCGCCCGTGCGGAGGTCCCACACGACGACGTCGATCGCCACCTCGGCGTACCCCTCGAGCGTGTCGTAGCCGAACACCGCGCGGCTGCGATGTGCCCCGGCGAACCGCTGTGCGCCCTCGCTCCCCGGGCGCGTGCGGAAGCGCACCAACACCCGCTCCCCGTGCCGCTCGACCCGGACGACCTCCGGGTGTTCGGCGAGCCCCGCGTACCACCGCTCGTAGTCCGCCCGGTAGGCGCGACGGTTCGCGTCGGTCTGTGGACCGCACCCCTCGACGTCGGGTGGGCAGACCTCGAACACGAGGTCCGGCCGTGACGGGTCGGCGCCGTCGTCGAGCCGGCCCCCGATCTCGACGCGGACGAACCGGTCCTCGCCCACGGCGTCCTCCATCCAGCCGTCCTCGGGCCGCGGGTACTGGAGGCCAGCCAGTCGGTCGAGGAAGTCCTGGTGAGGCGAGCAGGTCACGTAGCAGACCGCGGGGATGAACCGTCGGTCGTTCGGCATCGCGCCCCAGCTCTGCTCGTAGGCCTGGAGGCGGCCGACCTCCTCGATCGGACCATCGGGCAGCGGCCGACGCTCGAGCACGCTGAAGACCGGAGCCTCGAACGGCGAGCCCTCGTGGTCCTCCCAACTCCCCTCCTGGCGGGTCGTGTAGGCCACGGGCTCGCCGGCCTCGACGACGAACGCGAGGAGGGTCACGTCGTCCCCCAGGGTGACAGGCGCCGCGTCACGTCGGGCCCAGACGAGCCGGCTGCCGTCGCCGATGTGCTCGTAGCCGAGCCAGCCGCCGGACCCATCGGGGACCGCGTTGACGAGTCGCGGGTCGAGCGCGACTCGCTGACCGTCGATGATCGCGGTCGAATGCCCGTCGGGGTGTCGCACGAGCAGGTCGACGCCGAGGTCGGTCGCGGGGCGCGTGTTCGACGTGGGCACCGAGGGTGGAGCTTCGGGCAGCGCCAGGACACGGTCCTCCCGCGGGGTCTCCCCCCCGACCGGTCCTTCCTCGACGGCCGAGTCCGTCGCGGGCACCTCCGATGCCGGGCTCGTCTCGTCGGTCGCGTCCCGGCCGCCCGGCGACGTGCCCACGGCGATGCCCCCGATGACCGCCGCCGTCGCGACGGCCAGGACCCAGGTCCATCGCCGTCGCGGCCCCGACGACCGTCCGAGCGGCGATGCCCCGGCGCCGGTGGTCTCGGGGTCGCCCGGGCGCTCCTCGCCGATGTCGGTTATCTCGATCCCCATGATCGCCCCCCTGACCACGTCACCCCATGACCCCGTGCCCCCGCGTCGGCCGTCCGGACTTCGACGCGGCGGGCGCCTGTCCCTGCTTCCTACTCGCCCCTCCCACGAGCCGTGGGGCCCGTGAGCCCCGGTGGTAGCCTCGTCGGAACCGCACGGCGTGGCGCGTACGTTGGCAGCACCGGCGCCCCCGCGTCGGACCGCGGCCCCGCGGACGCCCACCACCTCCTCAGGAGACCGCAGCAACGTGATCACCCTGCGCAACGTCTCCAAGACGTACAAGCGTGGCGAGAAGGGCGAGGTCGAAGCCCTCAAGGACGTCTCGCTCGAGGTCGGCAAGGGCGAGTTCGTCTTCATCGTCGGGCCGTCCGGCTCCGGCAAGTCCACGATGATGAAGCTCCTCACGCGTGAGGAGCGCCCGGATGCCGGTGAGCTCTTCGTCGCCGGCAAGAACCTGTCCACGCTCAAGCCCTGGAAGGTGCCGCTCCTGCGCCGCCAGATCGGCTACGTGTTCCAGGACTTCAAGCTCCTGCCGAACAAGACCGTGGCCGAGAACGTCGCGTTCGCACTCGAGGTGATCGGCAAGTCGCGGCACGTCATGCAGAAGCGCGTCCCCGAGGTCCTCGAGCTCGTGGGACTCGAGGAGAAGTCGGACGCGCTCCCGCACGAGTTGTCGGGTGGTCAGCAGCAGCGAGTCTCGATCGCGCGTGCGTTCGTCAACGCCCCGCGGATCCTCCTCTGTGACGAGCCCACCGGGAACCTCGACCCGCAGACCTCGGTCGGCATCATGAAGCTGCTCGACCGCATCAACCGCACCGGCGCCACGGTGGTCATGGCCACCCACGACCAGCACATCGTCGACTCGATGCGCCGACGCGTCGTCGAGCTCGAGCACGGCGTCGTCGTCCGCGACCAGTCGCGAGGGGTCTACGGCTATGCCGGCTAGGTGGCGATACATCCTCGCCGAGGCGCTCGTCGGCCTCCGCAGGAACCTCCTCATGACGCTCGCGGTCATCCTGTCGGTGGCCGTGTCGCTCACCCTGCTCGGCGCGAGCCTGCTGCTGCGCGACCAGGTGCAGCTGGCGACGGGGCAGTTCGAGGACCAGATCCAGGTCTCGATCTTCCTGTGCGACGGCCGCCTCTGCCCAGAGATCACGCCCGAGCAGCGCGCGAACCTGCAGGGCGAGCTCGAGGGCGACCCGCTCGTCGAACTCGTCATCTTCGAGTCCAAGCAGGAGGCCTACGAGAACTTCAAGGAGGCCTTCAAGAACGACCCGGAGCTGGTCGCGACGGTCACGCCCGACACGCTGCCGGCGAGCTTCCGCGTGAAGCTCATCAATCCCGAGGAGTACTCGATCATCAAGGCCCGCTTCGAGGCGTGGCCGGGGGTCGAGTCGATCGTGGACCAGGGCGAGGTGCTCGAGGAGATCTTCTCGATCATCAACGTCTTCCAGCAGGGCGCGATCATCGTCGCGGTCATCCAGCTCATCGCCGCGAGCGTCCTGATCGCGAACACCATCCGCGTCGCCGCCTTCGCGCGCCGCGAGCAGACCTCGATCATGAAGCTGGTCGGCGCGTCGAACTGGTACATCCGGCTGCCGTTCGTCCTCGAGGGGGTGATCGCGGGCACCATCGGCGCCGCCGTCTCCTGGGTGCTGTTGCTGGTCGCCATCCCGCGCGTCACGAGCCGCCTGACGGACGAGATCCCCTTCACGCCCTTCATCGGGCTCGAGGAGGTCATCTTCATCGCGCCCTGGCTGTTCGGGGCGGGCATCCTGATCGCGGCGACGTCGTCGATCGTGTCGCTGCGGCGCTTCCTGGACGTCTAGGCGACGACGCGCAGACGAGGGCCGGAACCCCGGCGCGCACGCCACCGTTGTGAGCCGTAGCCGTTGCGAACCCCGTGTGGTTCCATCGGCGGAAGGGTGTCGCCACCGCTGTTGCTCGTGTTGTTGCTGTTCGCGAGTGTGCAATGTTGGGGGTACCGTGACTCCTGTGGTCCGAACGGGCCACGGGGCCAACCTGCGGTCCGGCGATGGCAGGGCAGAGGAGCGGGCGAAGGTGAAGCGTGGCGTGGCGCGCTGGCGCCTCCTCGCGGCGCTCGTCGCGATCGTCTCGCTCATCGGCGGGACGGGAGCGGCCGCCCAGGACACCGCCGAGGAGCTGCGCGAGACGCGGGAGGACCTCGCCGACGCGAGACAGCAGCTCGCCACCGTCGAGCGAGAGGTCCGCAGCGCCAAGGACGAGCTCCAGCTGGTGGATGCCCAGCTCGTGACGCTGACGGCGCAGCTGCGTGAGGCCGAGGCCGCACTGGCCGCGGCACAGGCCGAGTACGACGAGGCAGCGGCGCTCGCCGACGACGCCACGCGTCGCCTGCAGGCCGAGACCGACCGGCTCCAACGGATCACCGATGAGCTCGACGCGAAGGAGCTCACCTTCGACCTGCGCGTGGCTGCCGCCTACAAGTACGGCTCGGCCGGCTACCTCCGCGCGATCGTCGGGGCGCAGACGATCAGCGACCTCATCCAGCAGACCTACTACGTGCAGTCGGTCATGGAGTCCGAGCGCCGCATCATCGACGAGATCGAGGACCTCGCCCAGACGGTGAACGAGCGACGACGCGACGTCGACCAGCTCCGCGACGTGCTCGTCCGCGAGGAGGCCAAGGCGCAGCGCCTGCGGGACGCCGTCGCCGAGGTCGAGGCCGACCGCCGCAACGTCACCCAGCAGATGGCCAGCGAGCGCGTGCGTCGCCAGTCGGTGCTGAACACGCTCGAATCCACGCAGTCGCACTACGAGACCCTGGTCGCCGAGCTCCAGGCCGAGTCCGAGCGACTCGCCGAGGAGCTCCGCCGGTCGCAGTGGCGCGCAGGTGCGCCGGGCGTGGGCGAGCTCGCCTGGCCGACCGACGGCCGCCCCGGCTCGGGCTACGGCTGGCGCACCCACCCCATCTTCGGCAGCCGGCGGTTCCACTCGGGGGTCGACATCGCGGGGCCGACGGGCCAGACGATCATCGCCGCCGCCGAGGGACTGGTGGTCCACGCGGGCTGGCGCGGCGGCTACGGCCTCGCCGTCGTCATCGACCATGGCGGTGGCCTGGCGACGCTGTACGCGCACCAGTCCCGGATCGTCGTCGGCGAGGGCTCCGTCGTCGGCAAGGGCCAGAAGATCGGCGAGATCGGGTCGACCGGCTACTCCACCGGCCCGCACCTGCACTACGAGGTGCGCGTGAACGGTGAGCCGCGCGATCCGATGCAGTGGTACCAGTGACACGCAACCCGGCGTTCGCCGACGGCGTCCAACCGGGCATGAACATCACTCGCATCGCGGCTGCACTCGCCGTCGTCGCGCTACTGGCCACGGCCTGTGGCAGCGCGGGCGAGAACTCCGAGCCCGACGACTTCCCGGTCCTCGAGCCGGGCCCCACCGGCGAGCTCGGCGGCGTCGGTGTGGTGGCGACGGCGGAGGCCTGGCGCGACCGGATGCCCCGCATCGGCGGGCCGGGGCGCTGCACGGACCTGTGCGCGCAGATCACGCTGCGGTGGGACGCCGAGGTGCCCGTGGGCTCCGAGGTACTGCTCGTGTCGGCGTGGGTCGGCGGTACCGAGACGATCCTCGACGACGTGGACGTCCGAGCCGAGGAGCCGGGCGTGCTCGTGATCGCGGTGGGTCAGGGGCCGCCCGTGCCGGATGGCGGCACCGTCGACCTGACCGTCGAGCTCGTCAGCGCCGTGGACCAGCGCCTGACGCTCGTGCTGCGAGACGTCCCCGTCATGACGGTGCAGTAGTCCCGCTGGAACGAGGCCTGCCGCCGCGGATGGCGGCTCAGCGCCCGATGTCGAGGTGGTCCTGCACCGCGCGGGTGCGGACCGTGAAGACCGAGTCGCCGCTCAGCACCCCGCCGCGTGCGAACAGGCGACCGAACTGCCAGTTGCTCAGGCCGAGCTCCGGCTTGTCGAGCGCGTACTGGCCGTCGACCCAGCGCGTGAAGCCGTTGCCCACGAACGGGGCGTTGATCGCGCCGAAGAACCTCGTGTGCTCGTCGGCGTCGGACGAGATGAGGCTGGCCACGAACTGCGGTGACTGCTCGTTGTAGAGCTCCACGGCCTCGTCGACGGAGGCCACGACGGCGAGCGTCACCTCCGGCGAGTCCTCCCACTCCCACTCGACACCGAGGTCGGTGCGGGCGATGGGCTCGGCCTTCGGCTCCGTCACCGGGCCCTCGGCGCGCACGATCTCGACGTCCTCGAACCAGGTGGCCGGCAGCCGCGACTCGTCGCCCTCGACGACGTGGAGCTTGGGGTTGGTGCCGAGCCGTTCGCCGGCGCGGTCGAGCGCGTCGAGGAAGACCGGGATGAGGTCGTCGGCGCGACTCTCCACCACGCAGAACGTGTTGAGCGTGTTGCAGACCTTGCGGTCGAGCGAGTGGTAGACGGCGAGGTCGACGTCCTTGGCGTCGGCCTGCTCCGAGCAGACGATCCAGGCCCCGCCCGTGCCGTGCAGGCTCACCGGGATGCCGGCCTGGCGTGCGACGGCGCCGAGCTGTGCGACGGCGGCGCCGGAGCCCCGCGCGACCGCGAGCCCGAGCCGCGTGTCGCTGAACATCGCCCACCCCGCGGCGCGGGAGGGGGTCGCGACGAGCGAGGCGGTGCCTTCGGGGAGCCCAGCCTCGGCGAGCGCCGGGTCGAGGGCGTGCTCGACGATGGCCTCGGCCGTCCCGAGGGCGTCGGAGCCGATGCGGAACACGACGGCGTTGCCGCTGCGGATGACCCCGCACGCGTCCGCGAAGACGTTGGGCCGGCCCTCGAAGACGAACCCGACGACGCCGAGTCCGCTGCGGACCAGCTCGACCCGCCATCCGTCGTGCGTGACCGTCTCGACCACGGCGTCGCGGCCCGACGCGGCATCGCGCCACGCGCGCAGGCCCTCGACCATGCCGGTGCGCATGTTCTCGCTGAGCACGAGCCGTGTCGTCGAACGTCCGCGCTCCTTGGCGCGCTCGACGTCGGCAGCGTTGGCGGCGGCGATCGGCGCGAAGGCGTCGTCGTCCTCGAGGCGTCGGGCGAAGGCCTCGTAGAAGTCGGAGACCTGCTGGTCGCTCACGGACCCCATCCGCTGGAACGCGGCATGCGCTCGACCGACCGCCGCCTCGGCGATCGCCGCGTCCTCGGCCGGGATGCGCAGCAGCGCCCCGGA
>JBFHRB010000075.1:0-13253 GCA_041591915.1 Nitriliruptorales bacterium
CCCTGGCCCTGCCCCTGACCCTGGCCCTGGCCCTGGCCCTGCCCCTGCCCCTGGCCCTGACCCTGACCCTGGCCCTGCCCCTGACCTTGGCCCTGACCTTGGCCCTGGCCCTGACCTTGGCCCTGGCCCTGGCCCTGGCCCTGACCCTGCGCCTGGGCATCCAGGTTCTGCTGGCCCTGGCGCAGCCGCTGCTGGGCATCGGCGGTGGCACCCTCGGCCGCCGCGGTCGCTCCCTGCGCGTCGAGGTGCTGCAGCGCCTCGCCGACCGAGCCCGAGGCCGCGCCGAGCGCTGCGGCGGCACCGGCGTTGTCGCCGCTGCTCAGGCTCTCCGCAGCCTCTCGGAGGTCGTCGGCGAGGTCGGGCTGGCCGGCCTGCAGCGCTTCGGCGAGCTCCTGCAGCCGCTGGGCGAGCGCCTCGGCGTCCTCGGCCGAGAGCTGGCCCGAGCCGGCCTCGGCGGCCAGGTTCTCGAGCTGGGACCGCACGGTGTCGCCGGACGAGAGTGGCTGGCGAGCGAGCTCGCGGGCCAGGCCGTTGAGCGCCGTCCGTTGCGAGGCGAGGTCGTCCTCGAGCTGCTGCTGCAGCTCGGCACGTTCGGCGGCGAGCGCGTCGAGTGCCGCCTCGATGTCGGCGCCGTCGAGCTCCTCGGCGAGTGCCTCGAGCTGCTGCGCCAGCTCCTCACGGTGGGGGTCGCCCGGCTCGCGCAGCTCCTCGGCCGTCTCGCGGAGACGCTCGGCCTCCTCGGCGACGAGTGCCTCCTCCGCCGCGCGGCGGGCCCGGACGTCGTCCTGGGGGTTGGGGAGCACGCCGAGGGCGGCGGCGACGAGCAGCAGGGCCGCACCGGTCGCGTAGCGACGGCTCGGCACCATCGGGCGATCCGGCAGGTCCTTGACACCGCGAGCCGCGTCCTCGGCGTCGACGACCTGCGCGACCGCGACCGGGCCGAGGACCACCTCGGCGGTCCGTGACTGCTCGAGAAGCTCCACAGCGGTGGCGTAGCGATCGCGGCTGCTCAGCCAGCGGTCAGCAGCCCACGCGGCCCAGCGTGCCGGGATGCGGGTGAGCATCCCGACGCCGAGCGCGGCGACCACGGCGACGCCAGCGGCGACCCAGATGGCCAGCTCGGCATCGGGCAGGAGGACGAGGCGGCCGAGCACCATCCAGACGATCAGCCCGATGCCGGCACCGATGAGCGTCGGCGCGCCAAGCGCGAGCGCGCGGTTGAGGCGCATCCGGCGGCGAGCGATCGCGACGACGCGATCCAGGTGCGGCGTCGTCTCCGGCAGAGCTGGCCGGTCGAGCACCTGTGGCTCAGGCATCGGCGTTCTCCCTCCGAGGAGTCAGACGGATGGGGCGCATGTCAGGTTCCGTCCGGTCCGGACGGAGGGGGCGGAGGCGGCGGCAGGTCCTCCGGCAGGGGCGCGATCATCACCCCGCCCGGAGGGGGCGCCCCGACCGGGGGCACACCCGCGGCCACCCGGCGGGCCTCGCGCTCACGCGCCGCCTTGCGGCGCCCGATCAGGGGCTGCACCTCGGGCTTGACGCGCTGCGTGGCGATCACGAAGCCACCGACACCGAACAGCGTGTAGAGGCTGAGCGTGATCAGCCACACGGGCTGGCGGCGACGACGGTCCTCGAAGGGGTCCACCTCGAAGAAGTCGTCGACGACGGCCCCGTCCGGGCCGAACGCCGGCTCGATGGCCGGGCGGGCGATCGCGACGTCGTTCCCGAAGAAGTCGGGATCCGGCAGGATCGCGCCGAAGGGCGTCAGCACGCTCGGTAGCTCGAAGCCCGAGAACCGGAACGAGTCGGCACGCGCCGCGTCGGCGAGCCCGTAGAACGGGTTGAGGTACAGCGCGATCGGGCGGGTGTCCCGATCGAAGTCGAACCGGCGCATCGCGGCCTCGACACCCGCGGCGAAGAGCGTGCCGAGGGTCAGGAGCATCACCAGCCCGTAGGTCACGACGATCGATGCGGTCGTCTTGCGGGTGATGGACGACACGCCGAGCGACATCGCGGCCACGGCAACCGCGAGGGCCACGATCACGAACGTCGACCGCAGCAGGTCACCGACGGTCACCCCGCCGAGGAAGAACGCCGCCGCACCGAAGGGCAGGGCCGCGATCACCAGCAGCAGCAGCCAGGCCGTCGAGGCGCCGAGCTTGCCGACCACGATCTCCCACGGGCGGACGAGGGTCACCTGCAGCAGCGACAGCGTCTTGCGCTCTCGCTCGCCGGCGATCTGGGCGGCCGCGTAGCCGGGCGCGATGAACAGCACGAGGAGCAGCACGAACCCGAGGAGGTTCTCGAACAGGTAGCGACCCATCGCGGGGCCGGTCGCGGCGTCGACGAACCCGAAGCGGACCTGCTCGCGCAGGAACGCACGGCCCACGAGCCACAGGAGCTGGACGATGCCGGCGAGGACGGCCGTGTAGATCGTGATGACGAGGAAGGCCCGACGGCCGCGCCACCGTTCGAGCAGCTCGCGCCGGAGTACGGGGTTCATGGCGGTCATCGCACGATCCCTTCGGTGACGCTGAGGAAGAGGCGCTCGAGGCCCCCGCGATCCTCGCGGAAGTCCACGACCCGGACCTCGGCGGCGACCATCGCGGCCAGGAGGTCGGCGACCGCCTCCTCACCGCCCGCGAGCTCACCCCGCAGGGTGTCGCCGCGCACGGTGACGATGTTGGTGACGCCACGCTGCGACATGACCACGTGCGCCTGCTCCATGCCCGCCCGGCCCCCGAGCACCCGCACCGAGACGATCATCGACGTCCGCATCTGCGTACGGATCTGGTCCGGCGTGCCCTGGGCGAGCATCTTCCCGGCCTCGATGATGCCGACGCGGTCACACATCTCCTCGAGCTCGGCGAGGATGTGGGAACTGACGAGGATGGTGCGCTCCTGGCGGCCGAGCTCGAGCAGGATCTCACGCAGGTCGATGCGGGCGCGCGGGTCGAGGCCGGACGCTGGCTCGTCGAGGACGAGCAGTTGGGGGTCGTGGACCAGGGCGCGGGCGAGCGAGAGGCGCTGCTGCATGCCGCGCGACAGCCCGCTGACGTCGGTGTCGCGCTTGTGGCTGAGCTCGACCAGCTCCAGCAGGTCATCGACCTGCCGGCGTCGCGTGGCCGCGTCGAGCCCGTACGCCGAGGCGAAGAAGTCGAGGTACTCCGCGCACGTGAGGCCGTCGTAGAGGCCGAAGAAGTCCGGCATGTACCCGACCCGCTTGCGCACCTCCTGCTCGTCCGACTGCGGGTCGAACCCGAACACGTCGATCGATCCCTGGTTCGGCGTCAGCAGCGTGCAGACCGCGAGCATGGTCGTTGTCTTGCCGGCGCCGTTGGGCCCGATCAGCCCGAACACGCCGCCCTTCGGGACGTCCATGTCGAGGTTGTCGACAGCGTTGAGCGTGCCGTAGCGCTTCACCAGTCCGCGGACGCGGACCGCCAGGCTCGCACCGTCGCTGCCCGCCGCCGGAGTGGTGCCCGGCGGAGGCATCGTCGGGTCAGGAGGGGCCGTGGGCATCGCCACGGTCTCCGCGGGCGGCGTCGGCTCGGCGCTGCGGGGCGGCGTGGTGGGGAGGTCGTCGCTCATCGTCAGGCCTTCCGTGCGCCGACACCGCGGCCGGAGTAGTCGAACGGGAAGAACTCGCCCCGGCTGCGCGCGTACACGTCACCGAGCGGTCCGACGAAGCGGTCCGCGTCCACCTCACCGGAGGGTGCGATCCACTGGCGCTGCGTGAAGTCGTACAGCTCGAACCCCCGCGCACCGCCGAACGGGTTGCCGGGCGGCTCCACGATGATGTTCGGGCCGTCGGCGACGCCCACCTCACACGTGCCGTCGGCGAAGCAGAACTCCCACTGGTTGCCGTCGAACGAACAGCTGATCGCCTCCGGCGGGCAGGGAGGCAGCTCGACCGCGCCACCGAAGCCGCCTCCGCCGAACTCCCGGCACTCGACCTGCGAGCCGACGATGTTGCCCTGCTCGTCGAAGATCGGGCTCTCGAAGCACTCCTGCTCCGGCACCTCGGGGAAGAACTCCCCCTCGCCGCGACCGCGGTCGAGCGTGAGCACGAGGCTGTCGAGCTCACCCACGTGCGGGAGTCGGAAGCGCAGCAGGAACTCGCCCTGCCCCTCCATCGCGAGTGGTCCGGCCCGGAAGCCGCCCTGGCCGGACGGCAGCAGCGAGCGGCTGACGGCGAACGGCGAGACCTCGGTCGCGTCGGCCGGGACCGTGGGGGTCACACCGACGGCGATGTAGGCGCCCTGGTCCTCCGCGATCCGTCCGTCCGCTTCCGGGACGACGCCGGAGGTCGCCTGGGTACCGGTGACCCACACGATGCCCGGGTTGCCGTCGAGGATCCCCCAGCGCAGCAGGGCGCCGAGCGAGCGGGGCGTGTCGACCTCACCGTCGAAGCCACGCATCTCGCTCCACTCGTCGAACCACGGCTGCACGGTCGGCAGGACGCCCGTGTGGCGGAGGGTGTGGGTCTGGGTCTCGCCGGGGCCGATCACGCCCAGGCGCTGGGTCGCGGTCCCGGCGCGGAGCGCGAGGTCCTCGATGGGCTGTCCGGAGGTGTTGGTGATCGTCACCTCGACCGCGTCGGAGAGGACGTCCGCCTCCACGGCCAGGGGCGGGGCGTCAGGCGTCCGCCGCCAACCGACGGCCCGGCCGACCTGCAGCGCCTCGAGGCCGAGGTTCGCCACCGTGTCCCCCGTCCGGCGGTCGATGGCGACCGGGTCGCTGAAGCTCGCCGCGAGCACGTCCCAGTCGGTGCCCGGGAACTCGATCGTGTGCTCGCCTGCCGTGGGTGAACGCAGCGCGGTGATGGCCATCTCGCTCCCCGCCCCGTCGATCCACCAACGGGCCTCGGCGGCGAGGCCGACCGACGGCTGCGAGCCGGCGGACGCCACGAAGGCGCCACCGGCGAACAGGATCGTGATGGCCGGGATCGTGCCCCAGGCCAGCTCGCGGCGACCGACCCGGGAGAGCACGAAGCCGTTGACCGGGCCGACGATGAGGACGTAGGCGACGAGGAAGGCGGTGAGCCACGGCAGCGACGGCACGCCGAGCCGGTCGCTGCGGAGCGCCTCCGAGGCCATCCGGAAGATGCGCGCCTGCTCGGACTCCCCCTCGAAGGCGCCCTGGGCGCGTGCGCCGGGCTGTGCGAGCGTGCCCCAGTAGGCGCCGTCCGCGCCGAGCACGCCCTCACCGAGCGCCACGCCGGACACCGTCACCCGGCCCAGTCCGTGGCCGATCGTGGCCGCGACGACCGTGTCGCCGTCCTTCGCGGCCGCGAGGTCCGGGGTCATCGCCCAGGCATCGGACGCCGGGGCCAGCCCGAGCACGGGGATGGTCGTGGCAGCCGCCGTGACCGGGTCGACCACCTCGGCTGTCGTGGCCGTGGCGCTGACGGCCGGCGCGGCGGGCAGGCCGAGCGCCCCGAGACCCAGCTCGCCCGGGCGATCGGCGACGACGACGAGCTCGATCCCCTCGGACACCGCCGCGACCAGGTTCGCGATGCCGTCCTCGGACAGGTTGCGGAGGTCCGAGAGGTCCGCGATGACCGCGCCGAGGCCGGACAACGACCGTGACGACCGGTCGAGCCATGCCGGGTCGACGGCGACGAGCTCACCCCGTTCTCCGCTCGCGACCGCCGACAGCGTCGGGGCCTGGCGCGGGAGGTCGCCGAGCACACCGACGAGGTAGCCGCTCTCGAGGCGCCGGATGGGCGCGGCCACGGCCAGCGGCTCGCGTCCCTCCTCTCGGAACTGGACCTGGATGCCGTCGGGCGCGGGCACGAGGAACCTGTAGACCTTGTTGCTGCCGGCCGGGACCTCGACCTCGCGTGTCTCGGACTGGCGACCGGGCGCCCCCTGCGTCGCGACGGTGATCGTCCCGGCGAACAGGCGTGTGGGTTCGAGCGAGACCTCGATCGGCGTCCACGACGAGGAGATGACCCGGCCGCTGCCGAAGCCGACGGCGATGTCGAGCCCGAGCTCGCGGGCGGTCAGCGCCGAGTCCTGCGCGCGCGCGACGCCCCCGAGGCTGCTCGTGAGCATGAGCGACGCCAGCAGTGCCAGCAACCAGCTCCGGTTCCCCCTCGACACCCGTTCACCTCGTGTTGTCGTCGGTTGTGGCGTACCCGCACGGTACGCGCAGGGTGACGATGTCACGTCCGTCGGTGCGGCGACATAGGGGGCGACCCCTAGGAGCCCCGGACCGGCACCCGAGCCGACCCTGAGTTCGACCCTGCAACAGGTCGGACGTCACGGGGGGCGCGCGGGTTGCATCGCCTCGTAGCATCCGACGCACGGACCCCCGTTCACGTTGCACGGAGTGCTCACCGAGATGGCTGACCTCGACCCCCGTGGCGAGAGCCGCCCCGCCGTGGATGCGGCGACCATCCTGCTCCTGCGTGACGGGAGCGACGGCGTCGAGGTCTTCATGCAGCAGCGGCATCTCGACTCCGACTTCGTGGGTGGCGCCTACGTCTTCCCGGGGGGCAAGGTCGACCCGACGGATCGCGCCCTCGCGGGGCACCTCTGGGACGGCCTGCCGCGCGATGCCCACGAACTCGTGGGGGGTGCGACGGACGCCGACGCGCTCGGGTTGTTCGCCGCCGCGGTGCGCGAGACATTCGAGGAGGGCGGGGTCCTGCTGGCGCGCCGAGACGGCGAGGTCCCGGATGCGGCGACGCTGGCCGAGCGTTCCTTCGTCGACGCGCGCGAGCGCCTCGCCGCACGCGGGGAGCCGTACGACTGGTCGGGGTGGCTGCAGGAGCAGGGCCTCGTCCTCGATCTCGGAGCACTCCGCTTCTGGAGCTGGTGGGTGACCCCGGACGGACCGCACAAGCGCTACGACACGCGGTTCTTCGCCGCGGCCGTCCCCGAGGGCCAGGCCGGTGCGCTCGGGCACGATGACGTCGAGATGACGGACTCGCTGTGGGTCACCGCGACGCGCGCGCTCCACGAGGCCGCCGAAGGACGTGTGCGCATCGTCTACCCCACGCGCAAGAACCTCGAGGCGCTGGCGCGCTTCGACACGGTCGAAGACGTGCTGCGCGCCTGCGAGCTGGGCCACGTCGACCAGCGGCGGATCAAGCCGATCGCGATCCAGCGCGACGGGCAGGTCATGGTGCTCCACCCCGACAGCACGGAGCCGGAGCCGTTCTGATCCTGTTGGCCGCCGAGACGCCCGTCCCGCTCCTGCAGCGGCGGGCGGCGGCCCTCGTCGGCGTCGCGGTCATCGTCCTGCTGCTCGTCCTGCGCTGGTGGCAGCGCCGCTAGCCACATCCGCGGGCGCGGGGCCTCCGAACACCATGCGTGAGCTCCAACGTCGCGGGTCTCCCCTTCCCGCGCACGTCGTGCGCCATCCCCCCCGGAGGCGCACCGCCGGGCCCGTCGGTGCTGGTCCCCCACCGCTGCGACGGGCCCGGCCACCCTCCACCTACGCTCGCCGGCGATGAGTACGACGCCACTGCCGGCTGCGCCCCGCGACCCGCGGGGCGCGTGGGACCTGCCAGCGTTCGGTGCCATGCCCGTGGTGGCGCGCCTCGACGACCTCGTCACACGTGTGCTCGCCCCCAACCCGTCGCCGATGACCCTGGACGGCACGAACACGTACGTGCTGTCGTCCCGCGGGAGCGGCGACGCCGTCGTCGTCGACCCCGGCCCGCGTGACACCGCCCACCTCGAGCGCGTGCGCGGCGTGCTGGACGAGATCGACGCCAGGTGCGAGCTGATCCTCGTGACGCACCACCACGTCGACCACGCCGAAGCCGCGGCGACCTGGGCCCAGGCGCTCGGGTGCCGCGTCGCCGCCGCCACGGCGGGGGTGGCCGGCCCCGGCGGGCTCGTGCTCGAGGACGGAGACCGCCTCACGACGGGCGAGCTCGACATCGAGGTCGTGCCGACCCCCGGTCACGCCGGGGACCACCTCGCCTTCCGCCTCGGGCACGGACCGCTGCTGACCGGAGACCACGTGCTCGGCCGTGGGACGTCGGTCGTCGCGCACCCGGACGGCGACCTGACGGCGTACCTCGACTCACTGCGGCGGGTCCTCGACCTCGGCCCCGACGCCCTCTACCCGGGGCACGGACCAGAGCTCGCGGAGGACCCGACGTCCGTCATCACCTACTACCTGGACCATCGCGCGTACCGCGAGGCACAGGTGGTCGCCGCCCTGGCCTCGGCGGCCGAGCCGCGGACGCCGCGCCAGGTCGTGGAGGTGGTGTACGCCGACGTCGACCGAGGGCTGTGGGGCGCGGCCGAGCTGTCGACCCGTGCGGCGCTCGCCAAGCTGGCGCACGAGCACCGCGTCGACGAGGACGGCGACACCTACCGCCTGGCCGACCAGCCGTAGTGGCTGCCGCCGGCACCCGCCACGGTCAGGCAGACTCCGCTCAGACGACCCGGAAACCTCGCTGCATGTCCACCTTCCCCCGCATCCGCCAGCTGGCCCTCGTGGCCGCACTCGCCCTGCTCGGCACGGCGTGCGGCACCGCCGAGACGCCCGAGGTCTCGCCGTCGCCGCGCTCCGAGATCACGGCCGACCCCATCGACGAGCCAGCACCGGGACCGAGCGCCACGCCCGAGCCCGAGGACTCGCCCACCCCCGAGCCGTCGCCGACGGAGGGCGAGGGCGAGACCGCCGAGACGGACGCCGCCGCTGCTCGGTTCATCGCGGAGTACCGGCCCGACGGTGCGGCCGACCTCGAGCACGTGGCGATCGACCTCGACGGCGACGACACCGACGAGATCGTCTTCGCCTACGTGCGCACCTCCGAGGGCGTGTCCCACCTCGACGTCGCCTGGTACGACGGCGAGGAGTACGCAGTGGCCTGGGGTGCCGACGGCTCCCGCGCCGCCCGCATCGACGACCTGCGGATCGCCGACCTCAATGCCGACGGGACGATCGAGGTCGCGCTGAGCCAGTCGTCGGGCGCGGCATCGACCTCGCTGTGGCGGGCAACCACCGGCCAGAGGCTCGCGCCGGTGATCGCGGACGGCGGCTGCGCGGACGGCGGGAACGCGTACGGCGTCCTCGGCGCGACGATCGCGGATCGTGACGGCGACGGGCGGGCCGAGATCTACGCGACCTGCGACGACTCGCCGCTGCCCGCCTCGGCCTGGTCGACCGACGTGTACGTGTGGGACGGCAGCACGTACGCCTACGACAGCACCGAGGTCGCGAGCTGAGTGGCTCGGACGGCGTGCGCCGGGGCGTCACACCGGGGTCGTAGCCTGCGGGTGATGACCGGAGCCCGCCAGCCGTGACCGACACCGTGACCGCAGCGCCCTCCCAGCGCGCGGGCGCTGCCGTGTACCCCGGGCCGGCCGCCCTCGGCCGCGGGATCGTCATCGGGCCGGGAGCGGACGTCCCGCCGGAGTTCGCCGACGCCGTGCACGTCCGCGTCGACGACGAGGTGCTGGCCACCCCGCGCCACGCGGCCGACGTGCTCCACCGGGCCTGGGCACGGCGAGACCGCGTGGTCGTCGAGCTCGCGGTGCCGAACGAGGCCCTGCGCGAGCCCGAGGCCAGCACGGAGCCCCCGTACAGCCTCGGCGGCCACTTCGGCTTCGACCGCGAGCGCCTCTTCTTCCTCGTCTGGGCCAACAACTACGACCTGCGCTCCGGCGCGCCCCAGTGGCACCTCGCATCCCACTACGCGGCCGCGCTCGGCGCGACCACCGGCACCGCGACGGACGTGGTCCTGCCCGACGGGCAGCCGGCGTGGATCGACGGCGGTCCGCGGGGCCCGGTGGGGGTCGAGGCCGCCGTCGTGCATCGCGAATCGCTGATGCTCGGCAGGCTGTCCGTCGGTGCGGCCCCCGAGCCGACCGAGCAGCTCGCGCCCGACCAGCTCGCCGCGGTTCGCCACGCTGCGGGGCCCGCCCGCATCATCGCGCCGGCCGGCTCGGGCAAGACCCGCGTCCTCACCGCACGCCTGCGCCACCTGCTCCGCGACCGCGCCTACGAACCGCGGATCGTCACCGCCGTCGCCTACAACACGCGCGCCGCAGCCGAGATGCGCGACCGGACGACCGACCTCGATGCATCGATCCGCACGCTGCACTCGCTCGGCCTCTGGATCTGCAACCAGGTCGAGCGACGCGAGGTCATCGACGAGCGCGAGGTCCGCTCCATCCTCGACCGGCTGGTCACCACGGGCAAGGTCCCCAACCAGGACCCCTTCAAGCCCTACCTCGAGGCGCTGGCCGAGATCCGCCTCGGGCTCCGCGACCCGCAGGCGGTCGAGGCCGAGCGCGACGACGTGGACGGCCTCGCCGAGCTCTTCCCGCGGTACCGCGAGGAGCTCGCGCGTCGGAACGCGATCGACTTCGACGAACAGATCTACGGCGCCATCGAACTCCTCCTGGCGGACCCGGACCTGCGGAAGCGCGTACAGGTCCACGGCCAGCACCTGCTCGTCGACGAGTTCCAGGACCTGACCCCGGCCTTCCTGCTGCTCGTCAGGCTCGTGGCCTCGCCCGCCCTGCAGGTCTTCGGGGTCGGCGACGACGACCAGGTCATCTACCAGTACGCAGGTGCCACGCCGGACTTCCTCATCGACTTCGACGACCACTTCCCGGGCGCCCGCGAGTACGCGCTCGAGGTGAACTACCGCTGCCCGCCGACCGTGGTCGAGCACGCGTCGACGCTGCTCGGGCACAACCGGCGGCGCATCAGCAAGGACATCCGCCCCGCCCCGGGCCGCGTCCCGGCCGACCACGACATCGCGATCCACCGCGTCGAGCGCGATGCGATGGCCGACCGCGCGGTCTCCGTCCTCGCCGACTGGCTGGACGGCGAGCGCGAGGCCAGGGAGGTCACCGTGCTCGCGAGGGTCAACTCGGCGCTCCTGCCGATCCAGGTCGCCCTCACACATGCCGGGATCCCGCACACCGCCCCACTCGACGCCCAGACGCTCGGCCGCACCGGCCTGCGGACGGCGCTCGCCTGGCTGCGGCTGGGGCTCGACCCCGAACGCATGCGACGCGACGACGTCCACGAGACCCTCCGACGCCCCTCCCGGCGGGTCATCACGGCCGTCCGCGAGGAGCTCCGCAAGCGCAGGACGTGGACCCTCGACGGCCTCCGCGAGATCGCGGCGTTCCTCGACGGCAGCAAGGGCGACCGGCTGGCCGGCTACTGCGACGACATCGCCCACCTGACGGACGCGATCACGGCGGGCGCGGACACGCAGCGGTGCCTGTGGATCATCCGCAACCGGATCGGCCTCGGCGAGGCGATGGACACGCTCGACTCCTCCCGGACCCGCCCCGAGGGGTCGAGCCACGGCGACGACCTCGACGCGCTCGAGCAGCTCGCCGCCCTCCACCCCGACCCCGGCACCTTCCGCGAGTGGCTCGTCGACCAGCTGCGCGTGCCCGGCGACCCGGACGGCGTCACCCTGTCGACCGTGCACCGCGTCAAGGGCATGGAGTGGGAGGACGTCCTGGTCTTCGCCGCCAACGCCGGCCTACTGCCGCACCGGCTCTCCGACGACCACGAGGAGGAGCGCCGCGTGTTCCACGTCGCGGTCACGCGCTGCCGTTCGCGGCTCGCCGTGGTGGCGAACAGCGCAGCGGCCTCGCCCTTCCTGCAGGAGCTCGTCACCGCGGCGCCGGCGCACGTCGAGCCACCGGCACAGCAACCGCCGCAGTCTCAGCCGGCACTCCCCGCCACGGCGGACGGCGATGACGGCTCGGTCGTCGCCGACGTCGGGCTGTCGCTCACCGTCGCCGGCGGGTTCGCCGGCACGGTCGCCGAGGTGTCCACGTCCGGAGTCAAGCTCGCCCTCCGCGGCGGGACCACGCTGCACGTCGGCTACGGCGAGACCGTCACGACGGACGCCGGACGCCGCACGCTCGTCGCGCCACGGCCCCGCCGCGAGGCGCCGACGGAGCGGGGCGCCCCCGACGATCCCGAGGTCCAGGCGCGGTTCGAGGCGTTGCGGGCCTGGCGGGCCGACAAGGCACGTGAGGAGTCGCGGCCCGCGTACACGGTGCTCCACGACGCCCACCTGCTCGACATCGCCGAGTCCGCGCCGACGTCGCTGGTCCAGCTCTCGAGATGCCGGGGCATCGGGCCCGCGAAGCTCGACCGTTACGGCGACGAGATCCTGACCGTGCTCGAGGGCTAGGCCGCCCCCACGGCGCGGGCGAGGTCCGTGGCCGTCGGCGAGACCGGCACGTCCGCCGGATCCGGGGCCGTCCGGAACACCAGGTCGCCACCCGGGCTCATGACGCCGAACCAGTAGCGCTCGTTGCGGTAGTGGTGAAGGCGATGGTTGCGCCAGATCGCGCGGTAGAGCGCGCGTCGGGGCCGGTAGTCGGTGTGGATGAGGTAGTGCGTCCACTCGTAGCCCGTGAGGATCGCGTGCACGGTCAGCATCGCCGTGAGGGCCAGGGGGACGGGGAGCAGCAGGAACCAGAGCGCTCCGGCGAGCAGCGACTTGACGAGCGTCGGCAGTGGGATGAAGACGAGCGGGATGTGCCGCGGGTCGGCGTGGTGGCGTCGGTGGTCGCGAGCAGCGACCCAGTCGACGGTGAACCGGCCGATGCGGCGTGGGCGCCAGTGCAGCATGGTGGTGTGGATGACCCACTCGCTGAGCGGCTGGGTCACGAGCAGCACGACGACGAGCGCGGTGTCCCACCACGTCCATCCCCCGACGGCGACCCTGGCGGCGAGGCTGACGAGGAGCGCGCCCCCGATGATCCAGGGTGTCGGGTAGCCGAGGTAGCGACGGAAGGCCTCGCCGAGGTCGGGGGTGGTCGCACGCGTCGTTCGGGGCACGGCGGTGGGGGCGCTCGTCACGAGGAGACCTCCAGGGAGTCGAGCAGGGCGGAGACGGCGCGCTGCCCGCGAGCGAGCAACGCCCGCGCCGCAGCGTCAGCCGCATCGGCGTCCTGGGCGACGACCGCGTCGGCGATCGCCCGGTGCCCGGCGACATCGCCGACCTCGTCCGCGAGGACGTGCGTCAACACCTCGAGCAGGCTCGTGTACGTCTGGCGCAGTCCGTTGTAGAGCAGCCGGTAGGCGATGTTGTCCGCGCCGTCGACGATCCGGTCCCAGACGTCGAGGGCACGGTGCTGGGCCTGGACGACGTCGCCGGAGGCGACCGTCGCCTCGAGCGCGTCCACGGCTTCGAGCAGCGCCGCGGCGAGTGCGGGCGAGCGCCGCTGCGCGCAGCGGCGGGCCGCGTCAGGGCCCACCACCCCACGTAGCTCCATGATCGACCGCGCGACGCC